>JACMLB010000189.1 GCA_014379805.1 Rhodospirillales bacterium | reverse complement strand
TCGTGGTTGCCCAGAACCATATAGACGCGGATGCCGGCCCGGCCCAGCCGCGCCATCTGCTGGGCGAAGAACAGCCCGGTCTGGAAGTCCTTCCAATCGCCGTCATACAGATCGCCGGCGATGACGACGAAATCCACCGCCTCGTCCACCGCCAGCCGGGTCAGGTTTTCCAAGGCGCGGCGTGTGGCGGAACGGACCTCGTCCACCGGCGCGCCCGCATAGGCGGACAAGCCGCGCAAGGGGCTGTCCAGATGGATGTCGGCACAATGGAGGAAACGGAACCCGCTCATGGTGTCCACAGAATAGCCGCGAGCCGGCGGAGTGGCTACCTGTTCCTGCCCGTGCGGCGCGCTACCACTTTTCAGTGCCTAGGTGATTGTATGCACGATAGTAATGCGTAACACATGCCCTAACAGGTTGCATGACAAGCGGCTGTATACTATCATTTGCTCTGTTAGGAACTCAGCATCGAGGGGAATAATGAACGATATCGACTTGGCTACGGTGACCTACGCCGATTTCGAGGCCCATCTGAACAAGGCGTTTGCGGTGGAGTATCAAGAGGGCAACTGGTCCTTCACCCTGAGCCATGGCCGCCAGCGCGAGGGCAACGCCCCGCCGAACGCCAAGCGCCAGCCGTTCAGCGTGTTCTTCGCCGGCCCGCCGGGCCTGAATCTGGGCCAGGGGAACATGCTGTTCAGCAATCCCGATTTCGGCCGCATGACCGCGTTCGCCGTGCCGGTTGGGCTGGTTGACGCGGCGTTGGGCGACAACTCGCCCATCTATTATCAGCTTTGCTTCAACTAACGAAAAAAAGGGGCGGCCACCTGCGGTGACCGCCCCCTTCTTAGCGTCTTCCGCGACTAGGGCCGTTCGGGCCATTCACCGTTGGTGGCGATGCAGAAGTTCAACACCAGCGAAGGCTGGTTGTTGTCGTGCGCCGATGCGGCCCCGCCGGCCCCGCCGCCGAACGCCGACAAGGCGGTGGGCGACATGGGCGTGAGGCTAGTCGGATCGGCGTACATGGGCTTCTGCCGCGTGTTGGCCAGTCCCGACGCCGTCGCTGCAATCGCCAGCAAGCTGGCAGTCGCGGGCGTAACGCCGCCACCCGGAAGCTGCTGCGTGCCGTTCACATTGCCGGCCTGCAGAGCGTGGGTGTGCGCAAGGGAATGGTTGGTGTCTAGCGTCACCGTGCCCGCGCCACCGGTCTGACCGACCAGGTAGTTCACATTGTCACGATGGATGGGCATGCGGCCCTGCAGATCGGGCACGTTGAAAGTGGTTGTCCCGTTGCCGCCGAACTTGGTTCCGATCACCGCGTACAGCACCTGGAACTGCTGGATGGACATGGTTTGGCCGGTGCAAAAGGCCCAATCCACAGGCGCGAAGGTAAAGGCGAAAGGACGGATCTCTCCGAAAAACGGATCCATGGGTTCTCTCCGTCAGGGCCGAGTGGGGTACATGCCCAGCGTGGCGATGATCATGGTGACCACCGCGTAGGGCTGCATGTTTTCATGGGGTAAACCGGTCCCCGCATTGGCGGCCACGCTGGCCATGGTGGTCAGGGCCGGGTTGGTGGCGCCGTCCACATAGGCGAAGAGGCTGCCGCTGGGAAGGCTTTGCCCCCACAGATGGCCGGTTGCGTTGCAGGTGGTGGTCTGCACGGCGGCATCGGCGGTGACGGCGTGGGTGTGCGCCGGGTAATTGGCCTGCGTCAGGGTGACGCTGGTGGCGCCGAACGTCTGGGCGAAAGGACGGTTGGACAGGCCGGTGCCCTGGCCGTAACCCACGGGAACGCGGCCCTTCAGGTTGGGCAGGCCAAAGGTGTTGACGCCGTCGCCGCCATAGGTGGTGCCAAGCAGCGAGAACAGGGCCTCATTCTGGTTGACCGGCATCAGCTGACCGTCGCAGGCCTGCCAATTCAACGGAGCGAAATTGCCCGCGAAGATGCGGATTTCGCCAATATAAGCTTCGGACATTGGCTCCTCCTAAGGGCGGGTCGGGTAAAGGCCGGAGATGGCGATGCAAGCCATCAAGGCCATGCTGGGTGCGCAGTTTTCGTGACCAACGTTGCCGCCTACCGTGGCCACCGTGTTGGTGTGCAGGGTAATGGGCGTGGTCGCGGTGGCGGTATTGTTATAGATGCCGGTAACGCCGACACCGCTCACGGGCGGAAAACCACCGGTGGCGGCATGGCCGGTCAAATTGTCCGTAGGAGCCTTGTTATCGGCGCTAACCACCGGCGTGACCGCAGAAGCGTTTAGCTGGTGAGTGTGCGACGGAACCTGAGTCGAAGACAGGACGATGGTCTCAGAGCCCAGCTTCTGCGCCTCGGTGAAGTAGGCGCCGTCCGTGGCCCGGCGGCCCATGCCCAAGGGCGCACGGCCACGCAAGTCAGGCAGGTTGAAGTTGAGGCTGGCGTTGCCGCCATACTGGATGCCAAGCAGTGAATAAAGCGCGGTATTCTGCTGAATGGTCAACAGGGCGCCATTGCATTCCGCCCAACCATCGGGCGCATACCCAAACGCGAAATAGCGGATTTCTCCGAGAAACGGGTCCATGTGTCCCCCCTATAGAGGTTGATAAGCCGATGCGGAATTTTCCGCAGGCTGTCTGGCCTGGGTAAATACCCCATTTGCGGGAATACATTCACACATGGCGCCAGTTGCTGGCAATAATTAACTATCAAGAATAGCAAATAGATTGTGCATACAATTTTAGGGTGCTCTCTGTGCCTTTGATTCCGTCCAGACAACGGAGGCACAGAGAACTTTGTCAGACGCTCACGCTGCCGGGGCCTTGGTAGTTTGGGGTGTCCACCCCAACAGGTCGTAGACCTCGGCATCCTTGATCTTGACGAAGCCAAGGCGGAGGTACAGCCGCATGGCGGGGTTCATCTTTTCCACATGGATGGTAACGGGCTTGCCGGCTGCGGTTCCCTCATCCATCACCTCGCGCAGCAGCCATTGACCGATGCCGTGGTTGCGCCATGTGGGGGCGATGGCGATGTCCATCACCCTGATGTCGTCTCTGCCGCGATGGACGTACCATCGCCCGATGGACGCGCCCTCCATTTCCACGATGTCCAGTTGGGCGCCGGGGTAGTTGGTGGTGTAGGCGTGGTGCTGGAAGGTGAATTGTTGGGTAAGGAATTCGATTTTCTGTTCGTCCGGCCAACCGGTCTGCGCCAATTCGCCTATGCGGATGTCGTGGAACAGCGCGAACAGGAAGGGCATGTCGTCAGGGTCGCGCATGGGGCGCAAGGTGATGCCGTGTAGGTGCATCATAGCTCCATAATAACTGATTAAGTTGAAATATCGCCGCAGCATGCGGTCTCCGCCTTAAGGTGGTGTGGAGCATAATACCGCCGAACGGATATTTTGTCACCGCGCTAATAATCAGTGGTTGTATACAAATGCCACTGGCCGCCGATTTCGGCGGTGATAAGGGCTGCGTGGTGTCGAGGGCGCCTCAATCTGTGACATTTCGCCTAGTGACGGATAAAGCCCAATAATGGTATATCCATTAAAGTGAATACTTTGGCGGGCGCTGCCTGTTGGCTGCGTGCGCCTGACCGTGGGGAGCTGCGCGTGTTACGGGATAGCCCGGCGCGCCGCTGGTCAAGGGCATTGCGAGAGGCGGCCCGGCGTCACACGCCGCGTCGCGATCTGGGAGAGCGTCATGGCAGGCATGGATATGGGCGTCATTAAGGGTGGCTCCAAAGGGACGCAACGCAGGAAGCGTGCGGCCGTAGCGTCATCCCATCTGATGATGGCGCTGGAACCGCGGATGATGTTCGACGGTGCCGCTGTCGCCACGGCAGTGGAGGTTGCTGCGGCAATCCCCCAGGCCGACGCCCCTGCCGACACTGCACATACCGATGCCGCCCCTGCCAGCCCGATTTCGCCGGTGGTGGATACCGTGCACGCCGTTGTTACCGACCCTGCCGCCGTCAGCGAGCCCACGGTCTCCGTGACGTTGTCCGGCACGGATACTGCGCGCCACGAAGTGGTGTTCGTGGACACCCGCATTCTGGATTGGCAAAACCTTGTCGCCGCTGCTCATCCCGGTATTGACGTGGTGCAGGTGGATGGTTCCGCCGATGGCTGGGCGCAGATGGCCCAATATTGCAGCGACCACCAGAATTTGGACGCCATTCACATCCTTGGTCACGGCAGCGCCGGCGATGTGCAACTGGGCAGCACGAATCTGAACGAGGCGACCATGGCGTCGCATCAAGGCGAAATCTCTGATATTGCCCGTTCGCTGAAGACCGGTGCCGACGTGTTGCTGTATGGCTGCAACGTGGCCGAAAGCGAAGCTGGCGTTAAGTTCATCAGCGATTTGTCGCAACAACTCCATGCCGATGTGGCCGCGTCCACCGACACCACCGGTGGCAAGGCTGCGGGGGGCGATTGGGATCTGGAAAAGAGCACCGGCACGATTGAAACCTCGCTGTTCGCCGACCGCGCCGTGCTAGATGGTTATGGCCATGAGCTCGCCGTCTATAACGGCACCTATAATTTCGAAAATGTGTCCGATGGCGACACCAGCGGCCAAGCTACTGTCGGCTCGTACACCTTCGTCGCCACAACGACGTCCCCTGATGGAATGGTGGTCACCAATGGTGGTAGTGGTGATGCCGCTGCAGGGTCACTGCAATTCGTCTTCGCCCCCAGTACCGGGAACGGCACGCACGAGTTCCATTTCTCGAACGGTGAGACATTCGACATTTCAACATTGTGGGTGCAGAACCAAGCCTGGGCCTTAGGCAATACCACTTTCAGCTTTCAAGCCTATAATGGCTCTACCCCTGTAGGTACTGCGGTCAGCACCGGCTCGATGGCCGATCAATCGTATAAGACAGTGACCTTGAATTTCACTGGCATCACGAAGGTCGTCATCACCAAGACCGCGGGTGGTGGTGGCTCCACCATTCTCATTGATAATCTTGTTCTGGCTAATCTTGGTCCGGCCGTCGACACGACCGCGCCTAACGCCCCCTCGACGCCGGATATGACGGCGGGCACCGATCTGGGCAGCTCCAGCACAGACAATATCACCAGCACCACCACCCCCACCTTCACCGGCACCGCCGAGGCCGGCAGTACCGTCAAGCTGTACGACACCGATGGCACCACCCTGATCGGTACCGGCACCGCCACCGGCGGCAATTGGTCCATCACCACCTCGGCGCTGAGCGCGGGTGCCCACACCATCACCGCCAAGGCGACCGATGCCGCCACCAACACCTCGGTGGCTTCCTCTGGTCTGGCGATCACCATCGATGCCACCGCGCCCAGCGCGCCGTCGGCCCCGGACATGACGGTGGGCACCGATCTGGGCAGCTCCAGCACCGACAACCTTACCAGCACCACCACGCCGACCTTCAGCGGCACCGCCGAGGCCAACAGCACCGTCAAGCTGTACGACACCAACGGAACCACCCTGATCGGCACCGGCACCGCCGACGGTTCGGGCAATTGGTCCATAACCACCTCGGCGCTGGGAGCGGGCGCACACACCGTCACGGCCAAGGCGACCGACACGGCGGGCAACGTTTCGGTGGCGTCGTCCGGGCTGGCGATCACCATCGACGCCACTGCGCCAACTGCGCCCTCGACGCCAGACATGAGTGCGGGCAGCGACAGCGGGTCGTCGAGCACCGACAACATCACCAGCACCACGACCCCGACCTTCACCGGCACTGCCGAAGCCAACAGCACCGTCAAGCTGTACGACACCGACGGCACCACTTTGATCGGCACCGCCACTGCAGACGGTGCCGGTGCTTGGTCCATCACCACCTCGGCGCTGAGCGCGGGTGCCCATACCGTCACCGCCAAGGCGACCGATGCCGCCGGCAATGTTTCGGTGGCGTCGTCCGGCCTGCCGATCACCATCGATGCCACCGCCCCCAGCGCGCCGTCGGCGCCGGACATGACCTCCGGCACCGACCTGGGCAGCTCCAACGCCGACAACCTTACCAGCACCACCACCCCCACGTTCACCGGCACCGCCGAGGCCGGCAGCACCGTTAAGTTGTACGACACCGATGGCGCCACTTTGCTCGGCTCCGCCACTGCAGACGGCGGCGGCGCTTGGTCCATCACCGTGTCGTCGCTGATGGCAGGTGCCCATACCGTCACCGCCAAGGCGACCGATGCCGCCGGCAACGTTTCGGTGGCGTCGGCCGGGCTGACGGTCACCATCGACAGCACGGCGCCAAACGCGCCTCCGGCGCCGCCGGACATGACGGCGGGTACCGATAGCGGCAGCTTCAACAGCGACAATCTCACCAACGTCACCACGCCCACTTTCACCGGCACCGCCGAGGCGGGCAGCACCGTCAAGCTGTACGACACCGATGGCAACACCGTGATCGGCACTGGTACTGCCGATGGCGGAGGCAATTGGTCCATTACCGTGTCGGCGCTGGCGGCCGGCCCCCATACCATCACCGCTAAGGCGAGCGATGCGGCGGGCAATACCTCGGTGGCCTCCTCCTCCGTAATGGCGGTTATCGACAATTCTGCGTCGGCGCCCACCGGGCTGGACCTCGCCACCGCGTCGGACAGCGGCAGTTCCACCACCGACAACATCACCAGCGTCACCACCCCCGTCATCAGCGGCGGCGGGGCAGAGGTGGGGGCGACGGTCACCCTGTACGACACCGATGGCACCACCGCGTTGGGCACCGCCACCGCCGATGGTTCGGGCAACTGGTCCATCACCAGCTCGGCCCTGTCGGTCGGGACGCATACGCTGACCGCCAAGCAGACCGACACTGCGGGCGCCGTCTCGGCGGCTTCCTCGTCCTTGTCGGTCACCGTGGACACCGTGGCACCGGTGGTGCAAAGCGTCACTTTGAACGCCGCGTCCTATAAGATCGGTGACACCCTGACCGCCACCATCGTGGTCGATAGTGACGGCGGCGATAGCTATAGCCGAACCACCGGCACCATCAACGGGCGCGCCTTCACCAGCTTCAGCCGCACCGACGCCACCCATTATACGGGGTCGTACACGGTGACGGCGGGCGACGCCGATTTGTTCTCCGGCACGCCGTCGGTTGCCCTTGTGCTGGTAGATACGGCGGGCAATTCCAGCACCGCCTACACCACCGCCATTACCGGCCCCGTCACCATCGATGGCCACGCGCCCACCGATGTGGCGCTGTCCAACACCACCACGCTGCTGGCCGCCGGCGCGACCGTGGGGACGCTTTCCGCCACCGATACCAACAGTGGGTCGGAGACCTTCACCTATTCGCTGGTCAGTGATGCCGGAACGCCGGCTAACAGCGCCGATAACGGCAGCTTCACCATCGTCGGCGGCACGCTGAAGGTGGGCGGCAGCGCGGTCCTGGAAGGGACCTATCATGTCAATGTCCGGGTGACCGATGCGGGCGGCAACACCTATGACAAGGCGTTCACCATCAACGCCGTTAACACTCCGGCGGTCAGCTCCATCAATCGCACCGGCTCTGTCATCGCCGAGACCAAGGGCACCAGCGGTCTGAACTACACCGTCACCTTCAACCAAGCGGTGGACGGGGTCGATGCGTCCGACTTCAGCGTGGTCAAGGGGGCGGGGGTCAGTGGCGCCGCGGACATTAGCGTTACCGCCGGAGGCGCCGGCTCCAGCACCTATACGGTGCATGTGGCCGGGCTGTCGGGTAATGGCACCGTAGAATTGGACCTGAACAGCAGCAGCACCGGCATCGTCGCCAGCAGCAACGGCACCACCGCCATTCTGACCGGCTACACCGCCGGTCAGACCTATACGTTGGATAATGTGGCGAACGCGCCGGTGGTTTCCGCAATTGCCACCGCTTCGAACAGTGGCAATAACAGCGACACCATCACCAACGTCACCACTCCCGTCATCACCGGCAGCGGGGCTGAAGCGGGGGCGACGGTCACCTTGTACGAAGGCGCGACTGCCCTGGGCACCGCCATCGCTGACGGTTCGGGTAATTGGTCCATTACCAGCGCGACCCTGACAGCCGGGTCCCACACGCTGACCGCCAAGCAGACCGACAAGGCGACGAACAGTTCGGCGGAATCGGCGGGGATGGCCATCGTCATCGACACTTCGGTGTCGGCACCCACCGGGCTGGCCCTCGCCACCGCTTCGAACAGCGGTAACACCGCCGACACCATCACCAGCGTCACCACCCCCGTCATCAGCGGCGGCGGGGCGGAAGTGGGGGCGACGGTCACCCTGTATGACAGCGACGGCACGACCGCCCTGGGTACCGCCATCGCTGACAGTTCGGGCAATTGGTCCATCACCAGTTCGACCCTGACCTCCGCGACCCATACGTTGACCGTCAAACAGACCGACACGGCGGGCAACGTCTCGGCGGCCTCCGCCTCCCTGGAGATCACCGTCGATACTTCGGCGGCGGCGCCCACGGGGTTGGACCTTGCCACCGCTTCGGACAGCGGTATCAATACCGATAACGTGACCAGCGTCACCACCCCTGTTATCAGCGGCGGCGGGGCGGAAGCGGGGGTGACGGTCACTCTGTATGACAGCGACGGCACGACCGCCCTGGGCAGCGCCACTGCCGACGGTAGCGGCAACTGGTCCATCACCACCTCGGCGCTGGCGGCGGGCGTCCATAACGTTACGGCCAAGCAGACCGATACGGCGGGTAACACCTCGGTGGCCTCCGCCCCCTTGTCGATCACCATTGATGCCACTGCGCCCAGCGTGCCGGCGGTTACCGGCATCTCCACCGACAGCGGTACTGCCGACGGCATTACCAACGACACCACCCTAACCGTGTCGGGCACCGCCGAGGCCAACAGCACCGTCAGCGTCTATCGTGGCGGAGTGTTGCTTGGTACCACCACCGCCAGCGCCGGTGGTGCCTGGACCTACGACTACACCGGCGTCACTTTGGCCGAGGGCACCTACGCCTTCACTGCCACCGCTACCGATTTGGCGGGGAATGTCGGTTCCGTCTCCACCAACTTTAACGTGACGGTGGACACCACTGCGCCAGTCGCGCCGTCGACGCCGGACTTGACGGCCGGCACCGATAGCGGCAGTTCCAGCACCGACAACCTTACCAACACCACCACCCCGACCTTCACCGGCACCGCCGAGGCCGGTAGCACCATCAAGCTCTATGACGGTGCCACCCAGGTCGGCAGCGCCACTGCCAATGGCTCGGGCGTTTGGTCCATCACCTCCTCGGCGCTGGCGGAGGGTGTCCATACGGTCACCGTTACGGCGACCGATGCCGCCGGTAACACCTCGGCGGCCTCCTCCGCCCTGTCGATCACCATTGATACCAGCGCGCCCGTTAAGCCCACCGGGGTGACCCTGTTGGCCTCGTCGGTGACGGCGGGCGACGCGGTTCAGGTCTCCGGCAGCGCCGAGGCCAACAGCACGGTTACCGTCTATGCCAATGGCGTGGCGGTGGGCGCCACTGCCAATGGAAGCGGGGCCTGGACGCTGAATACGGCCGTCTCGCAAACGGGGACGCTTAACATCACCGCCAAAGCGACCGACGCCGCCGGAAACCAAAGCCCGGAATCGACGGACGTGGTCCCGTTGATCGTTAGTCCGAAGCCGGTGGTGGAGACCAACACCACCAATCTGGATAAACAGCCTACGACGTCTGTCAATACGCCGGCGCCGCCGGCGTCACCGCCGCCTGCCGTGCAGTCGGTCGTCAACATACCAGCCCCTCCTCCTCCTCCTCCGGCGCCTCCGGTGAAGGCGGTAGAGGCGAGTGAACACGGTTTCGTCGGCGGCACGCCGCCGACCCCCGGCTTGATGGTGAAGCCCGGCCTGAGCGGCGGTCTTGATGCTATCTACAACACTGGAAGCTCGCTTGGCACGGGGTCGGGCAACGCCCCGTCAGGCGGTGGCCAGGGTGGTGGCTTGGGTGGCGGCTTCGGCCAGGGTCAGGGCGGCGGCTTCGGCCAAGGCCAGGGCGGCGGCTTCGGCCAAGGCCAGGGCGGCGGCTTCGGCCAAGGCGAGGGCGGTGGTCGAGGTCAGGGCCAAGGCAACGGCCAAGGCCAAGGCCAAGGCCAAGGCCAAGGCCAAGGCCAAGGCAACAACGGCCAAGGCCAAGGCAACAACGGCCAAGGCAACAACGGCCAAGGTAACGGTGAACCTAAGGGCAATGCGCCCCAGGGCGAATCGCAGCCGCAGGGCAACCAGCGGCAGGGCAGTTCCGATTCCCAGGACGGCGGATTGGCGGCTGAGGGCAATGAAGGCTTCGCCGATCAATTGGCGGCGCAAGCTGCCAGCGGCTGGTCGGATTTGGCGCGGTTGGCATCGGCCTTGGCCGCGCTGGGCGACGATTTGGCGGCCTGAAGGCTTGCTGTTTAAAACGAATGATGAGCGATCACTGGGTAGGGGGGCTTTGTGTCCAAGCTGAATGACAAGGGACTCGCAGGACGGCGAGTCCAGGTTTCACGTTTTCGCTCATGGCTGGCGGCTTCGGTTGCGGTAGCGGTTCTGTCGGGTTGCGCGGTCGTGCGCGAGCCGCTTACACCCGAGGAAAATGCCGAACGCGCCAAGCAGGACGTGGCGGCCTTGTTCGGCGACCAAGAGCCGCTGACCGCCCCGCTGGGGCTGTACGAGGCCATGGCGCGCGGCGTGAAGTACAACATGGATCATCGGCTGAAGCTGATGGAAGCGGCGCTGTCCGAGCGGCAGTTGACCACCTCGAACCTGTCCATGTTGCCGCAGCTGACCGCCAAGGCGGGTTATGAAGGCCGCAACAATTCGTCGGCATCGACGTCGCGTTCGGTGCTGACCCAAGTGCAGTCGCTGGAAATGTCCACCTCGCAGGACCGCGAACGCACGGTCTACGATTACGGCCTGTCCTGGAATTTGCTGGATTTTGGCGTGTCTTATGTGCGCGCCCAGCAGGAAGCCGATCGCGGCCTGATCGTCGAGGAGCGCCGCCGCAAGGTTGTCCATAATATCGTTCAGGACGTGCGCAGCGCCTATTGGCAGGCGGTGGCGGCTGAACGGCTGATCAAGCGTTTGGACCCGTTGCAGGCGCGCATTGATCAGGCGTTGGCGTCGTCGCGCACCATCGAGACCAAGGGGCTGAAGCGCCCGCTGGACTCCCTGGTCTATCGCCGCCAGTTGCTGGAGATGCTGCGTCAGGTCAAGCAGATCCGCCGTGAATTGGTGGGCTCAAAGATCCAGTTGGCGGCGCTTATGGGCCTCAAGCCGGGCCAGGAGTTCCAGCTGGCGGTGGATGAAAACGCCTTCCAGGAGCCGAAGGTCGGCATCGAGCTTGCTGATCTGGAACGTGCCGCCATGCTCAGCCGTCCTGAGTTGCGCGAGGAGACCTATCAGGGCCGCATCGCCGACAAGGACATCAAGCGGGCCATGCTGCAGATGCTGCCCGGCATCACTCTGGATGGCCGCTACAATTACGACAGCAACTCGTTTACCCAGTCGAACCACTGGTGGAGCTATGTCGCCAAGGTCAATTTCAACCTGTTCGACACTTTCCTGAACGGTCCCGCGCGTGTTCGCGAGAGCGAGGGCGCCAAGGACGTGGCCCACACCCGGCGTCTGGCCCTGTCCATCGCCGTCATGTCCCAGGTGCACGTGTCCTGGCTGGGCTATCAGCAGTCGGTCAGCGAATTCCGCACCGCCACCGAACTGAATCAGGTGGAAAGCGCCATCCTGGAACAGAATTTGGCATCGCGCCAAACCGAACGGTCCAGCGAGATGGATCTGATCAGCTCCGAAGTCAATTCGGTGCTGGCCGAGCTGCGCCGCGATATGGCCTTTGCCGACGTGACCAACGCCATGGGCCGCGTCTTCCTGACCGCCGGTGCTGATCCGCTGCCGGCCCAGGTGGACGGCCACGACATCCCGACCCTGGCCCGCGCCATCAAAACCAGCATGGATCGCTGGCGTGAAGGCAAGCTGGTCTCGGCCACCGCCGAGGATGTGGAAGCCGAGCGCCAGGATGCGATTCCGCAGAAGGCCAGGATCGAGGAAGCTCCGCTGAACGCCGAGAGCCCCATGGCGGCGGTTCCCGCTGTCACCCCGGTGCCGGTCCCGGCACCGCTGACGGTCCAGATGGTGCCCGTGCCGGCGGTCGCACAAGTGGCATCCGCCCCGCCGGTGCCCCAGCCCAGCGCCCGCCTGCTGGCCATGCAGGTGGTGTCCGCGCCGTCCGCCAATGCTGGCCTCGACCCAGCCATTGTGGCGGGGGCCGAGCAGCGTCCGCCCAATGCCAAGGCCTTGGCCGCCGTTTCGAATTGGTGGGAAGATGTCGGTCTGGGACTGATGCAGGTGAAGGGCCGATGAGGCTGCGTGGCATGGTTCTCGCGGTGGCGCTGCTTGCGGCGCCGCCGGCTTTTGCCCAATCCAGCGACAGCGTGCGTGCCATGCTGGCGCCGGTGAACGAAGCGGTGCTGGCCGGTGAACTGGCTGCCCGCATCGACGCGCTGCCCTTCCAAAACGGCGAGCGGTTCAAGAAGGGCGACACCTTGGTGTCGTTCGACTGCGCCGCCTTTCGCGCCGCCTTGGCCGAGGCCCGTGCCTCGCTGAAGGCCGCCGATCAATCGGTCGCCAATGTGCGCGAATTGGCGCGGCTGAAATCAGCCGGCCAGCTCGAGCTGCAACTGGCCGAGTCCGAGCTGGAGAAACAGCGCGCCCACGTGGATTCCGCCCGCGTGCCGGTGGACCGCTGCATCATCCGGGCACCATTCTCGGGCCGGGTGGTGGAACGCAGGGCGCAGCCCCATGAAAGCGTGCCGCCGGGCCAGCCCTTATTGGCCATCCTGGACGACAGCCAGATCGAAGTGCGCATGGTGGCGCCCTCGGGCTGGCTGAAATGGCTGAAGCCGGGCGTGTCCTTCGGTCTCAAGGTGGATGAAACCGGCCTGACCTATAACGGCAAGGTCACCCGCCTGGGCGCCCGCATCGATGCGGTCAGTCAATCGGTTTCGGTGGTCGGATTGCTGGACAAACGCTCCGAGGGCGTCATCGCCGGCATGAGCGGCAGCGCCACCTTCGTCCCCCCGGCGCAATAATGGCGGTGGCCCCCGGGGGGAGCCCGCTGCTGACGCTGCTGCAGCTTGAGCACGAGGCGCGCTTTGCCCAAAGCCTGGAGGGCCTGCGCTTCGTCATCGCCAACCGCACCCGCATGCTGCTGCCCTATCGCCAAGCCATGGTGCTGGCGTGGTCCAAGGATCATGCCGCCAGTGTGACGGCGGTGTCCGACGTACCGGCCCCCGATGCAAATGCCCCGCAACTGCGCTGGGTCACGGCCTGCGCCCGCCACCTTTCCGTTCATGAGGACAGCCGCCGCGCCCATCGGGTCGAACGCGACGCGGTGACCGAGCGCGAGCGGGCGGAATGGGCCGAATGGTCCGCCGCTCATGTGCTGTGGGTGCCGCTGATCAAGCCCGACGGCCAGCCGGTGGGCGTGTTGTGGCTCAGTCGGGCCGAGCCCTTTGCCGACGAGGAACTGGTGTTGGCCGAGCGTTTGGCCGAGACCTACGCCCATGCCTGGGCCGCCTTGATCGGGCCGGTCCGCGCGCTTCCCGCCTGGGTCAAAAGCCGCAAGCTGTGGGCGTGGTCGGTGGTGGCGCTGCTGGTGCTGTTGCTGCTGCCGGTACGTCAATCGGCCCTGGCTCCGGGCGAGGTGATTGCCGACGAGCCCTTCGTCGTGGCGGCCCCCCTGGACGGCGTCATCGCCCGCTTTTTCGTGCGTCCCAACGAAACCGTGACCGAGGGCCAAAAGCTGCTGGCCTTCGACGACACCGATCTGACAGCGCGTGCCCAGGTGGCGGCCGAGGATTTGGCGGTGACCCAGGCGGAACTGCGCAAGGCCGAGCAGGGCGCCATGTCCGACCCGCAAAGCGCCGCCCAGGTGGCGCTGGCCCGTGCCCAGGTGGATCTGAAGACGGCTGAGCTTAATCATGCCTCCAGCCTGCTGGCGCGCTCTGCCGTCAAGGCCGAACGGGCAGGGGTGGCGGTGTTCCGCAACGTCAATGACTGGATCGGCAAGCCGGTGCGCACCGGCGAACGCATCGTCACCCTGGCCGACCCCGCCCGTGTCATGATCGAAGCCCATCTGCCCGTGGCCGACGCCCTGGTGCTGGCCGAGGGCAATGCCATGGTCATGTTCCTGGACGCCGATCCGTTGCGCCCCGTTTCCGCCCGCTTGGCCGAGGCATCCTACGAAGCCGCCATGAGCGACGAGGGCATCCTGGCCTATCGGGTGCGTGGACAGCTTGAGCCCGGCGAAACCGCGCCCCGCATCGGTCTGCGCGGCACTATCCGCATCGACGGCCCGCGTGTGCCGCTGTTCCTGTATCTGTTCCGCCGCCCCATCGCGGCGCTGCGTCACATGCTGGGTCTATGACCGAGGCGCTCAACCTGAACCCGGCGCCGGCCAAGCTGCCGCCGTTGCGCGACGACCTTCGCCTGTATCCGGGACCGGAGGGGCGCGACGGCACGCCCAGTTGGACCATCCACGACCCCGCCCGCAACCGCTATTTCCGCATTGGCCGCGCAGCCTTCGAAATGCTGGCCCGTTGGGGCGTGGGCGATCCCGCCCAAGTGCTGGCGCGCACTCAGGCGGAAACCGGATTGTCCGTGGACCAGGGTGATCTGATCCAGATGGCGGAATTTCTGGAAATGAACCATCTGGTCCAGCGCAGCACTGCCGAGGGCGTGGCCAGATTGGGGGCGTTCGCCATGGCCGCGCGTCCGGTCTGGTATAAATGGCTGCTGCACAATTACCTGTTCTTCCGCCTGCCGCTGGTGCGCCCCGACCGCTTTTTGGCGGCGGCGCTGCCGCTGGTAAGGCCGCTTTATACCCGCAACTTCCTGCTGGCCGTGATGGCCGCGGCGCTGCTGGGGCTGTTCCTGGTGGCGCGGCAATGGGACGTCTTCCTGTCCACCTTCCCCCATTTCTTTTCGTGGCAGGGTGCTGCGTGGTTCGGTGCCGCCTTGGGCCTGTCTAAAATGGTGCACGAACTGGGGCACGCCTTCACCGCCAAGCGGCTGGGCTGCCGGGTGCCGACCATGGGGCTGGCCTTTCTGGTGTTGATGCCGGTGCTATACACCGATACCTCGGACGTGTGGCGGCTGGTGTCGCGGCGCCAGCGCATGGCGGTGGCCGCCGCCGGCATGGGCGCGGAAATGATCCTGGCGGCAGTGGCGCTGCTGGCGTGGAGCTTCCTGCCCGATGGCCCGGCCCGCTCCGCTGCTTTCGCCATGGTCACGGTCACCTTGGTGGCGACAATTGCCATGAACGCCAGCCCGTTCATGCGCTTCGATGGCTATTACCTGCTGGCCGACGGCCTGGGCATGGAAAACCTGCAGGAACGCTCGTTTGCGCTGGGCCGCTGGCGCCTGCGCGAGGCCCTGCTGGGCTTGGGCGAGCCGCCGCCCGAACACTTCCCCCGCCGGCTGCAGTTTATCCTGTTGGCCTATTGCTACGGCACGTGGCTGTACCGGCTGGTGCTGTTTCTAGGCATCGCGTTGCTGGTCTATCACATGTTCTTCAAGCTGCTGGGCATCTTGCTGTTCGCGGTAGAGCTGGGCTGGTTCATCGCCAAGCCGGTGATGAGCGAAGTGCGGGAATGGTGGGAGTATCGCCAGCAAATCGAGGCCAAGCGTCTTCGGCTTCCCGTGGTCCTGGGCATTGCTGCGTTGCTTCTGCTGGCGGTGCCGTGGAAGGGCAGCGTCGACATGCCGGCCTTGGCGCGTGCCTCGGCCTATTCCGCCATCTTCTCGCCGCAGGCGGCGCGGCTGGATGCCATTGTGGTCAAGCGCGGCGACAAGGTGGAGGCCGGCGCGGTGCTGGCGCAACTGTCCGCGCCCGATTTGGGCAACAAGTTGATCCAGGTTCAGATCGAGGTCGCCGCGCAGCGCGCCTTGTTGATGCGCGAAGCCGCCGATGCCAAGGCGCGGGCATCGGTGCACGTGCTGCGCAGTCAGCTGGCCGCCTATGAACGCGAGGAATTGGGCCTGCGCCAAGCCCAGGCACGTCTGGTGGTGCGCTCGCCCATGCAGGGCACCGTGGTGGATATGTCGCCGCTGCTGCGTCCCGGATTGTGGGTCAACGAAACCACCCCGCTGGCCTATGTGGCCGACCGCTCGCGCCCCGAGGTGATCGCCTTCCTGTCCGAAGAAGATTTGCGCCGCCTGCAGCCCGGCGCCCGCGCCCGCTTCATCGCCGACGACCCCAGCCTGGCATCGTACCCCTGCGTGGTTACCGCCATCGCCGATTTGAACGTGGACGTGCTGGACGTGCCCGCCCTGTCATCCACCAATAACGGCCCCATTGCCGCCCGCAAGGATGGCGATGGCAGGCTGACCCCGGCCAAGGGCATCTACCGGGTCGATTTGTCGTTCGACGGCGACCGCCCCGATTACGAAAAAGCCACACGGGGCGTGGTCGTCGCCGACGGCCAATGGCGCTCGCCCCTGGGCCGCATTGTCGATGTGGTGGCGGCGGTGGTGGTGCGGGAGAGCGGGTTTTAGCCGAGTGGAAGTCGCTGTGTAGGCAGCCTGTACTTTTTGGGCTTGGTGCCGAGGGTTACGATGCCTTCGTCTTCTGCGCGCTTCAGCCATATTTTTGCTTGAGCAGGCTGGATTTCCAATTGCTCCGCCACTTCTGCTGCATTGAGCGGAACGTCACGAATCCGCGCCTCAAGCAAAGTGCAAAATAGCTTGAAAAGATCCACCGCAGGGGAGGGAGCTTCCGCTGAAAGTGATCCGGGAGCTTCCTCGTGTGGCGTTTCAACTTGTGTGTCGATCACTTCCGCCTGCCTTGGCGTGAATAGGTCGTCACGGGCACGATCGAAGCGGTTCACCGCTTGCTCCAGCCATGCGCATAGGGCCGATCCATCGGCAACCTCCGCATCGTGGATGGGAAGCAGGCCTAAATCTTCAAGTTTGCGGTTGCCGGCCGTGCCGTTTGGCTCACTGCGGATACCGGCAGGAACCCAACGACAACGCAAGTTTTCCTGCGCTCCCGCCCAGGTCCCCCCCTTGATGTCGCTTTCGGCGATGACGGCCGCCATGGACAGTCCATAGATATATTTATTGCGTTCCATGGCCCGAGCCGGAGTCCACCGAGCTTCCGGCGGGAATGGCGAAATTAGGCAAAGACACCCGTCCATGACGGGGGCGCGGAGGGCTTTTGGAACGGCCTTAGCCAATCCCTCTGCCATAACACCAATCACGGATCCACCAAGCTCAAGTGACCCGTTCATGGCTTCCTGGTCGATCCCTCGGGCTCCGCCGGAGATAACGGACCAGCCGGATTGGGCGCAACTCTCAGCGAGACGGCGAGCGAAGGCCATTGCTTCCGGGGAGGCTTCACGCGAACCGACGATGCACAATCCATCGTGGAGCAGCAAATCGCGTCTTCCGATGCCGAAGAGAAGGGGCGGGGCAGAGTGGCGTAGGGCATTGCGCAGGCGCTTGGGGTAACCTTCGTCGCCTCGCCCCAAAACCCACAAGCCCCGCTGGCTCCATCGGTCTGTTTCGATGGCTAAAGCCATTCCTCGTTC
Source organism: Rhodospirillales bacterium (assembly GCA_014379805.1). GTDB lineage: Bacteria > Pseudomonadota > Alphaproteobacteria > Rhodospirillales > Magnetospirillaceae > Magnetospirillum. The sequence goes on along the minus strand of JACMLB010000189.1, from coordinate 10,186 downwards.
CATCAAACGGTCAAGCCGTTGAGGATCAATGCCCGTTTCCATCAACTCGGGTTGGTCAAGAATCGAGCGGTCAGTCAGAATATCTGACGGGCGTAACGACCGAGCCGCGAGCCATTTTGCCAGGGCATTATATTCGCCCAGGCTGAGCGGCCTGACGTCGGTGTTCCCCACAAGGGGGGAAAACAACATTAAAGTTGCTTGTGTATCAGAGCTTATCGGAAGACCGGCGGTCATTAGCCTTAATCGGGACTGGCTGATTTGGCGAGCGCGAGCACTAAGGGATGGACGGCTTCCACTCCCGCTTCCCGCAGCAGGACGCCACAAACGGTAAGCGACCACGCGGAATCGGCGATGTCATCGACCAACAAGACCGGACCCTCCAAAACGGCATTCTCGACTACTTCGAAAGCCCCGTCCAGGTTTCGCGCCTGATGCCAGGAATTCTGCATGGTCTTCTGCTGTGGGGTAACCTTAATTTTTGTCACCGCCGCAGAGAACGTCAAGCCCAACTTATCGGCCAATCGCCGGGCAAAATCGGAAACCAATTCAGGGCGCCGCAGTGAGGGGATGCAGGTGACCCAGGTGGGGGGCGGTCCGGGCCTCCAACGCTCGGAGATGAATTCGGCGCACGCGTTCACCAATTCGTCATCAAAACGCCCGTCTTCTTTGCCGTCCTTGACCAGCTTCGCCCATCCAGGATCGCCCCAGACTGACAGCGCGCGTCCCGATTCCAGGGGCGTGCGGATCTTTCCTGCCCAGCCATATTCGGGGAAGGGATCGCATGAAGGCCACAATTTCTTCGGATCCAAGATCTCGAAACCATTGCCACGGACCCAGCGCACTGCGTCTTGGACCGTTCTGGGGTTGACCGACATGTCCAGCAGATTGTCACCCCTGCAACTGGCGCAGTGGCCGCAATCCGCTGCCGTATGATCGTCCAGTTCGTTAACGAGGAAGCGCATCCGGCAATTGGGCGTGCGCACGTATTCCTTCATGCGCGCCCATTCGTGGCGGCGGGTCGCCGAAACCGTTTCCATGGTTTGGTGGTCAGGTTCATATGGGTGCGGAGACCGGAACCATTTAGTGCCGTCTTTGAAGATTGGCGCCTGATCGCGTACCGCCATCAATTTGAGGATGTGCGTGATCCGTCCTTCCGACAGGTCCACTGCCCGGGTCAATTCCCCAACTTTCAGCCCGTCTTCGGCTTCCTCTAAGGCTGACAGAACCTGGATGACGTGGTCATGAGGGGGAAATGCACTATCGATGAAGGAATTGACGATTTGCTCGTCGTCGTCACCGCACAGTAAAATTCCATAGGCGCTGTCCAGGGCTCGACCCGCCCGACCAACCTGTTGATAATACTGGATGATCGACGATGCCGCTTGGTAATGAATGACGAAGGCAAGGTCGGGTTTGTCGAACCCCATGCCCAGCGCGGTAGTCGAGACCAGCGCCTTCAAGTCGTTGGCGCGCAGACGCGCTTCCAAGGTCCGGCGAGCGGTGCCCTTTTCGGCCCCTTCCTCTTCCTCAAGGCGGCTGTGATAGGCTTCGACCGCCAAGCCGCGGCTTCGAAGCCAAGCTGCCAGGCGATCGGCTGCCTTCGTTGTAAGGGTATAAATGATGCCGTTGCCTGGCAGGGTCGGCAGCGTATCGGCCAACCATGCAAAGCGCTCTGCCGATGACGGCATGCTGATGGCCTGAAGGTGCAGCGAGTCACGGCTCAACGGACCGCGCAGCACCATCGTGCCGTCACCGAGTTGCTTCTGGACGTCCGTCACCACCTTGTCGTTCGCGGTGGCGGTGGTGGCGAGCACGGCAACATTGGCGGGCAATAGACCTGTGAGCAGACGGCGAATACGTTGGTAGTCGGGGCGGAAATCATGGCCCCAATCCGAGATGCAATGGGCTTCATCGACCACGAACAGGCGGACAGCCCCCAAATAGGGCATCAGCCGTTCGCGCATGAAGTCGTCATTGGCCAATTTTTCGGGAGACAGGAATAGGATGTCGATCTCGTTGCGGCTCAGGGCGGCGGTTACGTCAGCCCATTCATCTTTATTTTCGCCGTTCATGGACGCCGCGCGCAGGCCCAATCCTTCAGCCGCCCGCTGCTGGTCGCGCATCAATGCGATCAACGGCGAGATTAGCAAGGTCGGTCCCGCGCCTTGGGCGCGTAGGGCGATGGTCGCGCCAAAATAGACCAAGCTTTTGCCCCAGCCGGTGCGTTGCACCAACAATAGACGCTGACGGCGGTTAATTACGGAATCGATCGCGGGCCATTGATCGGGCATGAATGCCGCTATCCGCCCGTTGGACCGCAGGGAAAGCACTGCTATCAATTGATCTTCGGTCATGGAAGCTCCGCTAATCCGCGTCGCCGTCATCCTAAGATATCGATAGGGGTGGCGCAATGCTGTGCGCTAAACCGAAAGGAGAGGTAAACCGAAGGCTTCCGCCTTCAGGCTTAAAGTTACTGAATTTTCAGGAGAAAATGGTGGGCGGTACAAGGATCGAACTTGTGGCCCCTTCCATGTCAAGGAAGTGCTCTACCGCTGAGCTAACCGCCCACTATACCCGTGCTTGCCGGGGCCGCTTTAGTACCGGGTTTTTGTCTCCAGCGCAACAAGGTTTGTTGGCACCGGAACCGTTTAAAAACCGCAGCGTAGCTTCAACCCTTGGGCTGACCCCGATGGCGCTTGGCGTCGTCAGGGGCCGTTCTTCTAGCTGCAATTTTCCCCCTTTGCAAGCCCTTCCGACGAGGCTGCGGAATTTGTTGGCCGACCCCATCTGGCAAGGGTGATTTGGGCACACGCATTCCTCACGCATCCCTGTGACAGCGGCGCCCCAACCTGCTAATACCATGGCCCATGGACAGCATGCCGCTCGCCCCTGACGACAGCAATGTGCTTACCGTCCGCGCGCCGGCGCAGCGGTTGGTGCCGCTGGTTTTCGCCTCGCCCCATTCGGGCCGCGAGTACCCGGCGGACTTCGTCGCCGCCTCGCGCCTGGACGCCCACGGGCTGCGCCGGTCGGAAGACAGTTTCGTGGATGAACTGTTCGCGTCCGCACCCCGTTTCGGCGCACCGTTGCTGGCAGCCCGCTTCCCCCGCGCCTTTTGCGACCCCAACCGCGAGGCCTATGAACTGGACCCCTCCATGTTCTCGGGGCCGCTGCCGCAATACGCCAATACCCGCAGCCCGCGCGTGGCCGCCGGCCTGGGCACCATCGCCAAGGTGGTCGCCACGGGGGCCGAGATCTACCGCACCAAGCTGCCGCTGAGCGAAATCGAGCGCCGGGTGTCGCAATATTACCGCCCCTATCATGGCCGCCTGCAGGCATTGCTGGACGAAAGCCGGGCGCTGTTCGGTTGGTCGGTGCTGGTGGATTGCCATTCCATGCCCGCCATCGGCGGCCCCATGGACCGGGATGTGGGGCTGTCGCGGGTGGACGTGGTGCTGGGCGATTGTTTCGGCGCGTCCTGCGCGCCGGTCATCACCCAGGTGGCCGAGGACGCCTTCAAGGCGCGCGGCTATCGGGTGGTGCGCAACACGCCCTATGCCGGCGGCTACACCACGCGGCATTATGGCAAGCCGCGCAACGGCAGCCATGCTTTGCAGATCGAACTCAACCGAGGCCTCTATATGAACGAGGAAGCCCATACCAAGACTGGCGGCTTCGACCGTCTGGCCGGTGATATTGAAGGCGTGGTGGCGGCTTTGGCGGAACTGGTGGGGGAGCGCATCGTCCCATGACCGCCTCGCTTCATGCCGCGCTGGCCGTGGAAATCCGCGACGCCACTGCCGACGACATGGCCCAGGTGCAGGCCATCTATGCATTCTACGTGACCCGCAGCGCCGCCTCGTTCGAGGAAGAGCCGCCCAGCGTGGACGAAATGGTGCGCCGCCATGCCGAGATCAAACGGCGCGGCATGCCCTATCTGGTGGCGGTGGATCATGGCGAGGTGGTTGGCTACACCTATGCCGGGCCGTGGCGCCCGCGCTCGGCCTATCGCTATACGTTGGAAGATTCCATCTACGTGGCGCCATTCGTCCAGGGCAGGGGCGTGGGCCGCGCGCTGCTGGGCAGTCTGATCGAGCGCTGCGCCGAAATGGGCTATCGCCGCATGATCGCCGTCATCGGCGATTCCGCCAATCAATCGTCGATCGCTTTGCACCGGGCGCTGGGCTTCCGCCAGGAAGGCGTGCTGCGCGGCGTCGGGTTGAAGTTTGGCCGCTGGGTGGATGTGGTGATGATGCACCGCGTGCTCGGCGACGACGACCGACCGCTGCCCGATGGGCAAGCGGCTCCACCACTTCCCAAGGATGAGGACTTTTCATGAGCGAGCAAGACAATCACCAAAGAGAACTCAGTGATGCCGATGTCATCATGGGCAAGCGCATCCTGTACTCGGTGGCTTTCATCGGCGCTGTACTGCTGGTGGCGCTGGCGTTGCCTCGTATCATGGAGCGGTTCTAACTTGTAGACTTCAATATAGTCCCTCTATGCCAAGGTAACTATGCCGAGGCCTCACGTCTGTCCTGACGATCGCCCTATTCGTCTTTGGGGTGCCGGCCTGTAAAAGTCCGGGATAGAAATTCGTCAGGGAGGACGATATGAGCGTGCAGTGGATCCGGCGGGACCACCGCCTGGACATGGATTTGGCTATCGGCCTTGAAACCGGTGCCAATCTGCTGGTGCGTGCCAAATCGGCGCGTCAACTGGACGAGGCGGTGACCTTCAACCTGCGCCTGTGGCGGGGCATCCGCGCGGTGGCGCTGTGCTGCCCCGGCATGGGCGAGCGGGAATTTCTGATCGGAACCGCCGACCATGTGGCCAGCATGCTGGCCCTGGATGCCTATCCCAGCGTCGATCCCCGTGACATGGCCTTCGTCGCCGGCCGGAACATGGCCTTGGCCGGCGATCTGGCAGCGGCGCAGGTGGCCGAGCGCTATCGCGATTCCCTGGTGGCCGAATGGGCGGCGCAAAACGGGCCGCACCGGTTCGAGGCGTGGCTGCTGGAGCGTCTGCAGCGGGCCTCATCCCTTTGAACTACGCCCCGTCCTACCCGCTGCGGAAAACATACTAATGAAACCTTAAGCCTATCCCTCTGTGCGTTCGCGTAATTCCCTTGCGTGTTTGTGCCTGAAGGTAGTTTTCGGGCACTCTTATGGGTAGGACAAGAGAACAACGGGTGAAATGCCCGATGGCGAGGGAGGACGATATGGCAGCATGGATCCAGCAGGGATTTCGCTTGGATATGGCACTGGCCGTGGCGTTCGAGGTGGCCATTCTGCGCATGAACCGGGCGGAAAATGTGGCTGAGCGGGCCGAGGCGGTCCAGTTCAATCACCGCCTGTGGTGGGTAGCGGGGCAGTTGGCCCCCACGGCGCCGCTGGCGGAGGACCGTAAGGGCTTGGCTGACGCCGCCGCCATGGTGGACCGTCTGACCCAGGATGATGCAGCGGCGTTGAACGCCAGCTTTGCCCGCATGCTGGCCGGCCGTGCGGCGACCCAGGGCGCCCTGCGCCAAATTCTGGCCGAGTGGCGCGCCGCCCGCGATGCCGCCGCCGATGCGGAGTTCGGCGAGTGGCTGACGACCCGCCTGGAGGGCTTTGCCGCTCCCCATTTCACCGCGCTGGCCGCGTAACGTTCGCGTCTCCACAAAACCCGGCCCCCGAAAGGTGGCCGGGTTTTGCTTTTAGGCCTGGAGTTTTCAACTAGGCTAGGTTCAGATGCGGCAAGTAACCAACGGGCGGGTATGGTTTTGCCACGGGCGCTGCAGATAGATTTGGCCGAGGCACGGGTGCTTGTTGTGGAAGACAACGAGTTCAATCGCCAATTCGCCTGTGCGGTTCTTGGGTCCATGGGCGTGCATGTGGTGGAATGCGCCGCCGATGGCGTCGAAGGTTTGGCCAAGGTCAGAACCTTCCAGCCCGATCTGGTGTTGCTGGATTTGATGATGCCGGTCATGGACGGCCAGGAATTCCTGCGCCACCTGCGGGCCGATCCCGATCACCAGGATTTGCCGGTGCTGGTGACCACCGCCATGGACACCCAAGAGGTCCGCAACGCCACCTTTGCCCTGGGCGCTGCCGACTACATCGACAAGCCCATCAACCGCCAGGAATTGGTGGCCCGCGTCAGTGTCCATCTGCGCAGCCATCTTCTGCTGAAGCGGCTGGGCAAGTACCACGACCGTCTGGCCAATGACCTGCACACCGCCCAGGCCATGCAAGAGGCGTTGCTGCCCACGGCGGCTTATCTGCGCGAGACCACCGGGCGTTACGGCCTGTTCGTGGATGCGCTGTTTTCTCCCTCGGCGGAACTGGGTGGCGATTTTTGGGGGCTGGTGCCGGTGGACGACCACCGGCTGGCGCTGTTCGCGGTGGATTTCTCTGGCCACGGCGTCGCCGCCGCCATCAACACGTTCCGCCTGCATCTGCTGATCCAGAGTGCCAGCGCCCATGCCGGCGACCCGGCGGCCTTTCTGCAGGCCCTGAACCTGGCCTTGCTGCCTTTGCTGCCGCGCGGCCAGTTCGCCACCATGCTCATGGTGGTGGTCGACGTGGCGGCTGGCACATTGACCCTGTCCAATGCCGGCGGCCCGGCGCCCATCATCGGCACGGAGGGCGACACCCGGCGGGTGAACACCCATAACCTTCCCCTAGGCATCACCGCCAGCGCCGCCTATGCCAATGAGGTACTGGACTTCCCGCGCGGCAGCCACGTGTCGCTGTACAGCGACGGCTTCAGCGACATTGCCGATCAGTCCGGGCAGTTCCTGGGCGAAGCGGGCGTCGAAAGCTTGGTGGCCGACAATGTCGATGGTCCCCCGCAGGGGATGCTGGCGCGGTTCATGGCGGCTTTTTCCAGCCGGGTTCCTGGGCGGCCTGAGGACGATCTGAGTTTTATCTGGGTTTGCAGCGCGCCTTAGGGGCGACCACTCCCCGGCTTGTCATCCCGAACGAATGTGAGGGATCTCCGCTTGGCACGCCGGGTGGGGAGTTCGCATTGGCTGATGCCGGACCAGGATGAGATTCCTCGCATGCGCTCGGAATGACAATTTCTTAGATCCCTAATCCAGCCTGAACCGCATGGAAATCCGCCGTCCTCTGGACAGCAGATTGACCCGACCGCAGGCGGCGCGGATTTGGGCCAAGCCTCGGCCACTGTGGGCGGTGGCAGTCATGGTGCGGGCGGCATGGGCGTGATGGTCGAAGCCGGCGCCGCAATCTTCCACTGTGACCACCAAGGCGTGGGCATTCCACTTGGCGGCGATGGTGATCGAACGGCGGGCAAAACGCGGGTCCTTGCCCCTGGTTTCCATCACCCGGGCAAAGGCCATCAGCCCGTCATAGCGCGAACGTAAGCCGCCATCCATGCCCAGATTGCCGTGCATGACCGCATTGCCGATGGCTTCCTGCATGGCGGCACGCAAGGCCGTTTCCAAAGGGCGGGCCTGGGGCAAGCGTCGGCAAAGGGCTGCTGCCAGCGGACCGGCGATGTCGGTGCATAGGGCCATGGTGGTGGCAACCCGCACCAGCAAACCCGAGGGCAACCGTTCCAATCCGGCGATGGGGTCGTGGCTGTCCACATCGATGATGGCGGCGGCGGGCTCGGCCAGCATGGTGGCGAGATCGTCATCCTTGGTGGAGTCGAACAAGATCACCGTGGGGCGGTTCCCGTCGCGGCGCGGCAGGCCCAATGGCAGCGTCATGGCGGCAAGGCGGGGGGCGAGTTTGGCCGCTGTGGTCTCACACCCATGGCGGATGACCACGTTCAGGGCGGGGCTGCCGCCCTTGGTCATTTGAGGTCGAACAGGGTGGCGAAGCCAGCCCGTTCAAGGGCATCGCGCACCACGCCACGGGCATTGCGCAGCACGGCCTTCAGCCCCTTGGCGGTTGCTTCGTCATAGACGTGGACGAACAGGCTCATGCCGGTGGAATCGATGAAGTCCAGGCCGTTCAGGTCGAATACCCAATGGGACTTCGCGCCATTCAATTCCGCCAGAACCTTGGGGAACTGGGCGGCATCCGTGAAGGTAAGCTGCCCCGAGATGGCGATCTCCAAGGCGGTGTCGCTTTGCCGAACCGTGTACTGCATGAAGTCTTATCCCGATGGAAATGTCAGGTGGCGCGGATGCTGTTCAAGAAGGTATCCACCCGGTCGCGCAGCCGGTTGGCCCGTTCCGCCACGTTGCGCGAGGTCTCCAGCACTTCGCCGGCGGCGGTGCCGGTTTCTTCGGCGGCCCGATGAACGCCGATGATGTTCGAGCTGACCTCGTTGGTGGCCTGGGCGACCTGCTGCACATTGGTGGCGATTTCGCCGGTGGCGCTGTCTTGTTGGTTGACCGCGGCAGCGATGACGGCGGAGATCTGCGCGATCTCCTCGATTACCGAGGTGATGGAGGTGATGGCGCTCACCGCCTCGGCGGTCACCGATTGGACCGAGGTGATGTGGGCGGTGATGTCGGCGGTGGCCTTGCCGGTTTGGTTGGCCAGGCTTTTGACCTCGTTCGCCACTACGGCGAAGCCCTTGCCGGCATCGCCGGCGCGGGCCGCTTCGATGGTGGCGTTGAGTGCCAGTAGATTGGTTTGGCTGGCGATTTCGCTGATCAACCCGACCACTGCGCCGATCTTGCCTACCGCTTGGGACAATCCGTCCACCAGGGCAGTGGTGCGCTTGGCCTCGCTGGAGGCGTTCTCGGCGATGCGGACGGAATCGCTCACCCGCGCGCTGATCTCTTCGCCCGCCACCGCCAATTGCTCGGCCGAGGACGCCGCCGTGTTCATGTTGACGGAGGTTTCCTCGATGGCCGAGGCCACCGCCGTCGCCTGACTGGACGCCTGATGGGCGGTGGACGACATGGTCTCCGAGGTGGCTTCCAGTTCGGTGGCGGCGGATGCCATGATCTGCAACGCCTCGGTTACTTCTTCGTTGAAGCTTTTCAGCAGGTTATCGACCACGCGGGCGCGGTTGTCCTTGACGAATTCCCCTTGGCGCTGCTGCTCGGCCAGTTCCTCGGCGCGGATCAGGCCTTGTTTGAACACTTCCACGGTGCGGGCCATCTCACCCACCTCGTCGCGCCGGGCGGTGGCGGGGACCTCCACCTCAAGCTGGTGCTGGGCCAGGGCGCTCATGGCCCCGGAAAGGCCGTGCAGCGGGCGGGTGATGCGCCGGGCCACCACCAACGACACCAGCATGACCAGGGCGGTCAGCAGCACCACGCCGGAACCGAAGAACAACGCCTGCGACCAAAATGCCTTGTCCACGTCGTCCAGATAGACGCCGGTGCCGATGATCCAGCCCCAGGGCGTGAAGCCCTTGACGTAGGACACCTTGCGCACGGGCTTTTCGGCGCCGGGCTTGGGCCAGTCGTAGTAATAGAAGTCGGCGCCCTTGGCCTTTACCAGATCGTTCATCATGGGGAAGATGGCGCGTCCGGCGGCGTCGCGGATGTTGGTGATGTCCTGGCCGTCAAGCTCGGGCTTGGCCGGATGCATCACCATGCGCGAGGCGGTATCGTGGATCCAGAAATAGTCGCCGCTGCCGTAGCGCAAGGCCCGAATGTCACGCAAGGCGGCGGTCTTGGCCTCGGCCTCGGTCATCTGGCCGGCCCTGGCGGCGTTGTCATAGACGGTCAGGATGCCACTGACGCTCTCTACCAGATCCTGCACCTTGGCTTTACGCCCGGACAGAACCTCGTCGTTCAAGGTCTGAAGCGCGCCCACGAAGATCAGGCACATGCCCATGAAGGCAGCGACTACGATCAGCCCAATTTTAACGCTGATCTTTCTGTCGTCGAGCCACATCTCCAGCCTCCCCCGTTGATAGATGAGCCGACCGGCACTCTACGCGACATTAATAAGGTTCTAAAGGGGCCGTTTGCCCATGAGGGGCGGATCGCACGGTGGTTTGAACGCAACGGTAGGGTTTCGCTCAGCTGGCGCCATGAGATAGTGGATTTCTGCGCCGAGAGTTGGCGACGTGACCTGCTCTGGAACTCTCATCCGGCTGAAAGTAGAGCCTTGGCCGAAGTTACGCTGTCGGGCGCGGTTTGGGCAATGGGGCCAGGATTGGAGCCCGGAACGGGCGGAGATCCTGGCCCCATTGCCTTGAGTTTGGCGGCGTGAGCCGCCGGGGTTTGGTAGCCCAGGGCCGAATGGGGCCTGGCCGTGTTGTAGTC
>JACMLB010000188.1 GCA_014379805.1 Rhodospirillales bacterium | reverse complement strand
TGATCTTCATGTTGACGACGGCATAGGCGCTGTCGGTCAGCTGCACGCCGATATGGGCGATGTCCGAGCCGAGCGGACCCATGGAGAACGGCACCACATACATGGTGCGGCCCTTCATGCAGCCGTCATACAGCTTGGTCATGCGCGCCATCATCTCTTTCGGCGCGACCCAATTGTTGGTCGGGCCGGCTTCGGCTTTGCTGGCCGAGCAGATGAAGGTGCGGTCTTCGACGCGGGCGACGTCGCGCGGGTCCGAGCGGCTGAGATACGAGTTGGGGCGCTTGGCCTCGTTCAGCTTAATCATCGTGCCGCTGGCGACCATCATTTCGCACAGCGCGTCGTACTCCCGATCGGAACCGTCGCAGATGTGAATGCTGTCAGGCTTGCACAGCTTCGCCATCTCGTCGACCCACGCCAACAGTTTGGCATTGATCGTGGTGCCGCCGGGAATACCGAGTTTCGTCATGATTACCGTTCTCCATCCCATGATGGTGGCCGTTGCCGCAGACGTTCCGAAGCTCGCCCCACCCGGGTGGAAGCAAGCTTCAGTCGATGGGTCGACCGCCGAAATTGGCGCGTCCATACGCGCGCCGCCGCCGTGAAGAGGACGCGAAGATAGCCTCCCCGCGTTGCGCGAGCAATGGCCTTAGTGTGGAGGCTCTTTCTCGAAAGTCTTATAATCCGGAGGGGTGCAAAAGCATACCCGCCGTGGCAAGAACCTGCTCGGCATTCACCACCGGGGCGGGAAAATTCATGCGACGGAATTCGCCCTGGTTAGCTATGTCTATGCCGTCCACGTCCAGCGCGGTCACCTGCCAGCCATCGCCCATTTTCGCCAGATCGCTGGAATGGGTGGTATTGATGGCGGACAGCAATTCCGCCTCGGTTTCCGCCAGCCCATTGGCGGGCAAACCGAAGGGGGCGTCGAACCACACGGCGCGGCCGAAGCCGCCGACGAAATGGGCGCGCTCGGGCACCACCCGCCAGATGGCGAAGTCGGCGAAACCGGCATACAGGGCGGCGGCGGGGTGGCGGGCCAGGAAACGGGCGGTCAGGCGCGTATCCTCGGACCGTTCGGCCCGGCCCATCAAGGTGACGCGCGGGCCGGTCTGCGGGTTTGCATGGCCCTCGGTGCCGTCCAGCAACAGCGAGACACGCGCGTCGGCCATGATATTCTTGGTATGGTCGGACAGGCCGGACAGCAGCAGAATGGGCGCAAGGTCGTGGTCGAAGGCCACTGTGACCAGGGATGCATAGGGCGCCCCGGCCAGCAGGCTCGCCAAACTGGCTTTGCGGCAGGCTCGTGCCACCTGACGCAGCGCCACGCGGTTGTCGTCGGGTAATGGATCGGGTGCGGTCATCGTGGCCCACATGTTTAATGACAAGGGAGGATCATCGCAGATGAAGACGTTCGTGGGAACCGCACTTACCCTTGCCATGCTGGCTACTGCACCCGCCTGGGCGGGCGATGCCAAGCTGGGTGCTCTGGAAATCAAATCCGCCTGGGCGCGGGCAACCCCGCCCAAGGCCGCCGCCGGCGGTGCCTTCCTGAGCGTCACCAATACGGGTGCTGCTGCCGACACTCTGCTGCGCGCCAGCTCGGACGTGGCCAAGACAGTGGAACTGCACACCCATCTGCAGCAGGGCGAGGTCATGCGCATGATGGCCGTGGACAAGATAGAGGTGCCGCCGGGCCAAACCGTGGCGCTGGCACCGGGTGGCCTGCACATCATGCTGATCGGCCTTAAGCAGCCTTTGGCCGAGGGCACCAGCTTCCCGTTGGAACTGACCTTCGCCAATGCCGGCAAGGTGACGGTAACTGTGGACGTCAAGGCGATCGGCGCCATGAATTCCGGCGCTGCCATGATGCACGATCCCGCACGGCACCAGCAGAACATGGCGGACCCGGCCTATAAGGCCATGCACGAACAACACATGGCCGACCCCGCCCACAAGGCCATGCATGATCAGATGATGAAGGGGCGGTAGAAAAATTAAGCCCCCTTCCCCCGGGGAGAGGGGAAGGGGGCGCCGGCCGGGACCTTGGGGGGCAGGGACGGCCCCGGCGGGATCTCTTTCGTAATGCCTCTAACTTGTATTACCAGTGCAAACGGCGTTCGCGGGGCGTTTAAGGCTTCCGTCAACGGCATATGACTAAAGTATGAATGCGTGCAGTTTTTGCCGTTTCTACTGAAAATTTAGATGCCGTCGAGCAGTGCCATGGCATCGGACCGGTTGCGCGGCAGCGGTTGGTCCGCCCCCAGCCAGCCCCGTTGGCGCGCCTTCAAACCCAGTTCCAGCAGGAAGGGCGGCTTGAGGCGGGCGCGCGACAGGGCTTCGGCATCGGCCAGCACCTCTTCGGGCCGGCCCTGGCGTGCCACCTGACCGGCATCGAACAAGGCGATGTCGTCGGCCCAGGCCCAGGCCAGATCCACGTCATGGGTGGTGAACACCAAGGTGGCGCCGCCGGCCTGCAATTTCTCCAGCACCGCCAGCAGATGGACGGCGCCGAACTGGTCCAAGCCGGCGGTGGGTTCGTCCAGCAACAGCACGTCCGGGCGCATGGCGACGGCACCGGCGATGGCCGCACGCTTCTTTTGGCCGAAGGACAGCATGTGGGTGGGGCGCTCGGCCAGATCGGCGATGCGCAACGAGTTCAACGCCTCGATCACCCGCTGGCGGGCTTCCGCTTCCGACAGACCCAGATTGAGCGGGCCGAACGACACGTCCTCGAACACGGTGGGGGCGAACAGCTGGTCGTCGGGTTCCTGCAGCACCAGACCCACGCGGCGGCGCCACGCGGCAAGCTCTGTGCGGCCATGGCCCATGATTGTGCCGTCCAGGTGGACGGTGCCAGCGCTGGGCTTCAAGGTGCCGTTGAGGTGTTGCAACAAAGTGGTCTTGCCAGCGCCGTTGGGGCCAAGGATCGCCAGCCGCTTGCCCCGCTGCACGCCAAGGTCCAGGCCCGAAAGGGCAGTGACCCCGCCGGGATAAGCATAACTCAGGCCCTTCGCTTCAAGAATCATAGCCATGCGCCGGTCACTCCCACGCTGACCAGCAGCACGGCCACCAGCGCCAACCGGCGTCCTTGGGCCGGTCGGGTGGGTGATATGGTGCGCAGGCTGCCGTCAAAGCCGCGTGCCGCCAGCCCGACCTCCAGCCGGTGGGCACGGTCTAGCGCGCGCGGCAGCAACGTCGCCACCAGCATGCCGGTGGAGCGGATGCGGCGGCGCCAGCCCGTGGTGCCCAGCCGGGCGGTTTGCGTGGCATGGATGGCGGCGGCGGTGTCTTGCAGGACGAACAGGAAGCGATAGGTGGCCAGCGCTACCTCGGCCACTTCCGCCGACAGCCCCAGGCGGCGCAAGCCTTGGACCAGTTCCGACGCGGGGGTCGTCACCGCCAGCAGCAGCAGGCTGACCACCGCCGCCAAAGCGCGCAGCACCAGCGCTGCCGCCTGGGTGGCGCCGGTGGCGGATAGGTGAATACCGTCGGCGCCGATCTCCACCAGTAGGGTCAGGGCGCCGGTCAGGATGAAGGCCATGGGGGCTGCGATCAGGCGCAGCAGTGCCAGGGGCGGGGTGCCGGCGGCCAGTGCCGCCGTGAGGGCGACACCCAGCACCAATGCGCCGCCCGCTGGCGGCAAGGTTACCGCCAGGGCCAGCAGGCCAAGGGACAGCAGGGCTTTCTCGGCCAGGGGCCGGGTCCGCCAGCGGCTGGTATGGGCCAGCCGGTCACAAGCAATCATCGCTGGCGCCGACCGTGGATGCGGCCCAGCACGTAGCCCAGCACTCCGGCGCCCGCTGCTGCTTGCAGGGCGAACAGCAGGCTTTCGATTTCCTTGCTGGGCGGGGTCCACAGAGACTTGAACCACGGTTGGTAGCCGCCCTCGGCGATGACCGCCTGGGCGGCGCTGTCGGTGCCGCCATACTCGCCCGGCAGCCCCAGGATCATGGGCGCCGCTACCACGGCCACGGCCATCAGCAGCAGCATGGCATTCTGCGCGCGGCTCATGCTTTCACCTTTCCTGGCACCATGTGGCGAGCGGCGAGCGCGTTCATGACGACCACGGTCAGCAAGCCCTCGGCTACCGCCAGGGGCAGTTGGGTCAGGGCGAAGATGCCGGCGAATTTGGCGAAGGCGCCGCCAAAGCCCGCGACGGCATCGGGGAAGGCCAAAGCCAGTTGGAATGAGGTCACCACATAGGTGCCGACGTCGCCCAAGGCCGCACCCAGGAACACCGCCACGGAGGCCGGCGCGCCCAGCTTGCGGGCCAGGGTCCAGACGCCCCAAGCGATCCACGGGCCGGCGATGGCCATGGAAAAGATGTTGGCGCCCAGGGTGGTCAGGCCGCCATGGGCCAGCAGCAGGGCCTGGAACACCAGTACAATGGTGCCCATGACGCTCATGACGCCCGGACCCATGGTCATGGCGCCCAAACCGGTGCCGGTGGGGTGCGAGCACGAGCCGGTGACGCTGGGCAGCTTCAGGGCCGACAGCACGAAGGCGAAGGCCCCGGCGGCACCCAATTCCAGGCGGGCCTCGGGCCGTTCCGCCAGAGTGTTTTTAAGCTGACGGGCACCCAGGATGACGAAGGGGGCCGAGACGGCGCCCCAAGCCACCGCATGGGCGGCGGGAAGGAAACCTTCCATGATATGCATGACAATCCACCTGTTCCGCGAAGCGGGCGCACACGCGCTCCCCCGGATGGGGAACGGGTCTCACTGCTTCAGGACACCCCGCCTGAAATAGCGTGCGCACGCGGATGCGACGGCAGGTCTCCTGGCTCGCGGGTCATGGGTTCCGGCATAGCCTTCCCAGCCTTTTGTCGTCGCACGGGTGGATTCCTCGTGGACTGGCCAGTGGCGTC
>JACMLB010000187.1 GCA_014379805.1 Rhodospirillales bacterium | reverse complement strand
TTCCAGGGCGAAGAACTCGCATTGCAGCGGCACCATGACCGAATGGGCGGCGACCAGCGCGTTCACCGTCAGCAGGTTAAGCGACGGCGGGCAGTCGATCAGCACGTAATCATAGGCGTCCAGATGGGCCTTCAGCGCGTTGGCCAAACGCTGCTCGCGCTGGCTCATGGACACCAATTCGATTTCAGCACCCGACAGGTCGATGCCCGAGGGCACCACGGACAGGCCGGGAATCTGGGTCGGCAGAACGGCCTGGGCCAGCTCGGCCTCGCCGATCAGCACATGGTAGGAATTGATATCGCGGGCCGCGCGGTCGATGCCCAGACCCGTGCTGGCATTTCCCTGGGGGTCCAGGTCGAGGATCAACACCCGCTTCTTGGTCGCCGCCATGGCGGTCGCCAGATTGATGGTGGTGGTGGTCTTGCCCACCCCACCCTTCTGATTGGCAATGGCGATGATGCGGGCGGCCTTCGTGGGGGCGCTGCTAATGCTTAGCTCGACCACGGCGAACCTCTTTCAAATGAAGGATTGTTCCGGTCGGATCCGTTTGGGAGGGGATCCGCTCGAAAGTGATATTCCATTCTTTGGAGGCCGTGGTCAATTCGTCTTCACCGCTCTTACCCTTTAGGAAGACGCAGTGGCCCTCGGGCAACAGGTGGCGTTCGGCCCAACCGAGCAATTTTTCCAGGGGAGCCAAGGCCCGCGCGGTGACGACATGGGCCCCTAGGGGCGCCACCGCCTCGATGCGGGCGTTGTGCACGGTGATTTTCGTCTCGGTGATGCGGGCGACTTCGCGCAAAAACGCGCATTTGCGGGCGTCGCTCTCGATCAGATGCACATCGGGCACACCCATGATCGCCAGCACTAAACCGGGGAAACCGGCACCGCAGCCCATGTCCACAAGTCTGTGGATAGGTTGTGGAAGAATGGGGAAAACCTGGGCGGAGTCCAGGAAATGCCGCTGCCACAGAGTGGGGACAGTATCCGGCCCCACCAGATTGATCCGCAATTGCCACTTGACCAGAAGGTCGGCATAGGCGCGCAGGCGGTCGAGCGTTTCACGTGAAACGCCGGTCTTCGTTTGGAACTCTTCGGGTGTCACTCCCCGCCCCCTCGTTTCACGTGAAACACAAAAACCAGGAGCAACACGGATGGACACGAATGACGGCTGCGCCGTCGCACGGATAAACACGGATGAAGAATAGCTATTTCTTATCCGTGTTTATCCGTGGATATCCGTGTCCATCCGTGTTGCGCACTTAAATTTCCCACCCAGGAAAAGCGTCGGCCTAAGCCGCACTCTTCTTCACATGCGCCAACAGGGCGGTCAACGCCGCCGGGGTGATCCCCGGGATACGCGCCGCCACTGCCAGAGTAGCGGGCTGGGCCGCCTTCAGCTTCTGGCGCACTTCGTTAGACAGCGAGCCGATGGCGTCATAGTCCAAATCATCGGGCAGCGCCAAATTCTCATCGCGGCGATAGGCGCGAATGTCCGCATCCTGGCGGGCGAGATAGCCGCGATAGGTGCCCTCGATCTGCAACTGCTCGGCCACGTCGGGACGGAAGCCACCCAGCTCCGGCCATAGGGTGGCGAGGCGGGCAAGGTCGATGGTGGCGTAAGCCAGCAAGTCCCACGCCGACCGCACCACACCGTCCTGATTGACCTCCAACCCGTGCTTGCGCAGCACCGTGGGCGATGCCTTCAACTCCGACAAAAGCTGCCGCCCCTGCTCCAATGCCTGGGCCTTGCTCCGGAAATGCAGGGCGCGTTCGGTACAGATGCAGCCGACCTCCTCGCCCTTGCCGGTCAGACGCAGATCGGCATTGTCCGAGCGCAGCAGCAAGCGGTACTCGGCGCGCGAGGTGAACATGCGGTAGGGCTCCGACGTACCCAGGGTCACCAGATCGTCCACCATGACCCCCATATAGGCGTCGGCGCGGTCCAGATGCAGCGGCGTGGACCCAGCCACCTTGCGGGCGGCATTCACCCCGGCCAACAGGCCCTGGGCACCGGCTTCTTCATAGCCGGTAGTGCCGTTGATCTGCCCGGCCAGGAACAGGCCAGCCACCCGCTTGGTCTCCAGCGAACGGTGCAGTTCGCGCGGGTCGATGAAATCATATTCGATGGCATAGCCCGGCCGCAGGATGGTCACCCGCTCTAGGCCGGGGATAGAGTGGATCATCTGCTCCTGCACTTCGGCGGGCAGCGAGGTGGAGATGCCGTTGGGATAGACGGTGTGGTCGTCCAGCCCCTCGGGCTCCAGGAACAGCTGGTGGCGATCCTTGTCGGCGAAGCGCACCACCTTGTCCTCGATGGACGGGCAATAGCGCGGGCCGACGCTGCTGATCTGACCGGAATACATGGGCGCCCGGTGCAAATTGGCGCGAATGATGGCGTGGGTTTCCGGCGTGGTATAGGTGATGCCGCACGCCACCTGGGGCACGGTGACCTTGTCGGTCATGTACGAGAACGGCACCGGCGGATCATCGCCCGGCTGCATTTCCAGGGACGCCCAATCAATGGTGCGGCCATCCAGCCGCGCCGGCGTGCCGGTCTTCAGCCGCGACAGCGGGAAACCCGCACGGTCCAGCGCCGCCGACAGCCCATAGGATGGCGCGTCGCCCACCCGGCCAGCGGCCCAACGCTTCTCACCGCAATGGACCAGACCGCGCAGGAAGGTGCCGGTGGTGATGATGACGGCGCCGGCCTTGATGTGGCGGCCATCGGCCAACACCAGCCCGACCACCCTGCCCTGCTCGATGAGCAAATCCTCAACGGACCCGGCCAGCAAGGTCAGGTTAGCGGTCTCGTCCAGCAGCGCGCGCATGGCTTGACGATAGAGCTTGCGGTCGGCCTGGGCGCGCGGCCCCTGCACCGCCGGTCCCTTGCTGCGGTTGAGGATACGGAACTGAATGCCCGAGTGGTCGATAGCGCGGCCCATGAGCCCGTCCAGGGCGTCGATCTCGCGCACCAATTGACCCTTGGCGAGACCGCCGATAGCCGGGTTGCACGACATTTCGCCCAGGGTTTCCAGGCGCTGGGTCACCAGCAAGGTGGCGGCACCCACGCGGGCGCTCGCGGCAGCAGCCTCGCAGCCGGCATGGCCGCCGCCGATCACCACCACATCGTAGTCCAGTTTCACGTGAAACATTTCATTTGCCGATACAGAATTCACGGAACACCACATCCAACAACTCGTCCACCTCAACCCGCCCGGTGATGCGGCCAATGGCGCCCGCCGCCTGACGCAAATCCTCGGCAGCCAACTCGATTTCCGCCTGCGAATCGAAGCGCCGCAGCAGGGCCGCACAGTCCTCCACCGCCGAGCGATGGCGCACACGGGTCAATGCCGGGGCGCCAGCGGTGGCAAAGCGGCGGGAGACTTCGTCGGTCAAGACCGCCAGCAGTTGGTCCAATCCCTCGCCACTGCGGGCCGACACCGCCAGCACCGGACGCCCATTGATGTGGTCGGGCAGTGCCCCGGCGGCCACGTCCATCTTGTTGAGCACCACCAGGGCGTCGCCGTCAACCATGCTCAGCGTGGGGCCATCGGGAGTTTGCCCGGCATCGAACACCGCAAGCTTGAGGTCGGCGGTCTCCGCCTTGGCGAGAGCACGGCGAATGCCCTCGGCCTCGATGTCTTCGGCGGCCTCACGCAGACCCGCCGTGTCGGCCACCACCACGGGCCAGCCCTGAAGGTCGAGATGGATTTCGATAATGTCGCGGGTAGTGCCGGCGGTGGCCGACACGATGGCGGCCTCACGTCCGGCCAGCCGATTGAGCAAGCTGGACTTGCCCGCATTGGGGGCGCCGATGATGGCGATGTGGATGCCGTCGCGCAGCCGCTCGCCCCGCCTGCCCTCGGCCAGATGGCGCTCCATATCGCTGGCCAGCGTCTCCACCAGACCGGCCACGGTGTGCACCAGACCGTCGGGCACGCCCTCGTCGGAGAAGTCGATGACCGCTTCCATCAGGGCCAGGGCACGGATGATCTCGCCCCGCCAGCCATCGGCCAGACGGGCCAGCCCGCCATCCAACTGCCGCAAGGCTTGACGCCGTTGCGCCGAGGTTTCCGCATCCACCAGATCGGCAATGGCTTCGGCGCGGGTCAGATCCAGCTTGCCGCCCAGGAAGGCGCGCTTGGAGAACTCGCCGGGCTCAGCCGGACGCAGGCCCAGTTCCACCAGTGCCTCGGACAACGCCGCCGCCACGGCACGGCCACCATGCACATGCAGTTCGACCACCTCTTCACCGGTAAAGCTGCGCGGCGCCGGGAAGTACAGGGCCAGGCCGTCGTCGATGTCCTCGCCGCCATGGGCCAGTCGAACCCGTGCCGCCACCCGCGCGGGCGGCAAGGCGCGGCCCGACAAGGCGACCAGCACTTCACCGGCGCGCGAACCCGACAGACGGAACACGGCAACGCCGCCCCGTCCGGGAGCGCTGGCCAATGCGAAGATGGTTCGGTCAGTCATGGAGCGTCCAAATATGAAACCACCAAGGGCACCAAGGGCGCCAAGACCGTTCGGTCTCTTGGTGTCCTTGGTGCCCTTGGTGGTGAAATCTATCGGGCTTTAGGTCCGGTGGAAAGCTTAAGCCGAAACCACCGGCTGATCCTCGGGCCGCAGCAAAAGCCGGGCGACGCGGCCACCCTTGACCAGATGGGTGTCCAAGATTTCGTCGATGTCGTCGTGGGAGTGGTAGCTGTACCAGATGCCCTCGGGATAGATCACCATGACCGGACCCAGCTCGCAGCGGTCCAGACAGCCGGCGCTGTTGACGCGGATGTCCTTCATGCCAAGCTCCTTGGCCCTCGCTTTCAGATAGTCACGCAGCGGCTCGGACCCCCGCGCGGCGCAGGAGCCGCGAGTATGAGCGTCGGGCCGCCGGTTGGTGCAGACGAAAACGTGGATGCGGTAGTAAGGCGCGGGATCGGTAGGCAAGATCATTCCTATTTCTGGCGTCCGGCGCTGGCGAATTGCGACCAGAACATCTTTTGCAATTGCTCCATGCCCTGGACGCCGGCGGGCAGCCAGGTCTTCAGCATGGCCTCGGGTTCCATCACATGCAGGGCAGCGGTCATACGCTCCTGCACCTGGCTCATCAACGCATCCTGCATGGGCTTGACGTCCGGCAGGCCAAGGAATGCACGGGCTTCCTCGGGAGTGCAGTCCACATCGACGGTGAATTTCATGGCGTTCGCCCCCGGCGTGCCGCTTAAACGCGGCATCACCATTTATCGGTTGGCCGGCTCGCCGGCTGTTATAGCCTTGCGAAACGGCGTGTTCGATCCAAACTAAGCCCTTGAGCCGAAAGGCGTCAATGTGGACTCGCAGGAGATACCCCCCATGACGAATCGCCTTGCCGGGGAGACCAGCCCCTATCTCCTGCAACACAAGACCAATCCCGT
>JACMLB010000005.1 GCA_014379805.1 Rhodospirillales bacterium | reverse complement strand
CAGCCACATGGTCACGCCCATGATCAACGGCCACACGCCCAGATGCATGAAGGACGGCAGGGCGTTGACGGCATCCCACGGGATCAGGCCGAACAGGTTGAAGATGGTGGTCGGATCGGGCGCCGACAGATCGTGAACCCAGCCGTAGAAGGGCGCATGCCGCATTTCGATGGCGACGAACAGCACCTTGTACAGGGCGAAGAACACCGGGATCTGGACCAGCATGGGCAGGCAACCCGAGACCGGATTGACCTTCTCACGCTTGTACAGCCCCATCATCTCCTGCTGGAGACGCATCTTGTCCTCGGCGAAGCGCTCCTGCAGGACCTTCATTTGGGGCTGCAGGTTCTTCATCTTGGACATGGAAACGTAGGACTTGTTGGCCAGCGGGAACATGGCCAGCTTGATCAGCACGGTCAGCGCCAGAATGGCCAGGCCCATGTTGCCAAGCGCCGTATTCAGCATCTGCAACAGATAGAAGAACGGCTTGGTCAGGAAGTAGAACCAGCCGAAATCGATGGCGAGATCGAAGCGGGAGATGCCGTACTTCTCGGAATAGGCATCCAGCAGGGTGACCTGCTTGGCACCGGCGAACATGTGGAAGCCGGTCTCAGCGGACGCGTTGGGCGCCACGGTGACGGGACCGCCGGTGAAGTCCGCCTGATAGCGCTCGGCATTGCCCTGAGCCTGATAGACGAAGCGGCCGGTCATCTCGGCCTTCTGGTCGGGGATCAGCGCGGTCAGCCAGTATTTGTCGGTGATACCGGCCCAGCCCCCCGTGGTCTTCTGCCGAACGGTTTCCTTCTTCAGGTCCTCGTACTTGATTTCCTTCAAGGTGCCGTCGAGCACGCCCAGCGGGCCCTCATGCAGGATGTACATGCCTTCGGTCTTGGGCGTACCGGTGCGCGAGACCAAAGCATAGGGGTGCAGGGTGACCGGCTTGGTGCCGTAATTCTCGACCCGCTGATCCACCGAGAACATGTAGTTCTCGTCCACGGAATAGGTGCGCACGAAGCGCAGGCCGTCGCCATTGTCCCACGACAGAACCACCTTGCCGCCGGCCACCAGTTCGTTGGTGCCGGGAGCCGGGGTCCACACGGTGTCGGCGCCGGGGGTCTTGGCGCTGGCGTCAGCCGGCACCCAGCCGAATTCGGCGTAATAGGGATGGGGCGAGCCGGCCGGCGACAGCAGCACGATTTCCGGGCTGGTGGGGTCGGTGGTCTCGCGGTACTCGACCAGGGTCAGATCGTCCAGGCGGGCACCCATCAGCGCGATGGAGCCGTGCAGCTTGGGCGTACGCACCGGAATGCGGCGGCTGGCATCCAAAGCGGCGGCGCGGCTTTCGGCAGGGGTCGGCGGCGCCTTGGCCATGGGCGCGGTGCCTTCCATGGCACCGGGCACCGGCGGCGCACCGGCGGTCTGCTCGGGCGTCGTCACCGGAGTTTGTTGCTTGGGGAACAGCCACTGGAACCCGAACAGAATCAGGACCGAGAGGACGATGGCGATAATAAGATTGCGCTGTTCGTTCATGACATCCTAATCCGGGTGCCGAGACGGCGCTTCGCCGCATACGGCCTTGCTCTTCAATTCAGGTACCGGGTCGAAGCCCCCGTCGTTCCAGGGATGGCACCGGCACACCCGCTTCGCCGCCAACCAGCCCCCGGTCACGGCGCCATGCTTGGCCACCGCCTCCATGGCGTAGGCCGAACATGACGGCATGAAGCGGCAGCTCGCCGGCAGGATTGGCGAGACCAGCAGCTGATAGCCGCGGATCAGTCCGCGCAACAGCACACCAGCCGGGCTCATATGCCATCTCCCGTCAAAAAATCACTCGTCGGATTTGAGACCGCCGACACGTTTTAACGCGGTTCGCAAATCCTGCAAGAGAAGAGAATATGGCCGCGCCACCGTTTCCTGGCGGCCAATGACCACATAATCCAGACCAGGGCGCGCGGACCCAGGGAAAACCTCGTCCACGGCAGCCTTGAGCCGGCGCTTGGCACGATTGCGCGCCACCGCATTGCCGACCTTCTTGGAGCAGGTAAATCCAATGCGAACGGAATTGCCGTCCAAACGCTGCCCGGCGGCAGCGCCGCCTTCCAAACGCTGCCCGGCGGCAGCGCCGCCTTCCAAACGCTGAAAGCCGACGCTAGGAGCGCCGGCTGTCATGTTGGCGTCACCGCTTCCCTGATCGGGAACCGGCGCGGCCTGCAGGATTAGTCCAGGAGTAGCCCATTTGCGCCGCAGACCAGCAACACGGAGAAAATCCGGGCGCTTCTTGAGCCGTGCCAGCGCTAAGGGCATACCCGACCGAACTAGGCCGAGAGGCGCTTGCGGCCCTTGGAGCGGCGATTGGCAATGACCTTGCGGCCGCCAACAGTGGCCATGCGCGAACGGAAGCCGTGGCGGCGGGCGCGGACGAGCTTGGAGGGCTGATAGGTACGCTTCACGACGGGTACTCCGGGATAAATCGACCGAGGTCTAAAATGAGAGCGGTGCTTATAAGCCGACTCCAACCGCAGAGTCAATGACCGCTGGCGATGACACCAACCGATTGAACAGATACCCCTGGGAAGAGCCTGGGTGCCACGGGTCTTCGCCTGCGCTATTCTAAGGGCATGATTAACGGAGACCAAGATGCCCTGGGACCCCACGCTATATTCCGCCTTTGCTCAGCCGCGCCTGCGCCCGGCCCTGGATTTGATGGCCCGCATCCATGCGGATGGGCCCCATCAGGTGGTGGATTTGGGCTGCGGCACCGGCAATGTCACCCGCATTTTGGCCGAGCGCTGGCATGACGCCACCGTGACCGGCGTGGATTCCTCGCCGGAAATGCTGGCCGCCGCCAGCGACCAGCCCTCGCGCATTCGCTGGGTGCAAAGCGACGTGACCCAGTGGAAGCCCGAGCGTCCGGTGGACGTGCTGTTTTCCAACGCCGCCCTGCACTGGCTGGACGGCCACGCCACCCTGTTCCCCTATCTGCTTGCCCAACTGGCGCCGGGCGGCACCCTGGCGGTGCAGATGCCGCACAACCACTATGCCGCCAGCCACGCGGTCATGGCCGACACGGTGGAATCAGGCCCGGGGGCGGCGCGCCTGCGTCCATTGGCGCGCCGGTTCCCGGTGGAAGATTTGGACTTCTATTATGATGTGTTG
>JACMLB010000186.1 GCA_014379805.1 Rhodospirillales bacterium | reverse complement strand
TATCGTCGACAAGCTGGTCGAGGCCGCGCGCAACCCGCGCGCCCACCGCTATTCCATGAGCCGCGGCATTCCCGGCCTGCGCAAGGCGTTGGTGAACTATTACCACCGCCGCTTCAACGTGGAGATCGACCAAGAATCCGAGTGCATCGTCACCCTGGGCTCCAAGGAAGGTCTGGCGAACCTCGCCAACGCCATTACCAGCCCCGGCGACGTGGTGCTGGTGCCCAATCCCAGCTATCCCATCCACCCCTACGGCTTCATCATCGCCGGCGGCTCGTGCCGCTATGTGCCGGTGACGCCGGACGCCGAGTTCCTGCGCGCGCTGGACCGCGCCGTGCGCCACTCGGTGCCCAAGCCCATCGCCTTGGTGCTGAACTATCCCAGCAACCCCACGGCCCTGCTGGCCGATCTGGACTTCTATGGTCAGGTGGTGGATTTCTGCCGCCATCACGGCATCTGGATTCTGTCCGATCTGGCCTATTCCGAGATCTATTTCGACGTGGCCCCGCCCCCGTCGATCCTGCAGATTCCCGGTGCCAAGGACATCGCCGTGGAGTTCACCTCCATGTCGAAGACCTACAACATGCCGGGCTGGCGCATCGGTTTCGCCGCCGGCAATAAAAAGCTGATCGGCGCCCTGGGCCGCATTAAATCTTACTTGGATTACGGCGCCTTCACACCCATCCAGGTGGCGGCCACCGCCGCCCTGAACGGGCCGCAGGATTGCGTCGAGGAAATCCGCCAGACCTATAAGGCGCGCCGCGACGTCCTGATCGAAGGCCTGCACGCCGCCGGCTGGAACGTCCCCTCGCCGCCCGCCACCATGTTCGCCTGGGCGCCCATCCCGCCCGCCTTCGCCCATCTGGGCTCGCTGGAATTCTCCAAGCTGCTCATGCGTGAGGCGCAAGTGGCGGTGGCGCCCGGCATCGGCTTTGGCGAGTATGGCGACAATTACGTCCGCATCGGACTGGTGGAAAATCGGCATCGCACCCGCCAAGCGGTGCGCAACATCAAATCCTTCCTGGGCAATTACGATAAGGTCCTGGAAGAATCCGAAAAGCAACGCGCGGTGGCTGGTCTATGAAACCCTTGAAAATTGCGATTGCCGGGCTGGGCACCGTTGGTGCCGGGCTGGTCAAGCTGTTGTCCGACAATGCCGGCCCCATCGCCGCCCGCTCGGGTCGCCCCATCCAGGTGGTGGCGGTCTCCGCCCGCGACCGCTCCAAGGATCGCGGCATCGCTTTGGCCGCTGACGTCGCTTGGTACGAAGACGCGGCCAAGATGGCGGCTGAGGCCGATGTGGACGTGGTGGTCGAGGTCATCGGCGGATCGGACGGCATCGCCAAGCAGGTGGTCGAGATCGCCCTGGAGCGCGGCAAGCATGTGGTCACCGCCAACAAGGCACTGCTGGCCCATTCCGGCACTGCCTTGGCCCGCACCGCCGAAGCCAAGGGCCTGACCCTGGGCTTCGAAGCCGCCGTGGCCGGTGGCATTCCCATCATCAAGGCGCTGAAGGAAGGTCTGGCCGGCAACACCCTGTCCCAGGTTTACGGCATCCTGAACGGCACCTGTAACTACATCCTGACCAC
>JACMLB010000185.1 GCA_014379805.1 Rhodospirillales bacterium | reverse complement strand
GCCCATGGGGCCCATCTTCACGCCGCCGCGCAGGTAACCGGCATGCTGCGAGTTGGACATGCTTTCCTGACCACCGGCCACGACGATGTTGGCGTCACCGGCCAGAATGGACTGCATGCCCAGCGCCACGGCGCGCAGGCCCGAGCCACAGACCTGATTGATGGTCATGGCCGAGGATTCGATGGACAGGCCGGCGTTCAGGGCGGCCTGACGGGCGGGGTTCATGCCGTTGCCGGCGGTAAGGATCTGGCCCAGCAGGACGTCGTCCACCTGGCCGGCTTCCACGCCAGCGCGCTTCAGAACTTCGCGGATGACGATTTCACCCAACTGCGCCGCCTGATAACCGGAAAGCGACCCGCTGAACGATCCGATGGGAGTGCGGGTGGCGGCGACGATAACGATATCGGTCATTAAACTATTCTCCTGCTTGGTCGTTGCCAGCGGCAATTCCCAAAAGAATTAACCGCAAGTTTCTTAGTACGGGGGGCGCATGCCTTGCAACCCGCCTATTGCACTGTCGCTCGGACGACCCATTTGGCGAGTGGAGCATAGACGTCCGTCTTAGCCCTTCCCGACATCAACATTCCCACATGGCCACCCCGAACGGTCATGACCCGTGCTCCCGGTATGACCTCGGCCAACGGCCGCGAGGATTCCGGTGGCACGATGCGGTCGCGTTCGGGGATCACAACGAGGGTGGGGACGCAAAGGCGTTCGGGCAATACCGGCTCACCGGCAATGTGCCAGACACCCTCCTTGGGGGAATTGGCGCCATACCAGCCGGAGAGGCACTCGCGCGCTACCGGCCCAGCCAGAGCGACACCGTCATTGGCCCAATCCTCCAATGCCACGAAATCGCGCGCCCGTGCGCTTCGCTTCTTCAGCCGGGCGAAGGCGGCGAATTTGCGGGCGGCCAGATTGGGGTCCAGGCTGGCGAACATGGCCTGCAGCAAATCCACCGGCAACGCGCCCGAGGCCTCGATCAGCCCCCCCAGCGGCACCTCCAGCGCACGCATCAGCGGGTTGCTGCCGGCGGCGCCGGCGTGGAAATCCCACGGCGTCGCCATCAATGTCAGCGAGGCGACCAGATCGGGCCGGCGCAAGGCCAGCGCCAAGGCCAGATTGCCGCCCATGCAATAGCCCACCACCGCCACCTTGCGCTTGGTCGCGGTGGCGACCACTTCCAGCGCCGCTTCCAGACGGCCGGCCACGTAATCGGACAGGGTGAATGCGGTCTCTTCCGGCCCCGGCGCGTCCCAATCCACCAGGAACGGGGCCAAGCCGCGGGCCGCAAAGTAACGCATCAGGCTGCGCCGCGGCGTGAGGTCAAGGATATAGGCACGGTTGACCAGGGACGGCACCACCAACACGGGTTGGCCCCCTTCGCGGCCCATCTTGGCGTCGTGCCCGGGCTTGGCATCATGTTCGGGCAGCCGGTAATCGCGCAGCCGGGTGGTGCCTTGGCGCCACAGGACCGGTGCCTCGGGCAGGTCGCGGTGATAGGGGTGGTGGCGATAGGCCTCGATGCCGGCCAGCATGTCCTCGTGGCGGGCCAGCCCTTCGGCGGCCAAGGCGGTGTCCAGCTCAGCCCAGGCGTTTGGGCCGGCGGCCTCCAGGCTTTTTCGCAGGGCTTCCGCTTCCGCCGCCAAGGTGGGCTTCCAGGGCAGCGAGCCGTTCTTCAGCAGCGGCAAGGCGGCGCGTGAGCCCATCAACGTCGATGCAT
>JACMLB010000184.1 GCA_014379805.1 Rhodospirillales bacterium | reverse complement strand
GCAGCAGGCTTTGACCAAGGCCTATGGTGACGTGCTGCTGGGCATGTCCCTGGTTTTAGTCTGCGGCCAGATGCTGATGCCCATCGTCCACAAGGTGAGTGCCCCCGGCAAACCCTCCGCCGGGCACTAGCACCGACCCAATCGCCCGCCGCTTCCTCGCCGGACTGCCCCCGCTCTCTGCGGCGAACATACGGAAGCGGCGGGCGAGCAGTGGGTCGATTGCAACCTAGGATTCCGCATTGACTCCGGGGAAGACTCGCGTAGAACCTTTGTCGCCGAATGTTTTTTCGGCATGTTCAGGCGAGCGGCGACGGTTTCGGGAACGAAATCGGTAGCGCCGCTTTGGCGCCTGGAGTACGATTCTTTCGTAGAAGCGCCGCCTAGGCGCCAACCCGGTATCACGTGATACCAGCTACCGCCTGCTCGAGAAGGGGGAGATGGAGGACGTTATGGCACTGGTTCGTCGAGATAGGCTGTCGCCCGAGGCTCAGAAAGTGGCTGACGCCATTCGCATGACCAACACCTCGCCTGTATTCAAGGAAGAGGACGCGCAGGATTACATCAGCGCCAATCGCTCGCATTTTGCCGCTGACGTGGCCAGCGTGGTGGCCCGGCTGGACCTGTCGGCGGTCAGCGAGAAATAATGCCTTTCACAGAATTAAAGCGTGAGCGGCGGCGGCGGATGGTCGTCATCGCCGCCAGCGAGACGGCTGCTCTGTTCAGCGCAAATCTATTGAAATGCACCGGAAGCCATCAGGCCGTTATGGCAAACCCGAGAGACTCGGTATTCTCGGAATTCGTGACCGCCTATGAAGTGCAAGTCGATTGTTTCAAGGCGAAGCACGGCTACAAAGACGGCGAGTTGATCAACAACGCAAAAATCGCCGGCCTCATGCTGAGAACACTCCTCCTCAGCGAGAGCGCCGACGAGTTTTTCGTGATCTCACAGCGTTTCGCTAACACGGGCATCATCGTCCAAGTTGTGCTGGTGTTCTGCTGGGTTCTCACCTGTGCCATCCTGGGCATCGACCGGAATAAAATGATGGTGCATTCGCCGGGATATTTCGACGATTTCCTGGCGGCCATCTGGCACACGGACAATCCTGAACCGGAATTGCTCTGCTTGGCCATGGATTCGCTGTGGACCGCCTTCGGGCATCGACACGTCGTTTATGCTGACTGAAGCGTAACCCGCCAACAGGACTGAACGTCATGTGCGGCTTCGCCGGCTTCCTCGACATCCAATCCAACACCGCCGACCGTCCGGGCGTGGTTCGCGCCATGGCCGACACGCTGGTGCATCGTGGCCCCGACGATTCCGGCGTGTGGACCGATGACGATGCGGGCGTGGCCTTGGGCTTCCGCCGCCTTGCCATCCTGGACCTCAGCCCCCAGGGCCACCAGCCCATGCAGTCCAAGGACGGGCGCTGGATGGTGGTATTCAACGGTGAAATCTATAACCACTCCGAGCTGCGCTCGCGCCTGGAACCCACCGAATGGCGCGGCCATTCCGACACAGAGGTGCTGCTGGAAGCGGTGGCGCGCTGGGGTGTCGAGCGCGCCTTGGCCGCCTTCGACGGCATGTTCGCCATGGCCCTGTGGGACCGGCTGGAACGCACGCTGCACTTGGCCCGCGACCGCATCGGCGAGAAGCCCCTGTATTACGGCTTCAGCGGCGGCACCTTGCTGTTCGGCTCGGAACTGAAGGCGCTGAAGCGCCATCCCGGCTTTGACGGCACCATCGACCGCGACGCCCTGGACGCCTATCTGCGGCTGGGCTGGGTGCCGGCGCCCCACACCATCTATGCCCATGCCCGCAAGCTGCCGGCGGGCAGCGTCATGACCGTCAGGGGACCCGACCACGTCATTCGCCCCTATTGGTCGGCCAAGGACCGCGCCCGCACTGTGGCCGGCACGTTCACCGGCGGACGCGCCGCCGCCGCCGAGCGGCTGAACCAGTTGCTGCGCGCCTCGGTATCCCTGCGCATGCAGGCCGACGTGCCGGTGGGCGTGTTCCTGTCGGGTGGCATCGACAGTTCCGTCACCGCCGCCATCATGGCGGAGCAGGCCAGCCAGCCGGTGCACAGCTTCACCATCGGCTTCGACCAGCAGGGCTATGACGAAAGCCCCTATGCCCGCGCCGTGGCCAATCATCTGGGCACCAGTCACACGGAATTGCGCATCACCGACGAAGACGCGCTGGCCCTGGTGCCGCGCCTGCCGGCCATCTGGGACGAGCCCTTCGCCGACCCCGCCCAATTGCCCACCTGCCTGCTGGCCGAGGTCACCCGCAAGCAAGTCACCGTAGCCTTGTCGGGCGACGGGGCCGACGAATTGTTCGGCGGCTACGGCATCTACCGCTCCATCCCGCGCGATTGGCAACGGCTGAAGGCCACGCCCGATTGGGCCCGCATGATGTCGCGCGGCCTTGCCGCCATTCCCTCGGCACCCCTAAATGGGCTGGCGGGCTTGGCGGCGCTGGCCGGGCGCAAGCGGCGGTCCTATCCCGGCTATCGCTTCAAGAAGTCGTTCGAGGATTTGTCCGCCGGCTCGATCCCCGAAATGCTGGGCCAGCATTATTCCCGCTGGCGCGGCATGCCGAATCTGGTCCCCGGCGCGCACCGGGCCGAAACCATCTACAACGACCCCACCCGCCAGCCCACTCTGTCCGACCCCGCCTTGCAGGTCATGGTACTGGATGCCCTGGGCTATCTGCCTGACGATTTGTGCGTGAAGACCGACCGCGCCACCATGGCCTATTCCCTGGAAGCGCGGCTGCCCTTCCTGGACCATTCCATCGTGGAATTCGCCTGGAGCCTGCCCACCGCGCTGAAGATCGATGGCGATGTGGGCAAGACCGTGCTGCGCGACGTCCTGTACCAATATGTCCCGCGCGAACTGGTGGACCGCCCGAAAATGGGCTTCGAGGTCCCCATCGGGCGCTGGCTGAGCGGCGCGCTGAAGGGTTGGGCGGACGATCTGCTGTCCGAAAGC
This sequence comes from Rhodospirillales bacterium, assembly GCA_014379805.1. Taxonomy (GTDB): domain Bacteria; phylum Pseudomonadota; class Alphaproteobacteria; order Rhodospirillales; family Magnetospirillaceae; genus Magnetospirillum. The sequence continues at coordinate 1,753 of JACMLB010000184.1, read as the reverse complement.
CGCCTGAAGTCCCAGGGTCTGGTCAATGCCTCGCTCATCGCCGGCTGCTGGCGCGATCACCGCTCGGGCCGCAAGAACTGGTCCACCGAGCTGTGGCACGCCTTGATGTTCCAGGCGTGGCTTGAGGGGCAGAGCTGACCGCCCTCACCTCGGCCCCCGCACCTCCTCCACCAGTTCCAGCGCCACCTGACGGGTATCCATGGTGCGCTTGCCGGCGTGCTCGAAATTGACCGTCACCCGCCATCCAACCGCCGATTGAACCTGACCATCGCCCCAATCGGGCTGGCCGGGATGGCGCACGCGGGCGCCGGGCACCAACATGGGGTCCATTCTTCCTCCTTCGCGTGCGCGTCAACCTGACGAATCACCCTTCGCAGCCTGGGGGAAGGCTGGTACGGTTCTTTGGTATTTAAGACAACCAGTGGAATTCACTAGGTCTTCATGGATCCCTTGCAACTCGCCGAACTGCTGTGTGCCCGGGTGTGTCACGACCTGTCGGGACCCGTGGGTGCCGCCGCCGCCGGAGCCGAGTTGTTCGAGGACATGGCCGGCGCGGTGGATGACGAGACCGTTAGTCTGGTGGCCGAGGCCGCCGCCGGTGCCGCGTCGCGGTTGAAGTTCTTCCGCTCCGCCCTTGGTCCGGCTGCCTCGGCGCCGCAGGGCTCGGCGGGTCTCAGGGACCTCATGGTCAATTATCTCGGTACACTGGCCTCCTCCTCCTCGCCCGGTATCCAGCTGGACTGGACTGCGCCGCCGCCGAATTTGGACGGCGAGACGGCGCGGCTGCTGCTTAATCTGGTGCTGCTGGCCAAGGACGCGCTGCCGCGCGGCGGCCGCATCACCGTGACGTTGGACCAGGGCCGCCCCCGCGTGGTGGCCTATGGAGAGCCGGCGTCGCTGAATGACGAGGCGCGCGCCGTGCTGACCGGCAAATGCCCACCATCGGGACCCAAGGGCGCCCAGGCGTTTTTCGTCCGCACCCTGGCCGAACGGCTGGGCGGCGGGCTGGTGGCGTCGTTGACGCCCGAGGGGCTTGCCCTGTCCATTGGGACCACCGTACCTCCTTCTGAGGTCGGAAGTGGTTCACCCGATGGTTAGGTCCCTTCTAATGCTAACGTGACCGTGATATTAGTCGACGTTGCTGCCCGTGCGACTAGGGGCGAATGGGTATTTTGGTTCGCGGCGGCGGGTTTAAGGTGCGGAGCTGGAGTCGACCATGGATGATCTCCTCAGCGAGTTTTTGACCGAGACCTCGGAAAGTCTTTCCGTCCTCGACGTCGAGCTGGTGAAACTGGAACAAAATCCCAACGATCCGAAGATCCTTGGCAATATTTTTCGTCTGGTTCACACCATCAAAGGTACTTGCGGCTTCCTCGGCCTGCCTCGGCTCGAGCATGTGGCCCATGCCGGCGAGAACGTGCTCGGCAAGTTCCGCGATGGCGAGTTGGAGGTCACCCCCACCGCCGTCACCCTGATTTTGCAGGCCATCGACCGCATCAAGCTGATCCTGGGTCACCTGGAGCAGAACGAGTGCGAGCCCGAGGGTGAAGACAGCGACCTGATCGAACACCTCAACGCCATGGCCGAAGGCCGCAGCTCGGCACCCGCCGCAGCAGCGCCCGTGGCGGAAGAGCCCAGCTTCCCCGTCGCCGCCGTAACAGGACCGCCAATGTTGGCAGGACTTCGGGCACGTCGCGCGCTCCTCAAGTGTCAGCGTGTAGACCGCGAAGCCCTTCCACCTCCCTTTGATGAT
>JACMLB010000183.1 GCA_014379805.1 Rhodospirillales bacterium | reverse complement strand
TTGGAGCGGGCGAAGGGATTCGAACCCTCGACCCCAACCTTGGCAAGGTTGTGCTCTACCCCTGAGCTACGCCCGCTTCCTGGCGTTTCCGGCGCTCATCGCGTCGGAGGCCCGGATAAATACGGGAAAGCGGGGGGGCATGCAAGACCTTTTTTTTACTTTTCCGTCTTGGCCGTTCCGCAGTGCTCCGGGGGCCGTCTCAGTGGGCGGGCAGGGCTGGCTTTGCCCTTGCCAGCCGTCCGGTGACAGTCCATCTATGGGCGGTCACTTTCTACATGGAACCGATGACCATGGAACTCATCCTCGGCTCCGGCCAAAAGGCCGCTGCCGCCGGTGGCGGGCCTGCCGCTGGCGATCTTATCAAGGACGGCACCACCGCCAGCTTCATGGCCGATGTCATCGAGGCCTCGCGCAAGACGCCGGTCATCGTCGATTTCTGGGCCACTTGGTGCGGCCCGTGCAAGCAGCTGGGCCCGGCCTTGGAAAAGGTGGTGCGCGAGATGCGCGGCGCCGTGCGCATGGTCAAGATCGACGTGGACAAGAACCAGGATCTGGCCGGTCAGTTGCGCGTCCAATCGGTGCCGACCGTTTATGCCTTCAAGGATGGCCGCCCGTTCGACGTCTTCACCGGCGCCCTGCCGGAAAGCCAGATACGCGCCTTCCTTCAGCGCCTGACCGAAGGGGTCGAGGGCGAACCGTCCCTGGACGATCTGGTGGCTGAGGCCAAGGAATTGCTGGCCGCCGGCGATGCCGAGACCGCGGCCCAGGCCTTCCAGCAAGTGTTGGAAGAAGACCCCGCCCACGCCGCCGCCACCGCCGGCCTGCTGCGCTGCCTGCTGGCCGTGGGCGATGTGGATGCGGCCAAGCAGCTGTTGGCTCAGTTGCCGCCGGACCTGCTGAAGCATGCCGAGGTTTCGGCGGTGAAGACCGCGCTGGAGCTGCAGGAAAGTGCCGCCGGTGCCGGCGAGACCGCCGAGCTGCGCCGCCGTCTGACCGTGGACGGCAACGACCATCAGGCCCGCTACGACCTCGCCTTGGCCTATTACGGCGCCGGTGAGCCCGAAGCGGCGGTGGATGAGCTGCTGGAACTGTTCCGCCGCGACCGCGCCTGGAACGAGGACGCCGCCCGCAAGCAATTGGTCAAGGTGTTCGAGGCGTCCGGCCCCACCCATCCGCTGACGGTGTCGGGCCGCCGCCGGCTGTCGGCGCTGTTGTTCGCCTGATATGGCAGCCAGCGTCGAACCAACCGAGTTCCCCCGCGTTCTGCCGGTCTTCGCCGTCTCGGGCGTGTTGCTGTTGCCCGGCGGCAGGCTGCCGCTGACGGTGTTCGAGCCGCGCTATCTGGCGCTGACCGACGACGCGCTGGGGGCGGGCCGGTTGCTCGCCCTGGTCCAGCCGGCGCCGCAGACCGTCACCGATACCGTGGTGCCCGGCCTGTATTCCGTGGGCAGTCTCGCCCGCATCACCGCCTTTGGCGAGACCGGCGACGGGCGTTACCTGATCACCGCTTTGGGGCTGGCCCGCTTCCGTGTGGCCGGCGAGGTCGAGGGCCGTTCGGGCTATCGCCGCGTATTGGCCGAATACGGCCCGTTCGCCAGCGACACTCTGCCCCAGATCGGCCCGGCGGTGGATCGCCGCCGTTTGATGGGGGCGGTCAGCGCCTATCTGTCACGCCAGGGCTTGGCCACCGACCTTGCCAAGCTGGAAAGCGCCCCCGATACCGAGATGGTGACCGCGCTGGCCATGGCGGCGCCGCTCAGCCCTGAGGAAAAGCAGGCTTTGCTGGAGGCGCCCACTTTGCTGGAGCGCGCCCGCCTGATGACCGCCATGTTCGAGATGGCCCTGCTCGCCGAGGCGGGCGATACCTTTCTGCACTAGGAGCTTTGTTATGACCGACCGCGTTCCTGGCATCGATCCCAAGCTGATGGAAATCCTGTGCGCCCCCGGCACCCATGCGCCGCTGCGCTATGATGCCGAGCGCAACGAGCTGGTGGACGACAAGGCGGGCCTCGCCTATCCCATCCGCGACGGCATCCCCATCATGCTGCCCGATGAGGCGCGCACGCTGTGACCCAAGCCCCCGACGAGATCAAGGTCAAGAAGGCCGAGAAGCTGCTGGAAGTGCGCTTCGAGGACAAGCTGTTCCGCCTGCCCGCCGAACTGTTACGGGTGGAAAGCCCCTCCGCCGAGGTCCAGGGCCATGGTCCGGGTCAGAAGGTGCTGGTGGCGGGCCGCGCCCATGTGGCGATCATCGGTGTGGAGCCGGTGGGCAATTACGCCATCAAGCTGGTGTTCGACGATCTGCACGACAGCGGCATCTACACCTGGGACTTCCTGTACTGGCTGGGCGAGAACCAGGACCGGGTGTGGGCGGACTACCTTGAGGCGCTGGAGACGGCGGGCAAGTCCCGCGATCCGGCGCTGAACCCGCCGGAACCCGTGGGGCATTCCTGCGGTGGTGGCAAGGGCGGGTGTGGCTGAGGGTGAGTCCTTAGCCCTCTCACCCTGTGGTCTGACCTTTACGAAACCGTGCCAACCGGCGAAGGCCTCGCCAGTTGAACACGGAGGTCACGAAAGCCGCTACGCGGCCACGGAAAGCACGGATGAGGAAGTGTCATCTCGAACGAATGTAAGAGATCGCGCCCTGCAAGGCGGTGGCCAATTCTCAAAGCACGCGGATGATGACCAGTCTGGCCAGCAAACCAAAATATGAAACCGGCCAGAGTAAAAATGACCAAAGCTTGGCTGAAGCAACGTTGCCGATGGTGTTGTGGATTGGGTGGAATTCGAGCTGCCGGACGATGAGCCTGTTCAGGGCAAACCCAATGGCGAAATACGTGAAGAAGGGTAAGCCGGGCAAGCCTATGCGGGCGCCCACCATGACAGTGAGCAAAAGGACCAGCCAACCACCAAAATAAAGCCCCCACCACCGCAGCAGAGGTGCGGGCGCGATGGCGTCCTTAAGGTCTTCGCTCATTTTTGGTTCCTATGGGAGATGGGGCGGGGCGCGAACTCTACCGATAGATGTTCAGCGGTGCAACTTGTGACCAACGGCCGCGTCCTACAGCCGCTCCCCCCGCATCATGCGCGGCAAGTCCCCCACCACCCCCATGGCGTGCTTCATGAACACCCGCTTCATGCCGGGCATGGCCTGAACCACCGCCAGACCCAAATCCCGCGCCAGTTTCAGCGGACCGATGTCGTTGCTGAATAGCCGGTTCAATACGTCGGTCAGCCCCAGCATCAGCATGTTGTCGAAGCGGCGCCAGCGCTGGAAGCGCGCCAGCACGTCGGGGCCGCCCACGTCCAAGCCCAGGCGGCGGGCGTCCACCACCACTTCGGCCAAAGCGGCCACGTCGCGCACGCCCATGTTCATGCCCTGGCCGGCGATGGGGTGCATGCCGTGGGCAGCATCGCCCACCAGGGCGAGCCGTCGGTCGGTGGCGCGCTCGGCGAATTGCAGGGACAGCGGGTAATGGAAGCGTGGTCCTGCCAGCTCGACCCTGCCTAAAAAATCGCCGAAGCGGCTGTTCAGTTCCGCTAGGAAGCCTTCGTCACTCTGGCCGACGATGGCATCGGCCAGATGCAGCTTTTCCGTCCATACGATGGACGACCGGTTTCCCTGCATGGGCAGAATGGCGAAGGGCCCGCTGGGCAGGAAGTGCTCATGGGCCACGCCGTTATGGGGCTTTTCATGGGCCACGGTGCAGACGATGCCCGATTGATGATAGTCCCAGCGGGTCAAGCCGATGCCAGCGCCCTGACGGGTGGGCGAGGCGCGGCCATCGGCGGCCACCACGAGCGCGGTGCGCAGGGTGCGGCCATCGGCCAGGGTGACGGTGGCATGGGTTGCGCCGCGCTCGACACCAACCACGCGGGCAGGGGCAATCAGACGCGCGCTGGGCAGTTCGCCTAGGCGCTGATGCACGGCGCGGCGGATGGTGGTGTTTTCCACGATCCAGCCGAAGGGCTCGTCGCCGATGGCTTCGTGGTCGTAATGCAGGAACAGCGGCGAGCTGCCGTCGGTGACGCGGATTTCCAGAATGGGCTGGGCCTCGGGCTCCATCAACGGCCAGATGCCGGCCCCGGCGAATACCCGCTGCGCCGACAGCGCCACGGCGATGGAGCGGCCATCACTGCCAGGGCGGCTTAGGGCGCTGGGCTCGGCGGCCTCGATCACCGCCACATCCAGGCCAGCGGAGGCCAGGCAGCAGGCGGTCAAGCCACCGATGGGGCCGCCGCCGATGACGACAACATCAACGAAGGAGGGCAGGGGGGTATCGTGCGTATCAGCCATGCCATCAGATGTGCCACCGATGGGGGCGGGGTGCAAGTTTACCGGCGAAAACAGCGCCCGCGCAGGAAACAGGCAAACTTACCGTCCATTCGCCCATGTTTTGAGCAAAGCCCACGGCGTTGGGTCAGGCACGCACCGCTGAATCGCCCAACCCTGGCGGGTGAGTCATTCCGGCACGGCTCTTGAAAGGGTGAAGCAACGCGGAAGGATCGCAGCGCGGTTTGCGACCAATCAACCGGCGGATTCCCACTGGGACGCGCTTGGCATAGCGCCGAGCCCGGTCGGGGGAGGCACCGCCCATTCTATGGGGACCACAGATGAAGCTGATCATGGCCATCATCAAGCCCTTCAAGCTGGACGAAGTGCGCGAGGCGCTGACTCCGCTGGGCGTC
>JACMLB010000182.1 GCA_014379805.1 Rhodospirillales bacterium | reverse complement strand
TCAGGTCGAAACTAATTCGCCAAGCGGGCCTAAAATCTTGTTTTTCAAGCACATTCCTTGCCCTCAAGGACTTTCGCCCTCAAAAGCGCGTCGGTTAACTAGCACATCGGGTATTGCGTTGCAAGACGACTCCTGCCCGTTCGGAGGAGGCAGCACGCATATCGTCACCGACTCGGGGTCAAATGGAACCCACCCGGGCAGGTAGCCGGGGCTCCACCCGCACCCTACCCGCCAGGAAAACCGTGCTCCTGAAACGAATCACTGAAGCTTAAGGATGCGTTTGGACCACCCCGGGCACCACTTGCGTCCAGGTTCCCCTGCCGCCAGCCATACACTAGAAGAAACTATAGGGGTCCACGTCCACCTGGACGCGGATCCCGCCTTGCGGCACCACCTTGGACAGCCACTCCCGCAGCGCCGCGTGCAGATTGACCGAACGGGCCGCCTTGACCAGGAAGCGGCGGCGGTGACGGCCTCGCAACAAGGCCAAGGGCGCCGGAGCCGGACCAAGCACCTGGAACTCGGCTGAGCGCGGCGCGGCGCGGGCGAGGCGGCGGGCGAAGTCGTCCAGCGGACCGGGCTCGGGTCCCGATACCACCAGTGCCGCCAACCGGCCATAGGGCGGCATGCCGGCTTCGCGCCGCTGGTCGGCCTCGTTGGCGATGAAGGCATCCCTATCACCGGAGACCAGGGCCTGCATGACCGGATGGTCAGGCTGATAGGTCTGCAGCAAGACCCGGCCCGGACGTTCGGCGCGGCCGGCACGACCGGCGACCTGGGACAGCAATTGATGGGTGCGTTCGGCGGCGCGGAGGTCACCGCCCTCCAGCCCCAGATCGGAATCCACCACCCCCACCAGAGTCAGCATGGGGAAGTGGTAGCCCTTGGCGACGATCTGGGTGCCGATCAGCAAATCAATCTCGTGATCGGCCACCTGACGGACGAACTCCGCCGCCGCATGGGGACCGGTGATGGTGTCCGATGCCATCAGCGCGATGCGGGCGCCGGGAAAGCGGTGGGCGGCTTCCTCGGCGATGCGTTCCACGCCGGGACCGCAGGCGGCGAAGCTATCCTCGGCCTCGCATTCCGGGCATTTTTCCGGCGGGCGGGTGGAGAAGCCGCAATGGTGGCACATGAGCTTGCCGGCCATGCGGTGTTCCACCAGCCACGCCGTGCAATGGGGGCATTGCAGGCGGAAGCCGCATTTGCGGCACAGGGTCAGCGGGGCATAGCCGCGCCGATTGAGGAACAGCATGGCCTGCTCGCCGGCAGCGAAGGTGTCTTCCAGGGCGGTAACCAGCACCGGCGACAGCCAGGTGCCGCGCGGCGGCGGGTGGCGGCGCAAATCCACCGGCACGATGTCGGGCATGGAAGCACCCGCATGACGGTCGGGCAGATGCAGGCGCTGATAGCGGCCCGCCTGAATGTTTGCCAGGGTTTCCAGGGAGGGCGTGGCCGAAGCCAAAGCCACCGGAATTTTGCCCAGGCTGGCGCGCACCACCGCCATGTCACGGGCGTGGTAGCTGACGCCGTCTTCCTGCTTGAAGGCTCCGTCATGTTCCTCATCGACCACGATCAGGCCCAAAGCGGGATAGGGCAGGAACAGGGCCGAGCGGGCGCCCACGATTACCTTTGCCTCGCCGCTGGCCACCGCGCGCCACGTCTCGCGCCGCTTGGCGTCGGACAATTCGGAATGCCATTCCGCCGGCTCGACGCCGAAACGGGTGCGGAAGCGCGACAGCCATTGGGCCGACAGGGCGATTTCCGGCAGCAGCACCAATATCTGGCGGCCTTGGGCCACGGCAGCCGCCACCGCCTCAAAATACACCTCGGTCTTGCCCGAGCCGGTGACGCCGTCGATCACGGCGACGGAAAATCCCTTGTCCAACGCCGTCACCAAGGCATCGGCGGCCTGACGCTGGCCGTCGGACAGGGTCGGCGCGGGACGGGCCAGATCAGGGTCTTCGAAAATCGGCGGGCGCTTGATGGCGACGCTTTCCAGCGCGCCGGCCTCCAGCAAGCCCTTGACCACCGCCGGTCCCACCCCGGCCTCGCGGGCCAGATCGGCAGGCGGCAAGGGCGGCAGGGTGGCGGCGGTTTCCAGCACCCGGCGACGGGCATCGGTCAGTTTGATGTCGGGACGGGTGGGGGCCAAGCGGCAGGCCATCAGGGCGCGGGCGGGCTCCAGCGCCTGGGGCACGCTCATGGCCATTTTCAGCACGAGGCCGGGCATGGACAGGGTATAGGCCGCCACCCAATCCACGAATTTACGCGTCACCTCGGGCAGCGGCGGGCAGTCCAGGCGTTGGTGGATGGTCTTCAGCCGAGCGCTGTCGGTGTCGCCGGCGCCCTCGCCCCAGACCACGCCGATGACCTCGCGCTTGCCCAGGGGCACCGTCACGAATTCGCCCACACCCACCGGTTCGGCCCCGACCCGATAGTCGTAGGCTCCCCCTAATGGCAGTGGCAAAAGGACGGCGACGCGGCTTTGCGGAGAAAAACGCGCGGCGGGGTTGGCGGCGGCGGAAAGCATGGTCTAGACTGTACATCCCTCACACGCGAAGCAACAGCCGCCGAATGATGAGCATGAACTCTCTGCCCTCCGCTGCCGCAGAAAAGGCCCGCTGAATGGTGCGCAAGCGCGACGACGCCGCTTTGACCGACCCCGCCACCGCCCCCACGGACGCGCAGGTGGCGGCCTATCTGCGCCGCAATGGCGACTTCCTGCTGCGCCACCCCGAACTGGTGCTGGCCCTGTCGCCGCCATCGCGCTGGCCCGACGTGGACGGCGTGGTGGACATGCAGATCTACATGATCGAGCGCCTGAAGGAAGAAGTAGACCGGGTCAAAGGCGCCGCCGAGGATTTGATCCACACCTCGCGTTCCAACATGTCCACCCAGAACCGCACCCATCAGGCGGTGCTGGTGCTGCTGTCCGCCGACGATCTGGGCGGGCTGGTCCAAGCGGTGGCCGAGGAATTGCCGGCCATGCTGGATGTGGACGTGGCCGCCTTGTGCTTCGAGGAAACCGACCGCGCCCTTCCCGCCTTGGCGGTGCCCGGCCTGCTGCGCATTCCCGCCGCCAGCGTGGAAAAGATGATGGGCGGCCCCGACCGCGACTGCGCCCTGAGCGAGGACATGCCCGGCGACCCGCTGGTGTTCGGCGACGGCGCCGGTCTGGTGGCCTCGTCCGCCTTGGCCCGGCTGTCACCCGGCGGCAATTGCCCCGACGGCGTGCTGGCCCTGGGCGCCCGCCACGGCCGCACCTTCCATTCCGGCCAAGGCACCGAGCTGATCACCTTCCTGGCCCGCGTGGTGGAGTGCTGCGTCAAAAGGTTCGTGTAGACGGGGGAAAGGCCATGGACTTCGTCACCGCCGTTAAGACCTGCCTGAACAAATACGCCACCTTCCAGGGCCGCGCGAGCCGCTCGGAATATTGGTTTTTTACCCTGTTCACCGTCATCGTTCCGATCATCGCGTCCATCATGGACGGTGGGATGGATTTAGGACCGTTTGAGGTGCTCGCGACCTTAGCCCTTTTATTGCCTAGCACCAGCGTCGGGGTGCGTCGCCTGCACGATACAGATCGATCCGGCTGGTGGTACTTACTGCCGCTCATTCCATTGATTGGCATCATTGTACTGATCATCTGGTTCTGCACCAAGGGCAGTGCGGGCACCAACCGCTTCGGGGAATATCCGCTGGGCGCCGAGTCGGTGCTGATCAGCCCGCCAGCCTGAACAGACGTTGAGGGGCGGCATCCGCGCCGCTATGATCCGCTAATGCCCCCCGCCCCCATCCATTTCGCCGCCCAACCCGACCTTGCCGGCGCCATCGAGCACTGGCGCGGCTGGCTTGCTGGGGAGCGCCGGGCCAGTCCTCATACGCTGGACGGCTATGCCCGCGATTTGTCGTCGTTCTGCGCCTTCCTGGTCGCCCATCTGGGGGCCGAGGCCGACATTGCCGCCTTGGCCGCCCTGACCCCCGCCGATTTCCGCGCCTTCCTGGCGGCACGCCACAATGACGGGCTGGGGCGGTCGAGCATGGCGCGGCTGATGAGCACCCTGCGCGGCTTCTTCAAATTCCTCGACCGCCAGGAATTGGTCCATAACCCGGCCATCGGCGCGGTCAAAGCACCCCGCCCGCCCCGCTCGGTGCCCAAACCCCTGGCCGCCGACGAGGCCATGGAGGCCCTGTCTAGCGCCGCCGAATTGCATGACGAGCCCTGGCTGGCCGCCCGTGACGTGGCCCTGTTCACCCTGCTATATGGCTGCGGCCTACGTCTGGGCGAGGCCCTGGGCATGGCCCAGCGCGACGCGCCCAAGGGCGACACCATGACCATCACCGGCAAGGGCCGCAAACAGCGCATGGTGCCGGTGCTGGCCGTGGTGCGCGACGCCATCACTGACTATGCCGGCCAATGCCCGTATCCCCTGGCGCCCGAAGGCCCGCTATTCCTCGGCGCCCGAGGCGGCAAGCTCAATCCCGGCGTGGTCCAGCGCCAAATGCGCCGCCTGCGTCAAATGCTGGGCCTGCCCGACACCGCCACCCCCCACGCCCTGCGCCATTCCTTCGCCACCCATCTGCTGGCGGGCGGCGGCGATCTGCGCACCATTCAGGAATTGCTGGGCCACGCCTCGCTGTCCACCACCCAACGCTACACCAAGGTGGACGCGGCGCGGCTGAAGGGGGTTTACGATCAGGCGCATCCACGGGCCAAGGTGAAAGTGTAAGCGGGCCTACCCCCTATTGGGCATTTGCACCCTCCCCGAACGCGGGATACAAGCGAAGCCATGAGCACGACCCTGACCCTGACCCTGGCCGACGAGGCCGCCACCCGCGCCTTGGGTGCCCGCTTGGCCCATCTCGCGCGGCCCGGCGATGTCATCGCCTTGGCCGGCACCTTGGGCACCGGCAAAAGCACGCTGGCGCGCGCCTTCGTCCAAGCCCTAACCAGCGAGGATGAAGAGGTTCCCAGCCCCACCTTCACCCTGGTGCAGATCTACGACGCCGCTGCCGGCCAAATTTGGCATTTCGACCTGTACCGCCTGGAGAAGGCGGAGGAAGCGTTCGAGCTGGGCATCGAGGACGCTTTCATCGACGGCATCTGCCTGATCGAATGGCCCGACCGGCTGGGCCGATTGATGCCGCGCCACCGGCTGGAAATCGCCCTGAGTGCCGGCGACACGGAAACAGCCCGCCGCGCCACCCTGACCTCCCACAGCCAGTGGGACGACCGCATGAAAGAGCTGAGCCCATGAGCGAGCGCGAGGCGCTGATCACCCGATTCTTGGCCGCCGCCGGCTGGGCCGATGCCGACCGTGGCCGGCTGGCCGGCGATGCCAGCTTCCGCCATTACGACCGCCTGCGCCGGGGGACTGAACAGGCCGTGCTGATGGACGCGCCGCCGCCCAAGGAAGACGTGCGCCCCTTCGTCCGCATTGCTCGCCACTTGGCCCGCCTGGGCTATTCGGCGCCGCGCCTGCTGGGCGTGGACGAGGACAACGGCCTGCTGTTGCTGGAAGATCTGGGCGACGACACCTATACCCGCCTGCTCGCCAATGGCGGCGACGAGACCGCGTTGTACGCCCTGGCCACCGACACTCTGGCCGATCTGCACGCCAAGCCCGACGCCATTCCCCCCGGCCTGCCGCCCTATGACGACGAGCGCCTGCTGACCGAGGCCTGCCTGCTGACCGATTGGTACATGCCCGCAATGGGCTTCCCGGTCAGCGCTGAGGCGCGCGCCGAATACGCCGGATTGTGGACCGCCTTGTTCCCGGTGGCCCGTGGGGTGCCCGACACCATGGTGTTGCGCGATTTCCACGTGGACAATCTGCTGCTACTGGACCGCCCCGGCCTGACCGCCTGCGGCCTGCTGGACTTCCAGGACGCGGTGGCCGGCCCAGTGACCTATGACCCCATGTCCCTGCTGGAAGACGCAAGGCGCGACATCAACCCGGCCCTAATCACTGCGATGAAACAGCGATACCTCGCCCGCTTCCCCAATCTGGCCCCCGCCGCTTTCGAGGCGTCATGGGCGGTCATGGCGGCGCAGCGTCACGCCAAGGTCATCGGCATCTTCACCCGCCTGTGCAAGCGCGACGGCAAGCCCCTTTATCTGTGCCACATCCCCCGCGTCTGGCGCCTGTTGGAGGCGTCACTTGCCCATCCCGCTTTGGCCGGCATCAAGGCGTGGCTCGATCAGCACATCCCGCCAGCCAACAGAACGGTGCCCCAGCCATGAGCCATTTCCCCACCCACGCCATGGTGCTGGCCGCCGGTCTGGGCATGCGCATGCGCCCCATCACCGAGCACACACCTAAGCCCCTGGTGGCGGTAGCGGGCCGCACCATGCTGGACCGCGCCCTGGATCATTTGGCCGAGGTCAATGTCAGCCATCTGGTGGTCAATACCCATTGGCTGGCGCCGCGCATCCAAGAGCATCTGGCCGGGCGGCCCAACCTGACCCTGTCCCACGAGGACACTCTGCTGGAAACCGGCGGCGGCGTGACCAAGGCCCTGCCCCATCTCGGTGACGCGCCGTTCTACGTGGTCAATTCGGACATCATCTGGACCGACGGCGCCACCCCTGCCCTGAAACGTCTGGCCGAGTTCTGGGACGACGAGCGCATGGACGCCCTGCTGCTGATGCAGCCCACCGCCACGGCCATGGGTTATGACGGCGACGGCGATTTCTTCCTGGACGCCTTCGGTGTGCCGCGCCGCCGCCGCGACCGCGAGATGGCGCCGCTGTTGTTTTCGGGCGTGCAAATCCTGTCACCGCGCTTGTTCCGTGACGCCCCATCGGGCAAGTTCTCTTTGAACGTGCTGTATGACCGGGCGCTGGAAGACGGTCGCCTGTTCGGCATCGTCCATGATGGCCGCTGGTATCACGTGGGCACCCCGGACGCCCTGCCCGAGGTGGAGCGCGCGTTGTTGGCAGAGGACAACTGAGCATTAACCACCACCCACTTTGCGGCCATATCCAGACGCAACACGGATGGGCGCAGATATCCAAGGATGGGCACGGATAAGAATTAATCCGCGCTTATCCGTGAGCCGGCATTGCCGGCATCCGTGCCCATCCGTGTTGCGTCTGGACCTTTCAGTCCGGAGCACGCCAGACCGAGGGGGAGCAATGAGCGGCAAAATCTTCACCATCCCGCCGGGCCTGCCCTTCGTGGATTCCCTGGCGGCCCATCTGCTGAGTGAGGCCGGCGACAACCCGCTAAAGCTGGCCGAGGCGGTGGTGCTGTTGCCCAACCGGCGCGCCTGCCGCTCGCTAAAGGAAGCCTTCCTGCGCCGCTCGGGCGGCACGCCGCTGCTGTTGCCGCGCCTGCGCGCCATCGACGCGGTGGACGAAGACGAGATGGCGCTGTTCGCCGACGGCCCGCTGGACATCCCCCCCGCCATCACTACGGTGGAGCGCCATCTGCTGCTGACCCGGCTGGTCATGGCCATGGGCGGCGGGCGCGGCGGTCATGCGCCCTCGCCCGATCAGGC
>JACMLB010000181.1 GCA_014379805.1 Rhodospirillales bacterium | reverse complement strand
GGACGGCTGACCAGCGAGATGGTCATCAAGACCGTGCAGATGGGCATCCCCATCCTGCTGTCGCGCTCGGGCTTCACCGCCTGGGGCGTGGATCTGGCGCAAAAAGCCGGTCTGACCCTGATCGGCCGGGCCAAGGGCAAGCGCTTCCTGGCGCTGTCGGGGGCCGAGCGTATTATTTTCGACGCCGATCCCAAAGCGGTCGAGGACGAACCCGGCCATCTTTCGCGCAAGGGCAGCCGCCATGACGACTAATATTTCCGGAGTGATCCTGGCCGGCGGGCTGGCCCGGCGCATGGGCGGCGGCGACAAGCCTCTGATTACCGTGGACGGCCAAACCCTGCTGGAACGCACCATGGAGCGTTTGGCGCCCCAAGTGGGCAAGCTGCTGCTTAACGCCAATGGCGACCCGGCCCGCTTCGCCGCCTATGGCCTGGACATCCGCGCCGACGTCATTGACGGCTATGGCGGGCCGTTGGTGGGCATCCTGACTGCGCTGGAATGGGCCAAGGATTTAGGGGTGGAATGGGTGGCGAGCGCCGCCGCCGATACTCCGCTGTTCCCTGCCGATCTGGTGGCGTGCCTGCTGGCGGCGGTGAAGGCTGAAGGGGCGGACATGGCCATGGCGGTTTCCGGCGGCCACTCGCACCCGGTCTTCGCCTTGTGGCCGGTGCGGCTGACGGCTGAGTTGCGCCGCGCCGTGGTCGAACACGACATCCGCAAGATCGAAGCCTTCACCGACCACTTCAAGGTGGCCCGCGTCGAATGGGCGCAAACGCCCTACGACCCGTTTTTCAACGTTAATGCGCCGGAAGACGTGGTGCGTCTGGAAATGATCCTGACCGGCACCTTGCCGGCTGAGCCGCCGCTTCAGGCGTCGTTACCGGTGGCGGTAATGATCGAACGCAAAGACAGCAGCGCCAATGCTTGGGTGACGGAAACTTGGCGACCACTGGCGGTAGTCACCGATCCACCACCCGGCCCATCCTGGGTCAAGCTGCGTCAGGGTGAAGGGTTCGAGCATTACCTCGCCGCCGCCCCCGATCTGACACTGCATCGCTCGGACCTTGCCAGTTACCGCTATAATCTTGGCGGCGCCGATCCCCGGCTGTTCGTGGTGGTCCGCAAAACGGACTCTACCCCGCCGGTGCGGGTGGTTATGGTCACCGCTGCTCCGGATGAAGCCCAAAAAATGAGCGAAAGCGGCGAGGATCAGGTGGAAAGTCTGCCCCTGCCCGCCCCCCTGCTGACCTGGGTACAGACCTTCTGCGCCAGCCACCCGCCGGACGAGCCCATGCGCAAACGCAAGCGCGACCGTCTGGACGCGGACCGCGCTTTCAGCCCCAAGGAGGGCCGGCCATGACCGACAATTTCCTGTCACGCTGGTCACGATTGAAGGCCGAGGCCAAGGAGGAGACACCTCCGCCGGCTCCGGTTGAGGCTGAGCAGCCGCCGGGCGAATTAGCGCCGCCCGAATTGCCGCCCGTGGAAACCTTGACCAAGGACTCCGATTTCTCCGCCTTCCTTCAAGCCGGCGTGCCGGAAGCCATCAAGCGCGCCGCCATGGCAAAGCTGTGGTCCAGCGACCCATTGTTCAGTCAGCCGGAAGTCTTCGACCTGCATATGGAGGATTATTCCTTCCCGACCATCCCCGACGTGGTGAAGACCGCCTGGAAGGTGGGCAAGGGCATTGTTGAAGAGCTGGCCCCCGTGGATCAAACTGCATCTTTTCCCGATGCCAGGGAAAAAACACACACTAATGCAGATGAAGACGATACCGGTACGCGCGAAAGTTGATGCCAAGCTGTCGTTGTAAACATCTGCATCGCCAACAGTAGACATCATAAATCCGTTGACTGGTCCGACCATTTTATCGAATGATGAAGTGCCTACCCAAAAGGGGCGGCCAAGCCTGTGCGACCAATCGCAAGGCGCGAGTCGGGAGGATGCCAGTGTCGGAAGCGGCGGTCGTCATGGCGACGGACGAAGAGCATTTGCGAGCCCGTTTTTGGGGCTTGTTGGCCGCATTGCTGGCCGCGCCGCCGTCCGCCCCATTGCTGGGAACACTGGCGCTTATCCCCGGCGATGCATCCGAATTGGGCCATGCTCTGGCCGATCTAGCCGCGACTGCCCGCACCATGGATCCCGCTGCCGCCGAAGATGAGTTCAATGCTCTGTTCATCGGCCTGTCACGCGGCGAATTGGTGCCCTTCGCCTCCTATTACCTGACCGGTTTCCTGCACGAAAAGCCCCTGGCCCACCTGCGCGCCAACATGGAAGCGCTGGGCATGGTCGTGAACGACAACGTGTCCGAGCCCGAAGACCACATCGCCATCCTGGCCGAAATAATGCAGTTGCTGATCGATGGCAGCCTTGGTGCGCCGCTCAGTCTGGCTGAACAAAAACGTTTCTTTGCCGCCCATATCGAGCCGTGGGCCGGCCGTTTCTTCACCGATTTGGAAAATAGTCCCGCCGCCCGGTTATACCGGCCAGTGGGCGTTCTGGGCCGGTTGTTTCTGGCGGTGGAGGCCCAGGCCTTCGCCATGATCGACTAATTGGGGTGGCAACCATGAACACCGAAGACAACACCAAGGTTGACCGCCGCGCGTTCCTGCGTGGCCTGGGGCTTTCCGCCGCCGCAGCTCCGGCTGCCGCCCTCGGGCTGGCCGCTGCCCCCGCCCAGGCGCG
>JACMLB010000180.1 GCA_014379805.1 Rhodospirillales bacterium | reverse complement strand
GGTCGATGACGACACCCGCCTGCGCGAGCTGTTGCGCAAGTACCTGACCGACAAGGGCTATCTGGTCACCGTGGCCGCCGATGCCGCCGAAGCGCGGGTCAAGATGGCGACGCTGGCGGTGGATTTGCTGGTGCTGGACGTGATGATGCCGGGCGAGGACGGCCTGAGCCTGACCCGCGACCTGCGCAAGACCAACCCGGTGCCCATCCTGCTGCTGACCGCCATGGGCGAGGTGGACGACCGCATCAATGGGCTTGAGGCCGGCGCCGACGACTATCTGTCCAAGCCATTCGAACCGCGCGAGCTGTTGCTGCGCATCGCGTCGATCATGCGCCGCGCCCCCAAGCCCGAGGCCGAGGCGGCGCCGTTGCTGGGCATGGGGTCGTTCACTTGGGATGTGGGCCGCACTGAACTGAAGCGCGGCGACGAGGTGGTTCATCTGACCACCGCCGAGCGCGAGTTGATGGGTATCCTGGCCGAGGTGCCGGGCCAAGCCGTGTCACGCGACGACCTTGCCGCCCGCACCGGCAACGCCGCCAATGCCCGCGCGGTGGACGTCCAGGTCACCCGCCTGCGCAAGAAGCTTGAGGACGATCCGCGCATGCCGCGTTATCTTCAGACCGTTCGGGGCATGGGTTATATGTTGAGGCCAGATTGACATGATCCGCGCCACCCAGTGGCTCAAGAAGTTGTTGCCCCAGGGCCTGCTGGGGCGCTCGCTGCTGATCATCGTCACCCCGCTGATCGTGGTGCAGTTGGTCTCGACCTACATTTTCTACGCCACCCATTGGGACACCGTGTCGCGGCGTCTGGCCGGGGCGTTGGCCGGCGATCTGGGGGCCGTCATCGAGGCCATGCGCGCCTTCCCCGACCCGGAAAGCCAGTTGCGCGTGCTGCGCATCGCCGCCAGCAAGCTGGAGCTGGACATTCGCTTCCAGGCCGGCGGCATCTTGCCCAACGTGCCGCAAGCGGCGCCGTCCAGCATGATGGATGCCGCCCTGTACGACACCCTGACCGAGCGGGTGCAGCGCCCGTTCCAGGTGGACGGCCACAGCTTCGAGCGTGAAATCCTGGTGCGGGTGCAACTGTCCGACGGCTTGCTTGAAGTGTATGTGCCCAGGAAGCGGCTGTTCAGTTCCACCACCTACATCTTCGTGCTGTGGATGGTGGGCACCTCCATGCTGCTGCTGGGGATCGCCACGGTGTTCATGCGCAATCAGGTGCGTAGTGTGCGCAAACTGGCCGCTGCCGCCGATGCCTTCGGCAAGGGTCAAGATGTGCCCAACTTCAAGCCCGAGGGCGCCTCGGAAGTGCGTCAGGCCGCCCATGCCTTCAACAACATGCGTGACCGCCTCAAGCGTCAGATCCAGCAGCGCACCGAGATGTTGGCCGGCGTTTCCCATGATCTGCGCACGCCGCTGACCCGCATGAAGCTGCAATTGGCCATGATGGGCGAGGTGGACGGCATCGCCGATCTGGAAGAAGACGTGGCCGAGATGGAGCGCATGGTCGAGGGCTATCTTGCCTTTGCCCGTGGCGAGGGCAGCGAGAAGCCGGTGGCCAGCGATGTGGGCGCCCTGCTGGAAGACGTGATCGGCCGCTTCCGCCGCGAAGGGCGCGAGGTGGATTTGCATGTGGAAGACAAGGTCACCATGCTGCTGCGGCCGCACGCCTTGTCCCGTGCCTTGTCCAACCTGATCGGCAACGCGCTGCGCTATGGCGGCCATGTCTGGGTGCGGGTGGGGCGGCGGCCTGACTGTATTGAAATCCTGGTGGACGATGACGGCCCCGGCATCCCCAAGGAAAAGCGCGAACAGGTGTTCAAGGCATTCCTGCGTCTGGAAAGCTCGCGCAACCTTGCCACCGGCGGTGTGGGGTTGGGCCTGACCATCGCCCGCGACATCGCCCGCGGCCATGGCGGCGACGTGCTATTGGAGGATTCACCGCTGGGCGGTTTGCGCGCCAGGTTGCGGCTCCCCCTATAGGGTTTCTGCCCTGTATACGAATAGCATTAGTTCCAATGCACCAATGCGGCAGGTTCGGATGGCGCATAGACTTTTAGTGGGTCTAGCGGGGGGTGGAACGATGAGCGTCGACTATTCACTTATTGCCAGCTTGTCGGCTGCCGGAAACTCCGTCGGGCATTCCTGCCATTTCTACGAAACTGCGGACGATCTGGCCCGTTGCGTGGTGCCGTTCCTGCTGGCCGGACTGATCCGGGGCGAACGTTGCCTGTGGGTAGTGGCGCCGCCTTTGGGCGCCGCGGCGGCACAGTCGGCGATGGCGCAAGCGTTGTCCGACTTGGACGCCCGCATGGACTCGGGCCAGTTGGAGATCATCGGCGCCGAGGAGTGGTATGGCGCCGACGGCGGCTTCGATGCCGACCGGGTGATCCAGGGCTGGCTGCGCCATGAGGCCCAGGCCCTGGCAGCGGGTTATAGCGGCCTGCGCATCACCGGCAACACCTTCTGGCTCGACACCCCCGAGGATTTCAGCAGCTTCGCCGATTATGAGGAGCGGCTGCACCAAGCGCTAAGGGGCCGCCGCATAACCTGCTTGTGCAGCTACTGCCTGCCGCGCTGTTCGGGGGGCACGGTACTGGACGTGGTGCGCAATCATGACTTCGCCATGGTGCAGCGGAACGGCGATGTGGAAATCATCGAAAGCGCCACCAGCACCTTGGCCAAATCCCGTTTGGCCGAGGAACTCGCCAGCAAGAACACCCTGCTCAACGAAATCCACCATCGGGTAAAGAATAACCTGCAGATCGTCAGCAGCCTGCTGATGCTGAAGTCGCCCGCCTTTGCCGAACCGGCGGCGCGTCAGGCGGTGGACGACACCTTGAACCGCATTCACGCCATGGGGCTGATCCACGGCATGCTGTACCGCGAGGACTCTGGTCATGAGGCCATCGACTTCGCGGATTATGTGCGGGCTTTGGCCGAGCATCTGGTCTTCGCCTATGGCGTGAGCGAACGCCTCGCCGTCCAGATGAAGGACCTGTCCCGTCCGGGTGAGGCCATGGTGCCGCTGGATATGGCGGTTCCCTTGGGCATCGCCGTGGCAGAGGCCATCACCAATGCCATTAAGCATGCCTTTCCCGATAATTGTTCGGGCCTGATTTCGGTGTCCATGGGGCACGACGGCGAGGATCTGCTGTTGAGCATTTCCGATGACGGGCGCGGCATGGCAGTCAATCAAGGAGCCCGCCCCGGCGCCGGCGCCGGGCTTTCGCTTATCCGTGGGCTGGTGGCTCAGGCGGGCGGCAGACTGGAGTTTGGCGGCGCGCCCAAGGGCGGCACGCATTTGATCTTCCGCATGAAGCTGGCAGCCTATGCGGCGGCTTTCAACAGCGCCAGCAGGGGCGCCCATTCCGCAGCATAGTCGCGGGCGCGGCGGTCCGTCCCCTCCAGCACCGAGGAACCGCTCTCCGCCAGATTGGGATAAATCTGGCTGTCGCGCAGGCGCGCCACCACCGGAAACCCCAGCGAGGCGAAGAAGACCGCAAGGCCCTCTGACGCCTTGGTGCCGGGACGCAGCCGGTTGCCGATGATGGCGACCACGCGCTTGTTCTTGCGCACCGCTTTGACCTCGGACAGCTTTTTCAGGAAGTGGGCGGTGGCGTCCTGATCGAAGGCGCCGGGCAGCACCGGCACCACTACCACGTCGGAAATGCCGATCAGCTCTTCCACATCCTTGTGATGCATGGCCGCCGGGGCGTCGATGACCAGACGCTGAATGCCTTTGGGCGCGTCGCCCAAATCCCTGGACCAGTCCAAGCCCAGGATGGGGGGCGCCGTTTCGGCTCGCCGCTTCAGCCAGTTCAGGGACGAACGCTGGCGGTCGCAATCGCCGATGGCGGTCTTCAGACCTTGGGCGGCGAAGGCCGTGGCCAGATGGGTCGCGATAGTGGTTTTGCCGCAGCCACCCTTGATGTTTCCGACCAGAACCGAAAGCATGTCCATCTCCCCCGCTTATGGCGGCGCGCAGGGTAGCACAATGGTGGGGGCGGGGAATGTGAAGATGCAATGCAAAACGGCCGCACCCGGTGGGGTGCGGCCGTCCAGCAACCTCGAAGCCGAGGCAGCTTACTTCTTGGCGGCCTTGAACAGGTCGCGCACTTCGTCCAAGTTCTGGGTGAAGCGCTTGTTCAGCAGATCGAAGGCTTCGCTGTTGGCCTTGGCGATCATTTCGGCCAGCTCGCGCATGTTGCCCAGCGAGCGCTCGAAAGCGTCCTTGGCGATTTCGGTCTGCTTGGCGGCCTTGTCCTGGGGCGAACCCGGCTCGGAGATGTCCTTGGCGACCTGGGCGACTTCGTCCACGGTCTGGCGCAGGATTTCGACCTGACGCTTCACCACGGCCTGCAGGCCGTCATAGGCCAGCTTGTTGGCCTGGGTCAGCGCTTCGATGTTCTTGCGCTGGCTGGTGACCAGGGTGTCGACGTCAACGCCGGGGACCTTGAAGTCGCCCAGATACTTGCTGATGTCGAAGTCAAAGAACTGGTCAGCCTGCTGCTTGGTGGCCATGGGTACTCCTCCGGGGGGCTATATTGCGGCGCAGCGAACATAAGCCGTGCGGTGTACTCCGTCAATCGCTTGTGTGCGGTGCAGCGTAAGCCATTGGTCGAGTAAACCCCCTACCGAAAGTCGGGGGTTGGCGTGGTCTGAGGGGGTGCCCTGCGGCGCCAGATGAACGAGGAAAAATCCTCGGCGCGACGCAGGGCTTTGTCCAGTGCGGCCATGGTGCGGGCATGGTCTTCGCTGTCGTCGTCGAGGAACGTCTTGAAGGCGTACAGGTACACGGCGGTCAACCCGTGGATCAGGGCAAGGCCGCGCAGGCCCGACGACGATATGCCTCCGGTCTCAAGGGTTAAGGCCATGGATTTGAGGAAACGGGTGCCGCCGCACAGCACCGCCCATGGATCGTCGCCCGATTGCCGCAAGATGGTGCGTAAGGCCCGGCGGTCGCCCGCCATGGCGTCGAAGCGGCGCATGATGATGTCGAACAGACGGTCGCGGGGACTTTCGCCCGCTTCGATGCCACCTTCCAGCATGCGCTGGTCGATGCGGCGGATATAGGCGTCCAGAATGTCGGCCTTCGAGTTGAAATGTTCGACCACTTCGGTCAGTGGAACCTTTGCGCGCTCGGCGATGTCGGCCAGGGCCAGGCCGCGCCAGCCCCGTTCGGCAGCCAGGGACAGGGCCGCGTTGACGATGGGGTCGGGACCGTGCGGTTTCTTGACCATGGCAGTCATCCCTTCGAATCGCAGACACGATAAATTTAGGGAAGCCGGGGCCCGGTGCAAAGGCCCCTCTTGGGGCGGGGGCAGACATATCCCAGGTGCAGTGGCATCCCCCTTGCGCCCGGCGGCGTGCGCAAGTAACTTCGCTGCCTTGACTTCAACACCTCTCACGAGGACGAAAATGCCGTTCATCGCCGACAGGCTTTCCGCCATCAAGCCCTCCCCGACCATCGCCGTCACCCAGAAGGCCGCCGATTTGAAAGCCGCCGGCCGTGACGTCATCGGCCTGGGCGCCGGCGAACCGGACTTCGATACGCCCGACAACATCAAGGCCGCCGCCAAGGCCGCCATCGATGCGGGCCAGACCAAATACGTCGCCCCCGCCGGCACGCTGGAACTGCGCAAGGCCATTGTCGCCAAGCTCAAGCGCGAGAACGAGCTTGAGTATGCGCCCGAGCAGATCACCGTCGGCGTCGGCGGCAAGGGCGTCATCTTCAACGCCTTCATGGCGACCATCAATCCGGGCGACGAAGTCATCGT
>JACMLB010000179.1 GCA_014379805.1 Rhodospirillales bacterium | reverse complement strand
TCCGCGGAGATCGTTGCTCTCCGCCCCGCTACACCGTTTGGCCTAGGCCTCGTCTGCGTCGGGAGGCGGTTTGTAGGCTTTTGGCAGGGGGACGTCAAACGATAAATTCACTCAAATGCAAAGAATCTAGAGGGCCAAGCGGCCATCCACCAAAAGCACCCGGCGATCAGCCATTTGCGCAAGCTGGGTGTCATGGGTGACGACCACCACGGTGCGGCCTTCGTCATGGGCCAAGTGACGAAACAGTTCGAACACCAGCTGGGCGGTGTGGGTGTCCAAATTGCCGGTGGGTTCATCGGCCAGAATGATCGGCGGATCGTTGGCGAGCGCGCGAGCAACGGCCACACGCTGGCGCTGACCGCCTGATAGTTGGTCAGGGCGCTTGTGGCGGTGATCGCCCAATTCCACCGAGTTCAACAGCGCGGTTGCGCGCTTGCGGATGGCGTCGTCATCCAACCGGCCCAGCCGGCGCATGGGGATTTCCACATTGTCCTGGGCGGTGAATTCCGGCAGCAGGAAATGGAACTGGAAGACGAAACCGATGCGGGCCAGCCGCAAATCGGCCAATTGGTCAGGCGACATGCCCCCCGTAGCCTGACCGTCGACCAGCACCTCGCCACTGGTGGGCGGGTCGAGCAGACCCAACAGATACAGCAGCGACGACTTGCCCGAGCCCGACGGTCCGGTGATGGCGACGAACTCGCCGGTACCCACGTTCAGATTAATGTCGCGCACCAATGTGACCGGCGTTGGCCCCGGCAATTCACGGGTGACGCCGCGCGCTTCCACCGCCGAGATCATCCGCCACCTCGCACGATGTCCACCGGGTTCATGCGGCTGGCGCGGCGCGCTGGTATCCACGCCGCCAGAGTGGCCGAGATCACCGCCATAAGCCCGCTGATGACGTAATGCTTGGGGCTGCGATAGAGGATAAAGCCTTGGGCCTTCACGAAGCCTTCCATGTTGAAGCGCAGCGTGCCCATGAACTCGACGATGGCGTAGCCCAGCGCCCAGCCCAGCACCATGCCGATCAGGCCGACGACCACGCCTTCCAGCACGAAGATGCGACGGATATGGGCGTCGCGGAAGCCCATGGATTTCAATATGCCGATGTCGCGGGTCTTCTCGAACACCACAGTGGAGATGACGTTGAAAATGCCGAAACACGACACGATCAGGATGGCGCCCACGGTCGAGTACATGATGGCGTTCTGGATGACGAAGATGCCCAGCACGCCCCGCGACTGTTCCTGCCAGGGCTCAGCACGGTAGCCGAAGCGCCGCTCGACCTTTGCCGCCACCTCGGCTGCCTGCTCCACATCATCCAGGCGTAGATTGATGCGGTTGATGACGTTAGGGCGGTTTTGCAGCACCTGCGCTTTTTTCAGCAGCACATAGGTCTCGAAATTGTCCACCAGGGTGATGCCGCTGCTGAAGATGCCCACCACCTTCATCTTCATGGACACCCCCACGGGTGAGACCACCGAGACCAGATCGTCCATGCGGATACCGGCGCGGCTGGCGACACCGTCACCGATGATCAGCCCGTTGGCGGTGCCGTACAAGGAATCCAGGCTACCGGCGATGAGGTCCTTTTCCAGATGGGTGACCTGACGCTGGCGCTCGGGGATGATGCCGGTGACGTTAGCCGAGACATCCTTGCCGCCGAACCGCAGCAGGATATTGCCGCTGAGGGTGGGCGCCACGTGCAGCCCCGGCTCTTCCTCCAGCACCGCCAGCATGTTGCGGGCGCTACGCAGGCCGCGCACCTCGTCGCGGGGTTTCAGGCCGCGCAATTCGATGACCGCATTTCCGTGGACTTTCTCCACCGGCTGCTCGGGCGCAGTGCGGAACTCGTCTTTGATGATGATGTGGGGTTGGATATCGACGATGCGGGCGACGAAGTCGCGCTGGAAGCCCTGCATCATGGAGGCGATGCCGATGAAGAAAGCGACGCCCATGGCCACGCCCAGCAACGACACCAAGGTTTGCCGCTGCCGGTGAAGCAGATGCCGAAGGGCGATGCGCAGCTCCAGGCTCATGGCCGCCCTCCCCTATTTGGCGCGCACGCGCTCGCCGGGTTTGAGGCCGGCGGGCGGATTGGCGATCACTTGGTCGTCCGGCCCCACGCCGTCCAGCACCTCGATGGCCTTGCGCCCGCGAATGCCGATGGTGACGGGGCGCAAGACGGCTTCGCCATCGCGCACCACGAACAACTGCCCGCCCACCAGGGCACTGGCCGCCACCAGCAGGGCGTCGGCCTTTTCGGCGGTGACGATATTGACCTCGGTGGTCATGCCGACCAGCAAGGGCGTGTCGTCGGGCAAGGCCACGCGGACGCGGAAGGTCTTGTTGATAGGGTCGCCCTTGGGGGTGATGCGACTGACCCGCGCCTCCAGCACCCGGTCGGGGAAGGCATCGGCCTTGATCAGCACCTTCTGGCCGGGCGCCACTCGGGGGATGTCTTCTTCGTCCACATCGGCGGTGATGCGGAGCGGTCGGGGGGCGCCAATCCAGAACAGGGCGTCGTTGAGGCCCACCACCTCGCCCAGCTCGAAGTCGCGGCGCAACACGGTGCCGTCAATGGGCGACGTGACCACCAGATCGCTACGGCGCTGGCGCGCGGCGGCGATGGCGGAATTCACCTGATCCAGCTCGCTTTTGTCTTTCTCAAAGGCGTCTTGGCTGCGGATGCCGCGCTCTGCCAGGGCCTTGCTGCGAGTCATCTGTTCACGCCAATAGGCGGCCTTGGCCTCCAACTCGGCCACGCGAGCGCGGGCTTCGCGGTCGTCCAGGCGGGCCAAAGCCTGACCTTGGCGGACGACGTCACCTTCCCGGACAAATATTTCGGCGATACGGCCCGGCGCCAGGGCAGCGATCTTGGCCCATTGTTCCGGCTCAACCACACCGGTGGCGTAAACCGCCTCAACCGCTTGACCGCGGAACGGCTTCACTAATTCCACGTCGCGGGTGCCGCTGCGCGAAATCACATAGCCAGCCCCAACCACGATGGCGGCCAGCAGCAACAGAACAGGCAGACGGCGGAAACGGCGGCGATACATCATAGGCCTACATTAGCGCCAATGAATGTCACTGTCGCCTACCGATGGTTAGAGCCCCCGCATCCAGGCCGGGCGCAAATGCCCCTGCCCCGTCTGCGCTTGGGCGATCTGCGCCAGCACCTTGGCCTTGTCCTTGGGCAGGGTGCCGGCCAGGGCAAGAGCATTGCTGGCATGGTTTGAGCGGAAAATGACCGGGCTGGGCGGGTCGAGGCGTTCCACCAGACGATGAAGTTCGGCCATAATTCCGGCATCGTCCTGCCATTCAAACGGCTCGCCGAAGCGTTCGAAGAAGCGCGGCGCCACCTCGGAGTCCAGGCCCAGGGTCAGGGAGGACAGGTAGGTCACGGGCACCCGGTTGATGAGATCGGCGGTGGCGTCCATGTGCTCCTGCCAATGGGCCTTGCCGCCCAGGCCGGTAATCACCGTGGCCGAGACCTTAAGCCCCGCCTCCGCCGCGCGGGCCAAGCCCTGCTCCATCTGTTTGACCGAGCCCTTGGCGATCTTCTTGAGGATCAGGTCGGAACCGCTTTCGATGCCCACATAGACCAGCGACAGCTTGGCCTCTTTCAGGCTGCGGATTTCGTCCACGCTTTTCTTCAGTAGGTTGAACGGCGTGGCATAGGCGGAGATTCGGGTCAGGCCGGGGAAGCTAGCGCGCAGCTTGTGGCAGATGGCGAGAAGGGTCTCGGTGGGCAGACCATAGGCGTCGCCATCGGCCAGGAACACCCGGCTGGCCTGGGGCCAGGCGCGGGCAGCCCGATCGATATCGGTGAAGATGTCAGCCAGCGGCCGCTCGCGGTAGTCCTTCTGCTTGTACATGGAACAGAAGGTGCAGCCGTTGAAGCCGCAGCCGAGCGACGCCTGGATGATCAGGTTGTCGCCTTCAGAGGGCGGGCGCCAGAGGGGGAAGTCGTACTCCACCCCTATTCCTCACACTCCGGCGACGGATCGGGCCGCTTGTCGCGCATGGTCACCAATTCCTCCGCCGCCGTAGGATGAATGCCCACCGTGGAATCCATCTGGGCCTTGGTCACCCCGCATTTCATGGCGACACCAAAGCCTTGAACCATTTCGGCTGCGTCGGGACCCACCACGTGGATGCCCAGCACCTTGTCGGTGGCGCGGTCCACGATCATCTTCATCATGGTGCGCTCGTCGCGGCCCGCCAGGGTGTTACGCATGGGCTTGAAGCGCGACAGATAGACATCGATGCCGCAGCCGCATTTGGCCCTGGCCTGGGCCTCGGTCAGGCCGACGGTGCCGATGGGCGGCATGCTGAACACCGCCGTAGGGATGTCGGCGTAGTCCATGGCGGTGGGCTTGTCGAGATAGAGCGTGTTGATAAGCGCCCGTGCCTCGCCCAAGGCCACCGGGGTCAGGTTCATTCGGTCGGTGACGTCGCCCACGGCGAAGATGGACGGCACGTTGGTGCGCGAGAACTCGTCCACTACCACGGCGCCCGCAGGGGTCATGGTCACCCCGACGGCGTCCAGGCCCAGGCCGTCAGTGTTGGGGCTGCGTCCGGTGGCGTACATGACCAGATCGGTCTCGATGGTCTCATCACCGGACAGGCGCAATGAATAGCCGGTCTTGGTCTTCTCGATGGAGCGCACCACGGTCTCGCAGCGTAATTCCACGCCCTTCTTGACCATCTCTTCATGCAGGGCCACCCGCACGTCCTGATCAAAGCCGCGCAAGACGGTATCGCCACGCAGCACTAGGGTGACCTTGACGCCCAGAGCGTTAAAGATACCGGCGAATTCCACGGCGATATAGCCGGCGCCGACGATGACCATGCGCTCGGGCAATTGCATCAGGTCCAGCGCCTGGTTGGAGGTGATGGCATATTCGATGCCGGGCAGTTCGGGCAGGCTGGGGCGGCCGCCGGTGGCGACCAGGATGCGCTCGGCGGTGACGCGCTGGTCGCCGACCTCGATGGTATGCGCATCGATCAGCCGCGCGCGCTGTTCGAAGGTGGTGACGCCGGCGCCGGCGAGCAGCTTGCCGTAGATGCTTGACAGCCGCGCCACTTCCGCATCGCGCGCCTGCGCCAGTTTCGCCCAGTCATGCCCGTGGTTTTCCAGTGACCAGCCGAAGTGGGCGGAATCCTCCGCCCACATGCCATACTCCGCCGCCTGCACCATGAGCTTCTTCGGCACGCAGCCGACATTGACGCAGGTGCCGCCCCAGAACCGCTCCTCCGCCACGGCGACGCGTGCGCCGTGCGTCGCCGAGATGCGCGCGCAGCGCACACCGGCGGAGCCGCCGCCGATGACGAAGAAGTCGTAGTCGTAGGCCATGGTCAGATCCCGATGCCGCCGAGCGCGAGGTATTTGATCTCCAGATAATCCTCGATCCCGTATTTCGAACCCTCGCGCCCCAGCCCGGACTGCTTCACGCCGCCAAAGGGCGCGACTTCTGTGGAGATGATGCCTTCGTTGATGCCGATGATCCCGGCCTCCAGCGCTTCTGCCACGCGAAAGATGCGGCCGACGTCGCGGGCGTAGAAATAGGCGGCGAGGCCGAACTCGCTGTCATTGGCCAGCCGTACCGCCTCCGCCTCATCCTTAAAGCGGAACAGCGGCGCGACAGGCCCGAAGGTTTCTTCCCGGAACACCAGCGCGCCATGCGGCACGTCCAGCAGCACCGTCGGTTCGAAGAAATTGCCGCCCCGCGCATGGCGCTTGCCGCCGGTCAGTACCGTCGCGCCCTTGGCCGTGGCGTCGGCGATGTGTTCCTCCACCTTGGCGACCGCATCCGCATTGATCAGCGGCCCCTGGGTGACGCCCGGCTCCATCCCGTCGCCGACCTTCAGCGCCTCGACCGCAACCTTCAGCTTCGCAGCAAAGGCGTTGAAAACGCCCTCCTGCACCAGGATACGGTTGGCGCAGACGCAGGTCTGGCCGGTGTTGCGGTATTTCGACGCCATGGCACCGGTCACCGCCGCATCCAGGTCGGCATCGTCGAAGACGATGAAGGGCGCGTTGCCGCCGAGTTCCATCGAGGTCTTCTTGATGGTCGGCGCGCACTGCGCCAGCAGCGTGCGGCCGACCTCGGTGGATCCCGTGAAGGTCAGCTTGCGCACCAGCGGATTCGAGGTCAGCTCGCCGCCCGTCTCCTTCGACGGGCCGGTGATCACGTTGCAGACACCGGGTGGCATGCCGGCGCCCTGCGGTGCGTACCCGCTGGGCGGCGGCTGCCCCGGCTGTCCGTACGCACCAGGTGGCCCCTGCGGGGGGTAACCGCCCTGCGGCGCATAGGTTCCCTGGGGGTTGTAGCCCGGCTGCGGCG
>JACMLB010000024.1 GCA_014379805.1 Rhodospirillales bacterium | reverse complement strand
CCGCAACGAAGAAGGCGAACGAGGTCGTCGCCGAGAGCTATGTGCGCAGCCGCGGGCTGAAGATGGTGGGCCTGCGTTTCTTCACGGTCTACGGCCCGTGGGGCCGCCCCGACATGGCCGCCTATCTGTTCGCCAAGGCCATCCTGGCCGGCGAGCCCATCACCATTTTCAACAATGGCGATATGCGGCGCGACTTCACCTATATCGACGATATCGTCTCGGGCATTGTCGGCGTGCTGGATCATCCGGCGGCTGACGACGGCAACGCGCCGCCGGCCAAGATCTACAACATCGGCAATACGCGCTCGGAAAAGTTGATGGATTTCATCGGCTTGGTGGAGGACTGCCTGGGCCGCAAGGCGGACTACCAGTTCGCTCCCATGCAGCCGGGCGACGTGAAGGAAACCTACGCCGACATTTCGGCCATCCAGCGCGATTGCGGCTTTGCCCCGACCACGCCGATTTCCGAGGGCGTGCCGAAGTTCATCGCGTGGTTCAAGCAGTATCACGGGGTGTGATGCTTTAACCCCCTCCCTCCCCGCGAGGGGGGAGGGTTAGTTCAGCGCCGCCTGCCGTCCAAACCGTTTCAAATCCTTGGCGCCGCCACCCTCGGCCACGGCGCGGGCCATGCCGGCAACGTCCGTGGCGATCAGGCCGCAGGATACGGTGACGCCATAGCTCAGCAGCCGGGGCGTCAGCGTTGCGCCGGGGCCGATCAGGGCCACCGGGATGTTTTGCGCCAAGCGCAGCAGATTGGGCAGCGAGCGGTTGGCCAAGGCCGAAGCGGTGATCAGGATGCCCTCGGCGCGGGGCAGCAGCCAATGGGTGGTCTCTTCCGGGTATTGGTTGGCGGTGGGGCGGCGGTCGATGACCTTGGCGCCGGGCAGCCGTGCCGCCAAGCCGGGGAAGGCACCGACAACCACCAAGCCGGCGGGATCGGTCTCCAGCACGTCCAGGCCGTTAATGTCCGGAGCCTTCAGATCGAAGCGGTTGTAATGGGCGTTGATGGCGGCCATGCCGATGGCGGCGTGGAACGGGTCCCACGACCGCACCAGCGCCGCCAATTCGCAGAGGGGCTTGCCGGTCCAGTCGCCAGCAACAGCGGTGCAGGCGGGGGTGCCACGGTCTGGCGTCTGGGCTAAGCCCACGCCATGGGGGCCTTCCACCAAGGTCCAGTTGAGCCCGACGATAACCCGCAGCGCCGGTTCGTCGCTCACGCCCAGAGCGAGGTCGTCATACAGCCGACCCGGCCCCCACCATTGCCATAGCGCGTCTTCGGTGGGCATCAGCAGCTGGCCGCGTCCGCCGGTGAAGGCGGTCCATTCCTCCATCAGCACGCCGGGCAAGGCGGTCAGCAGCGGCACGCCCGCAGCCATGGCGTCCAGCATCTCGGCGGCCAAGCCCCGTCCGGCCTTTTCGGATTTGGAAAATTTGTTGATGAACAGCAGATCGACGCCGTCCGTCACCGCCCGGCGTACCGCGCCCGAGGCCTCGGCCAAGGCTGCCGGGTCCAGCGAGCACGCACTGGAACCGCCGCCAAGGTCCTGGGAGATGGACAGCCGTCGCCCGGTGTCCAGCTCCACCACCTCCATGCGGCATTTGCAGCCGTAATCGCCCTGGCGGGTTTCTTGCGCCAAGCCGCCGACACGGAAGCCGCGCGCGGACAACTCGGCGGCGAAGGCGGCCAGCAGGGCCTCGGGCGGGTGGTCGGGCGGATAGACCACGGCGCCGATGGCGGGCGGAACGGGCAGGCGGGTCGGTGCGGGCATGGCGTTTCCCCAAATTTCGCGCAAAGAATAGCCGTCGTCTTGACCAAAGCTAAGACTCGTTTTTGAACCGCACCCCATATTAAGATTGGTCAGACCGCTTCAATAAGGCGGCACTGGGAGGAGATTGGGATGATCGACCCCTTCGGACGACGGGTCAGCTATCTGCGTGTATCGGTCACCGACCGCTGCGACCTGCGCTGCGTCTATTGCATGTCCGAAGACATGGCGTTCCTGCCCAAGGCCGACGTGCTGTCCCTGGAAGAACTTGAGCGCCTGTGCGCCGCTTTCGTCCGCAAGGGCGTCCGCAAGATTCGCCTGACCGGCGGCGAACCTTTGGTGCGCCGCAACGTCATGAGCCTGATCGGCGGCTTGGGCGCCTTGGTCAAGGACGGCGCGCTGGACGAGTTGACGCTGACCACCAACGGCACCCAACTGGCCAAGCATGCCGAGGGTCTGGCCGCTGCCGGTATCCGCCGTATCAACATTTCACTCGACACCCTGGATGCGGACAAATTCGCCATCCTGACCCGTTGGGGCAAGCTGGATCAGGTGATGGAGGGCATCATGGCGGCTAAGGCTGCCGGTCTTGCCATCAAGATCAACACCGTGGCCGTGCACGGCGTCAATGACGGCGAATATGACCGGCTAGTGGAATGGTGCGGCACCCACGGCTTCGATCTGTGCCTGATCGAGACCATGCCCATGGGTGACGTGGCCGACCGCAGCGGGCAATACCTGTCCCTGGCCGAAGTGCGCCGCCAATTGGATGCTCATTGGACGCTGGCCGACACCGATTACCAGACCGGCGGCCCGGCCCGCTATGCCACCGTGGCCGAGACGGGCCAGCGGGTGGGCTTCATCACCCCCATGACCCATAATTTCTGCGAAAGTTGTAACCGCGTGCGGGTGACCTGCACCGGCACTTTGTACATGTGCCTGGGCCAGGATGACGCGGTGGATTTGCGCGCCCCCCTGCGGGCCAGCGAGGCCGATAACCTGCTGGACGCCGTCATCGACGGCGCCATCGCCCACAAACCCAAGGGCCACGATTTCATCATCGACCGTACCGCGCCGCCCGCCGTGGCGCGCCATATGAGCGTCACCGGGGGCTAGAGCATCGAGCGCCATATGTGGCGCACGATGCTCTAGCTTTATGTGTAGCCCTCGCCGGGCGCGGGCGTCCGCCCGCTTGGCCGCTCGCGCAATGCTCGCAGGAGCGCCGCGCCTCAGATTTGAGGCTCGGCGCTCT
>JACMLB010000178.1 GCA_014379805.1 Rhodospirillales bacterium | reverse complement strand
GTTAGCACGCGCCGCTTTCAGCGCTATTCGTTGACGGCCTTGAGCACCGCGCGCGCCTCGTTCTCGTCGATCTGATGCAGGTCGTTCAGATGGATTTCCCAGTTCTCGACGAACTCTTGCACGGCCAGAGCCAGGCATTCGTCCATGCTTTGGCCGGTCTCGGCCGCCAGCGCGTCAAGGCGCTGTTTCAGCTCGGTCGGTATGGTGACCGCCAGGGTTTCCATGCTCTCGTCCTCATTCGGGCCGCCAAAAGGAAGGGGGCCACTCTACAACCAATGTCACGGCGTTGCCAGTTCCGAGAGACCGGCCTGCCATGGTAGAAACCCCCATGCCCAACCACGCCCCCCCATCGCGCCGCCCGGCCCCCCTGTCGCTCGAGATCGACCCCTCCGACCGCCTGCTGCCCAGCGGCGACGCGCATGACCCCCCGCGTAATGGCGGTGGTGGCCGGGGCGGTGGCGGTGGCGGCGGCAAGCCCCGGCGCGAGCGCAAGCCCAAGCAACCCAGGAAAAAGGGCAAGGGCGGCGGCTGGGGTAAGCGGCTGATGTTGTGGGGTCTGACCCTGGCCATCTGGTGCGGCATCGCCCTGGCCGGGTTGGTGGCCTATTACGCCGTGGATTTGCCCGATATCGACAAGATGACCGCCACCACGCGGCGGCCCAGCGTGGTGTTCGTCTCGGCCGAGGGCGAGACCTTTGCCGCCTATGGCGACATCTACGGCCAGCCGCTGGATTTGAAGGACATCTCGCCCTTCATTCCGCAGGCGGTTCTGGCCACCGAGGACCGCCGCTTCTACAAGCATTTCGGTCTGGATGTCTTTGGTCTGGCCCGCGCCGTGGTCGCCAATGTGCGCGCCGGGCGCATGGTCCAGGGTGGCTCCACCATTACCCAGCAATTGGCCAAGAACCTGTTCCTGACGCCAGACCGCACTTTGAAGCGCAAGGTGCAGGAATTGCTCATGGCGCTGTGGCTGGAAAACCGTTTCAGCAAGGAACAGTTGCTGACGCTGTACCTCAATCGGGTTTATCTCGGCTCCGGAACATTCGGTGTGGATGCGGCGGCCAAGCGCTATTTCGAGGTTTCGGCCAGGAACGCCAATCTGTATCAGTCGGCAGTGATCGCCGGTCTGCTGAAGGCGCCCAGCCGCTACAGCCCGCTCAACGATCCCGAAGCCAGCCATCGGCGCACGACCGAGGTGCTGCAGAATATGGTCGAGGCCGGCTATATCGACGGCAAGACCGCCGAATACGCCGCCTTGACCGGTGCCGCCCAAATGGTGCGCCGCCCGGTGCCGGCGGGCCGTTATTTCGCCGATTGGATCATGTCCCATCTGGACGAGATGGGCGAAGTCCAGGGCAAGGACATAGTGGTCCGCACCACGCTGGACATGGGCATTCAGCGCAAGGCCGAGGCCGAGCTGAAGGCATTGCTCAACGGCCCCGGCGCCAAGGCCGGTGCCACCCAGGGCGCGGTGGTGGTCATGACCCCGGACGGTGCGGTGCGCGCCTTGGTGGGTGGCAAGGATTACGACGACAGCCAGTTCAATCGCGCCACCCAGGGACAGCGCCAGCCCGGCTCGTCGTTCAAGCCCTTCGTCTATCTGGCCGCCATGGAAAAGGGCTTCACGCCCAGCGACGTGTTCCAGGACGCCCCCATCAAACTGGGCAATTGGAGCCCGGGCAATTACACCGGAAAATACGAAGGCCCGGTGTCCCTGCGCCATGCCTTCGCCAATTCCACCAACACGGTGGCGGTGCGCCTGATCGAAGAGGTCAGCCCGTCGCGCGTCATCAATCTGGCCCACCGCATGGGCATTACCTCCGATCTGCGCAACGATGCCTCTCTGGCATTGGGCACGTCGGAAACCAATCTGCTGGAACTGACCACCGCCTTCACGCCCTTTGCCAATGGCGGCGAAGGCGTTGCCGCTTTCGGCGTGGAAAGCGTCACCGATCCGCAAGGCAAGTCCCTATGGACCCGCCAGGGCGGCGGCTTCGGCCAAGTTATCTCCGACGTCGCTTTGGCCCATATGCACGAAATGATGCAGGCCGTGCTGACCGAGGGCACCGGCAAGGCCGCCCGCCTGGGCGACCGCCCTGCCGCCGGCAAGACCGGCACTACTCAGGATTACCGCGACGCATGGTTCATGGGCTTCACCGCCGATTACGTGGGCGGCGTATGGCTGGGCAATGATGACCAGCGCCACGAAATGAAAAAGGTCACGGGCGGTGGCTTGCCGGCTCAGCTGTGGAAGACGGTGATGGTCAACGCCCATAAGGGCCTGCCGGTGCGCCCGCTGCCCACGCCTGACCTGACCCCCGCGCCTATGGTTCAGGACGGTCCCGGCACCCTGGTCAATGCCGGCGGCGAGGCGGTGCGGTCCATCGGTAATGCGTTGGATGGGCTGATCAATTCGATCTTCGGGAGGTAAGGGCGGGCAATTACTCCGTCGGCGCACACGCATCGAAGCGGTGCAGCCCGGGACCATGGGCTTTCAGCCATTTGCGCGGCGTCTGGCTGTCGCCCACCAACCTGTCCACCACTGCCCAGAAGGCGGGGGAATGGTTCATCTCCACCAGATGGGCGACCTCGTGGGCGACCACATAGGTCAGCACCCATTCCGGGGCCAGAACAAGGCGCCAGGAGAAGGCCAGATCGCCGGCTGACGAGCAGCTGCCCCAGCGCGAGCGGGTGTCCTTGACGGTCACCCGTCCGGGCTTGCGGTTGAGAAGGGCGGCCAGCTCATGGGCCTGGGGCAGGATCAGCCGTTTGGCCTCGGTTTTCAGGAAATCCGCCACCCGGCGGCCCACATGTTCGGGCCGACCCGAGACCACCAGGGCGCCATCCTCGACCCAAACCCCGCGCTTGGCCTCGGGCGCATGGCGGATGGGGTGGGGAATGCCCCCGATAGGCACCAGGGCGCCGTCTGCCAGCGCCACCTTGCCCGGAAGCCGGGCCAAGCGCTCGGCCAGCCAGATGCGGTGAGCGATCAGGAACCGCTCGGCATCGGCCAGCTTGACCTTGGGCGGCAGCACCATAACCGGGCCGCGCACCGGGTCGATGCGCAGGGACATACGGCTTGCCAGGGCAGAGCGCTTCACCGTTACGGTGATGGAACGTCCGCCGAGGTCGAGGGGGATGGTGTCGGTCATGGGGCTGGTGGGGGCTTAACCACGGTGTTTCCACCTTCCCTGCCGTCATGGCTGGGCTTGACCCGGCCATCCACGTGGGTCCGCAAAGCCGCCATTTGACGCAACGCGTTAGGTGTCGGCACGTGGATGCCCGGATCAAGTCCGGGCATGACGGCGAGGTGGGTGGATAGGGGGTGGCCCGTGGTCACTCAGGCCACGTCACGATGTGATGGTCCAGCGGACCGGCCCGGTTCTCGGGGATGCAGCGGGCGCGGACCGAGATGCCGGCGTCGTGGACGGTGTTCGGATCGCCTGACACCAGCGGGTGCCACCACGGCAAATCCTTGCCCTCGGCCAGCAGGCGGTAGGCGCAGGTGGTGGGCAGCCATTTCAGCTCGCCCACCGCAGCGGCCGTCAGTTGGACGCAATCGGGGACGTAGCGCTTGCGGTCGTCATAGTCCTTGCAGCGGCACGTCCCCGTGTTGAGCATCCGGCAGGCCACGTTGGTGTAGTGGACCTTGCCGGTATCCTCGTCCTCAAGCTTATGCAGGCAGCACTTCCCGCAGCCGTCGCACAGGCTCTCCCACTCCGCCCTTGTCATGGAGCTTATGGGCTTCGTCCGCCAGAACGGTGAGCTTGTCGTGGGTGCGGATGAATTCGCGGACATTCGGATAGATTACCTCGCGCCAGCGGCGTCCGTTGAAGACGCCATAATGGCCGACCTTTTCCGCCAGATAATGCTTACGCATGGATTCCGGCAGGCTGGAGCACAGACGATGTGCCGCCTCGGTCTGACCGACGCCGGTAATATCATCCTTTTCACCCTCGATCGTCATCAACGCGGTGTGTTGAATCAGCGACGGATCGATTTTTCGGCCCCGGCTGGTCATCTTGCCCTCGGGCAGATCGTGGTCCTGGAACACGCTCTTGATGGTCTGCAGGTAGTATTCCGCCGGCAAATCCATTACCGCCAGATATTCGTCATAGAATTCGCGGTGCTTCTCGGCAGAATCGCCGTCGCCCTTGACCATGTTGTGGAACAGCTTGAGATGCTCGCCCACATGGCGTTCGGGGTTCAGGCTCATGAAGCCCTGCAGCTGCAGGAAGCCGGGATAGACCTTGCGGCCCCGTCCGGGATGGATGAACGGCACCTGCTGGACCACCGAATTCTCGAACCACGACATGGGCTTCGAGGTGGCGACCTGATTGACCTTGGTGGGGTTGATGCGGGTGTCGATGGGGCCGCCCATGATGGTCAGCGAGCTGGGCTGGCGCGGATCGTTATTGGCCGCCATCAGCGACACCGCCGCCAGCACCGGGACCGAGGGCTGGCACACGGCCAGCACATGGGTGTCGGCGCCCAGGAAGTGCAGCAGCTCGATCACATAGTCGATGTAGTCGTCCAGGCTGAACGGACCATCGGACAGCGGAACTTCGCAGCCATCGACCCAATCGGTGATGTAGACGTCGTGGTCGGGCAACAGGGTTTCGACCGTGCCGCGCAGCAGGGTGGCGTAATGGCCCGACATGGGCGCCACCACCAGGATGCGCGGGTCGCGGCGGTCGGTCTGGCGCTGGAAGTGCAGCAGCTCGCAGAACGGCTTCTGATAGACCACCACTTCCTTGATCGCCACGTCCTGGCCGTCGATGCGGGTGGTCGGCAGATCGAATTGCGGCTTGGCATAGCGCCGGGTGGTGCGCTCCAGCAGTTCCGCACCGGCGGTGATGGTGCGCCCAAGGCTGGTATAGGCCGCCGGCATCCACGGATGACTGAACGCGGTTCGCACGGCATCGGCCCACAGGCGCGTCGGGCCGAGAATGGCGTGCTGGAATTCATGTAGATGGTAAAGCATCAACCAGCCCCCTACCGAGGTATACAACTAAGATAATTTTCTTACCCAATAGTGATAGGCTGTGGCAATAAAATTATTACCATTAGGCCATACGACAGGGCAGAACGCGTGTCGCTCCGTATGGTGCGGTGCGACATGAGGTAAGATAAAGCTGAGGGGTTAAGCGGGTCTGAAGATGCTGCGGCGCAGCAAAATGTCACAGTGCGCAATCTATGAGGTGCACGAACGACCCAATGACACGTTTCGCGCGCAGGCCGGCGCCACCTACGGAAGTATAAGCGGCGTCGGTCGCCGCGAACAGGGGCTCGCCGGTTTCTGCGACAATGGTGGCGTAGTGGAATTCGTGGCCGCGATAGGTTTGACCGGCGGCGCCCAGCGGACCGTCCGCCACCAGCCGGGCTTGGCGATAACCCAGATGCAGGCGGCGCTGGGCGAAGCTGGTGTCCAGCCCCAGCAGGCCGGCCATGGCATGGGCGTGACCGTCCGCATCGGTCAGGCTGTTGCCCAGCACCATATAGCCGCCGCACTCGCCGAATATGGCGGCGCCTGAAGCCGCTAAGGACCGCAACCCGCCAAGGAACCGCTGATTGCCCGCCAGCCTTCCGGCGTGCAGTTCGGGATAGCCGCCGGGCAAATAGACGGCGTCACCCACCGGCGCTTCGTCGGCCAAGGGCGAGAACAGGCTGATCTCGGCCCCGGCACGGCGCCAGCCGTCCAGCAAGGCCGGATAGGCGAAGGCGAAGGCGGCGTCTTGGGCCACGGCCATGCGCTGGCCCAAGGGCGGCACCAAGATGGCGGCGTCGGCGTTCAACGATGACGGACGGGCCAGGGCCATCAGCCGGTCCACCGCGATATGCTCGCCCACCGCTTGGGCGGCGGCGCTTAGGAAGGCGGCCAGATCGGGATGCTCGCAGGCTTGCACCAGACCCAAATGGCGGCTGGGCACCATCAGCGAGTCCAGGCGGGGCAGGAAGCCCAACACCTCGATGTCGGGACAGGCGCGGCGGCAGGCTTCCGTGATCATGCGCTTATGTTTGTCGCCGCTGACCCGGTTGAAGATGACCCCTTTGATGCGGATGTCGGGCCGCAAACCGGCAAAGCCCAACAGCACCGCCGCTGCCGAGCCGGTCATGCCGCGCCCGTCGATCAACAGCACCACCGGCCAGCCGGTCAACGCGGCCAAATCGGCGGTGGACCCGCTTGGCTCGCCATGGGCGACGTCCGCGCCGTCGAACAGGCCCATGACCCCTTCGCACACCACCAGTTCGGCAGCGGCAGACACTTGGCCCACCAGCCCGGCCACGGAATCGGGACGCATGGCCCAGGCATCCAGATTGAAGCAATCTCGCCCGGTGGCGGCGGCGTGGAAGGCAGGGTCGATGTAATCTGGGCCGACCTTGACCGAGGCCACCTTGACCCCACGACGGGTCAGATGGGCCAACAGTCCCAGCGTCGCCAGGGTCTTGCCGCTGCCCGACGAGGGCGCGGCCAGGATCAAGCCCCCAGCGGCGGTCATGTTACTTCAGATGCTTCTTCAGGGCGGTAGTCAGGTCGTCAACGGTCGTTCCGTGAGGGAAATGAGCGACGAAACGGCCATCCGGCCCGACCAGATACAGGATGGAGGAATGGTCCACCGTATAGCTGGTTGCGTCGCCGCCCTTCGCCTTGGCGCCATAGACCTTATAGGCCTTCATGACCTGGGCGACTTGCTCAGTGCTGCCGGTCAGGCCGACCAGATGGAAGGCGCTGGCGTAGTCCTTCATGACGGTGGGGGTGTCGCGGGTGGGGTCCACGGTGATGAACACCGGGGTTAACATGAACCGTTCCTCTGGTGCCAGCTTGTCCATGGCCTCCGTCACCGACGACAGCGCGGTGGGGCAGACATCGGGGCAGAAGGTATAGCCGAAATAGATCAGCAACCATTTGCCGCGGAAATCAGCGTCGGTGACGGTCTTGCCGTCGCCATCCACCAGGGTGAACGGCCCGCCGATGGAGGCAGCGGCGTGCTCTCCATCCGACCACACCATGATGCGCGAGCCGATGGCGACGGCGGCCACCAGTACCACGGCCAAAACGGCCAAAAGGGAATTGCGGCTTGTTTTCACGGGGAGTCCTTTCGCATTACGCGGCCAGTTGCCAAGCCATGAAGCCCAGCACGCCGGCATTGGCCACCAGCAGAAGCGGCGCCCACCGCATCAGCGGGGCGCGCCAACGGGACATGGCGAAATGGCCGATGGCGCCCACCGCCACTAAGGCCGGCGCGGTGCCGGCGGTGAAGGCCAGCATGGCGAGCGCCCCAGCCAGGGGATCGCCGGTGGCCGCTGCCGCCGCCAAGGCGGCATACAGCAGGCCGCAGGGAATGAAGCCCAGCGCCACACCCAACGCCCAGCCTTTGAGGCCGGTGGGGCTGGCGAATAGGGGCTTGGCCCACGCGCCCACGGTGCGGCTCCACCAGGACGGACCGGCGCTGGCGCCCGACAGGCTGGCTTTCAGGCGGGGAACCGCCATGCCCAGCAGGAATAAGGCGGCGAACATCAGCAGCCCGGCGGCCAGGAAGCGGAAGCCGGCCCAATCGGCCAAGGCCCCGGCCACCAGCCCGCCCACGGCGCCCAACCCGGCATAGGTGGTGGCGCGGCCCAGATGATAGGGCAGCAGCGCGGCACCGGACAGGCGATGCCATTCGCTCATGCGCGAGACCGGGATTTGTTCCATGCGGGCGGCGACTTGGCTCAGCACGAAGGGGCCGCACATGCCGGTGCAATGGCTGACTGAGCCGATCAATCCGGTCAGGAACAGGCTGGACAGCAGCCCGCCATTGTCGGCCACGGTGACGCGGCAGACGGACAGGCCGGCAGAGAGCGAGGCGAGGACGGATTCCATGACCGGGGGAGGATAAGCGGGCAGCGCCGCCTTATCAACCGGGGTTCCACCAATCCAGCCGCGCGCGCAACGCAACCACTCCGCCCACCACCAGCATGGCTGGCGGTTCCATGGGCTGGGCGGTCAGATCGGCGACGATTTGGCTTAAGGTGGATTCCAGCACCGTTTGGTGCGGCGTGGCCGCCTTGGACACGATGGCGACCGGCTCATCCGGTTTGCGCCCGGCGGCCAGCAGGCGCTCCACCACTTTGTCCAATTGGCGCAGGGCCATGTAGAACACCAGCACCTGAGCGCCGCGCGCCAACCCGTCCCAATCGAAACCGGCGGGCACTTCGCCGTCCTGGCCGTGGCCGGTGACGAAGGCGATGGAGGAATTGCAGTCGCGCGCCGTGGTGGGAATGCCCGCATAGGCCAGCCCGCCCACGCCGGCGGTCACCCCCGGCACCACCCGGAAGGGAATGCCCGCATCGGCCAGGGCCAAGGCTTCCTCGGCCCCGCGCCCGAACACGAACGGGTCGCCGCCCTTCAGCCGCAGCACCCGCTTGCCTTGCCGGGCTAATTCCAGCAGGCGGGTGTTGATGTCGCCCTGGCGCGGGCTGGCGGTGCCGCCGCGCTTGCCCATGGGCTCGATCACGGCCTTTCGCGCGGCCATGGCGACGATGCGCGGGTCCACCAGGGCGTCATGCACCACATGGTCGGCGGTCTTCAGCGCGTGCAGCGCCAACAGGGTCAACAGCCCGGGATCGCCGGGGCCGGCACCCACCAGCCAGACGCAGCCGGGTGCGAAATCGGGGAAGGTCATGTCCATGAGGGGATTATAGCCGAATAGAAGAGAAGGAATGAACCACCAAGGGCACCAAGGACAAGAAGCAAGCTTGGGAGGGAATCGCACCTTTTTCCGGCGCTCCAACCGCTTCGCGTCCTTCGTGTCCTTCGTGGTGAAATTCCTTTAATATCCGCCGCCATGAAGACCGAACTCAGGAAAGGCTGGACCACCGGAGCCTGCGCCACCGCTGCCGCCAAGGCGGCGTTCGTGGCGCTGCATAATGGTGCTTTTCCCGATCCGGTGACCATCCGCCTGCCGCAGGGACTGACTCCGGCTTTTCCCCTGGCGCGGGCTGAAATGGTTGGCGGCGCGGCCACCGCCGGGGTGCTCAAGGATGCCGGCGATGACCCCGACGTGACCCATGGCGCCATGGTGCTGGCAACGGTCGAAGCGGGCGCTGCGGGAACCGGAATCATCTTCCGCGCCGGCCCCGGCATCGGCACCGTCACCCTGCCCGGCCTACCCCTGCCGCCGGGCGAGCCCGCCATCAATCCCGGCCCGCGCGCCCAGATCATCGCCAATCTGACCGGGGCGGCGGCGGAACTCGGTGTGGCTGCTGACGCGGTGGTGACCATTTCCATTCCCGGTGGCGAGGCCCTGGCCGAGAAGACGCTGAACGGGCGTTTGGGCATCAAAGGCGGCCTGTCCATCTTGGGCACCACCGGCGTGGTGCTGCCCTATTCCTGCGCCGCCTGGGTCCATTCCATCCATCGCGGCATCGACGTCGCCCGTGCCTTGGGGCTGGGCCATCTAGCCGCGACCACCGGCAAGACCTCGGAAGCGCTGGCACGGCGGGATTTGCATCTGCCCGATCAGGCGTTGATCGACATGGGCGATATGGCGGGCGCGGTGCTGAAGTACCTGCGCAGTCACCCGGTACCCCGGCTTACCTTGGTGGGCGGCTTCGCCAAGCTGGCCAAGCTGGCGGCGGGCGAGATGGATCTGCACTCCCGCGCCTCACAGGTGGACGTGGCCTTCCTGGCCGGGTTGCTGGCGGATATTGGTGCCGGGGTCGAAACGACTGCCGCCGCGCGGGAATGCACGTCCGCCGGACAGGTGCTGGCGCTGGCGGGGGATTTGCCGCTGGGGGATATGGTGGTACGGCGTGCCCGTGAAGCCGCGCTGGCGGTGCTGGCCGGCGGCACCGAGGTGCACGTTATCGCCATCGACCGCGCCGGGCATGTGGTGGGGCGGGGCTAATGGTACCGAGTGTGTGGCTCCCTCACCCGCCTTCGCACCGCTCAGGAACCCTCTCCCGCTGGCGGGAGAGGGAGGGACCCGCGCCCATCAGGGCGTGGGAGGGTGAGGGAGCCACGGACTCGGCGCCATGAAACTTCTTATCCTCGGCGGCACCACTGAAGCTTCACGCGTTGCCCACGCCCTGGCGGGCAGCGGGGTGGACGTCATCACCTCCCTGGCTGGCCGTACCGCTAACGCCGCCGTTCTGCCCGGCGCCATGCGGGTGGGTGGGTTCGGTGGGGTGGAGGGCTTGTCAGATTACCTGACCGCCCATTCCATCGACCGCGTCATGGACGCCACCCATCCCTTCGCCGCCCGCATCTCGGCCCATGCGGCACAGGCCTGCGCCCGGCTGGGCGTACCCCGGCTGATGCTGGTTCGGCCCGCTTGGCAACAGCAGCCGGGCGATGATTGGGTCCAGGTGGCGGATATGACTGAAGCCGCGCAACGCGTTGCCACCCTGGGCCGCCGCGCCTTCCTTACGGTTGGAATTGGCGAGGTGGCGGCGTTCGCCCATTCACCCGTTTGGTTTCTGGTCCGCCTGATTGCCGATCAAGCGCTGCCCTTGGCCGATTACCGGGTCATAACCGGCAAAGGCCCATTCGATGCGCAGGCGGAACAAGATCTGATGCGCGTTTATGGCATCGACCTGTTGGTGACCAAGGCGTCGGGCGGGGCGGCGACCTATGGCAAGATCGCCGCCGCACGGGCGCTGGGGATTAAGGTGCTGATGGTCCAGCGCCCGGTTTTGCCGGACGGCGAGCAGGCCGACAGTGTGGACGCAGCCGTTGCGTGGGCTACTTCGCCGGCCTAAGCACATGGGTGTGATCCGCCGCATACAGCCGCGAATCCGTGAACTCGGCCCCGTCCAGCACCCGGCCCACCAGGATCAGCGCCGTGCGGGTGAAGCCTGCCGCTTTGACCTTGTCGCGGATGTCGGACAAATGCCCGTGGACGAAGGCTTGGTCGGGCCACGACACGCGATAGGCCACCACCACCGGGCAATCGGCGCCGTAAAGCGGGGTCAGTTCGTCCACCACGTTCTTCAAATTGTTGACCGACAGATGGATCGCCAAAGTGGCGCCGCTTTTGCCCAAAGTGGTCAAATCCTCGCCCGCCGGCATGGCGGATGAGCGCATGGCGGTGCGGGTGACGATGATGGTCTGGCTGATATCGGGCAGGGTCAGCTCGGTGGACAGGGCAGCGGCGGCGGCGGCGAAGGCGGGCACACCGGGCGTCACGTCATAGGGGAT
Source organism: Rhodospirillales bacterium (assembly GCA_014379805.1). Taxonomy (GTDB): domain Bacteria; phylum Pseudomonadota; class Alphaproteobacteria; order Rhodospirillales; family Magnetospirillaceae; genus Magnetospirillum. The sequence continues at coordinate 19,508 of JACMLB010000178.1, read as the reverse complement.
GCCCAACACGTCCAGCCGTCGCATCTGCTCGGCGGTGGCGCCGTAGATGGACGGATCGCCCGAATGGACGCGGGCGACGTCCTGGCCCGCCTCATGGGCCGTTTTCATTTCGCCAACGATCTCATCCAGATTCAGCGGCGCCGTGTCCAGCACGCGGGCGCCTTCGGGCGCGGCGGCGACGATTTCGGCGGGGACCAGCGAGCCGGCATACAGGCAGACCGGGCACGAACGAATCAGGTTAAGACCGCGAACGGTGATGAGATCGGGGGCGCCGGGGCCGGCGCCGATGAAATGAACGGTCATGGTGTCCTGGAATTAAGGGCGGTGCGAACGGCCGCAAGGATAGCGGTTGCTCTCCAGCGTGGCTAGCGGTCCTGCCACCTCCGCGTTCCTTGTTATGCGATCGGCGTGGGAACATTGCCCCGGCGGCGGGCATTTGCGTCATCGAAGGTTCCCAAATCAGGCGAGGCCAAGATGAAGCATCATTTCCTGTCGGCCCCGCTGGTGGCCCTTGCACTTGCCTTTACCTCGCCGGTCCTGGCTGCCCCCAGTGACCCCACGCCGACCCAGCAGTCTGAGACGACCGAGGCCCAGCCCGACGATGGCGAGCTGTCGAATTTCGTCGCTGCCTTCGTGCGGCTGATTGGCGTTCAGCACGGCTACATGATGATCATGCAGGACGAAGAAGACCCCAATCGGCTGGAAAGCATCAAGCGTGATGCGCTCGACGACATGACGACGGCGGTGGAGCAGGACGGCCTGTCGGTGGACCGCTATAACGAAATTGCCCTGGCGGTGCGCGACGATCCCAATTTGCAGGGCCGCGTCGAGGCCATCTTGCAGCAGCTGGCCTCGGACCCGTCGGCGGAGCAGCCCGCGCCCGAGGAGGAATAGGCATGCGCCGTCTAATCGTGCTGGCCTTGCTGGCCCCGCTGCCCGTTGCCGCCCAAGAGCAGCAGGCGTTAGTGCCGCCCGCCGCTCCGCCCAGCGGTCAGGCCGTCTACGACATCGTCGCCGCCGACCGCGAGACCGCATGGCGGATCAACCGCCTGACCGGCGAGATCACCGTCTGCCGGGTGGAAAGTGCGGCCAGCCTGGATGGGGTGCGGGCGCGATGCGCTCCGGCCATTCATGACAACGCGCCCCAGCAATCCCAATCGGCACCGGGGGGGATCGGACGACCATGACCATGCACACTGCCCCACCGGTGACCGAGTCGGACTTGCTGGCCTTCGTGGACGGCCAGCTGCCCCCGACGCGGCGCACCGAGATCGAGGATTATCTGGTCCGCTGCCCCACCGCCGCCCACCGGGTGGCCGCCGATCTGGCCCTGCTGGAAGGTCTGCGCCTGCTGTTCGGGCGCCCGGTGACGGTGCCCGTGGCCCTGCCGTCACCGCGCGGCTGGCGGTCTCAGACCAGTTTCTTGGCGTAGCCGCGCGGAGTGTAGACCCGCTCGCGCCCCCCCAGGGTCAGGCGGCGGCTTTCCGAGCTGCCGACCATGACCAGGGTCAACATGTCGGCATGGTCCGGCGTCAGTTCCCCTAGCGTAATGATCCGCACATTTTCTTCCGGGCGGCCCAATTGGCGGGCCAGGATGACCGGCGTCTCGGGCGGACGGCCGGTCAGCAGGATGTCGCGGGCGCGGGCCAGCTGGTCGCGGCGGCGCTGCGACACCGGGTTGTAGAAGCAGACCACGAAATCGGCCTCGGCGGCGGCTTTCAGGCGCTTTTCGATGGTCTCCCAGGGGGTTAGCAAATCGGATAGCGAGATGGTGCAGAAATCGTGGTTTACCGGGGCGCCGGCCCGTGCGGCGGCGGCTTGCAGGGCGGAAACGCCGGGCACCACCATGACGTCCGTGCGCATCCACTCAACCTTGCGCTCGCGGTCGATCAGTTCGAACACCAGGGTCGCCAGGGCATAGATGCCGGCATCGCCCGAGCACACCAGGGCAACCTTTTTACCCCGGCCAGCAAGGTCCAGGGCCATGCGGGCACGGTCGGCTTCGGCGCCCAGATTGCTTTCGTGGCGGGTTTTGCCGCTGGCGGCGTCGCCCAGCAGGTCCAGATACATGCCGTAACCCACCAGATCGCTGGCGCTGGCAATGGCGGCGCTGGCTTCCGGGGTGCGCCAGAACGGCGTGCCCGGACCGATGCCCACTACCCACAAGGTGCCGCGCGCGTGGCCCACGGTGGCGGGGTCGATGGCGCCCGGCGAACGCGCGATGGCGACGGTGGCACGCTTGGTCTTGATCTTGGGCACCACCAATTCCGAATCCGGACCGGCGGCGGCAAGGGCTGCGCCTTCCGACACGCCGGGGCAGCCGGTTTCTTTCAATACGATATCGGAAGGATTTCGCAGGCGGGCGGCTTCGGCGTTCAGTTCCGCGGGGGTGAAGAAGCGCACGGGCACGCCCAGCAGGCGGGCCAGATCGTTCACCGCCGGTTCGTCCATTTTCAGGTCGATGGAGGCGACGCAGGCGATGGCGCCGGGCGCCAAGGCCTCGGCTTCAAGGGTATCGCGCACCAAAGCAGCCAGTTCCTCGGGCGGGCAGCCGCGATCGCAGCCCACGCCCACGGCCAGAACCGGCGGGTTCAGCAGCAGTTCGCTTTCATCGGTCATGATCTGGTGGTCGGTGATGCGGACCGAGGAATTGCCTTCGTCGGCGAAGGTCAGATGGGACAGCCATTGGGCCTGACCGGCTTCCACTTCCAGGCGCACCGGCTCGCCCGCCAGCATGGCGGCAGCAACCGGCTTGGCGGCTTCCGGGTTCGCCACATGCCAGCCGGGCGGCGGTTCGTCCAGGGCCACACCCAGCTTCAGATCGCCGGCGGTGGTGATGGCGGCATGGCTATTCAACGCTTCGGCCAGACGGCGCGAGAGCTCGTTGGCGCCGTGATGGCCGCCCAGCAGGGGCACCACGCTGGACCCGTCGGGGGCCACGGCCAGTACCGGCGGCTCGGCGCGCTTGTCGGTCAGCAGGGGTGCCACGGCGCGGATCAGGATGCCGCTGGCGCACACGCCGATGATGGCGGTGTTGGCCTCGAACAAGGCGCGGATATGGGCCTTGGTGTCGGTGAACACCACGTCCGCCTCATCCGCGCGGCCAGCCAATCCGTGCAATTGGGCGCCGGGCAGGGCGGCCATGACGCGGCGGGCGGCGGGCAAAGCAGCGGGAGTGACGACAAGGACGGCGATCATGCATGCACCAGAATAAGGGAGAAATAGGGAGCCTCGGCCGCATCGGCCAAGGGGATCAGGCGCTGGGCGTCCTGGGTGGCGCGTTCCACCACCAGGGCTTTGTGGGTCAGGCCCAAACGGTCGAGCACCCGGCGGACCTTGGGTAGATGGCGGCCGATCTTCATGATGACCGCTGATTCCGCCGCCTGCAAAAGCCGTTCGATTTCGGCTTCGGGCCGGGTGGCGGGGATTAAGGCGACGGCGTCTTCCAAGGTAGACAGCGGATGCAGGGCCACGGCGGCGGCGGCCATGGGCGAGGCAATGCCGGGCACCACCTGGATGGGGAAGCGCCCGGACAGCCGCGTCATCAGATAGATGAACGAGCCGAAGAACAGCGGATCGCCCTCGCACAGCACCGCCACGTCGCGGCCCTGTTCCAGATGGCCAGCAATCGTTGCGGCACCGCAATCATAGGCGTCGTCGGTGTCGTCGCGCTCAGGCCGGAAGGACAGGCGGATGGCGATTTCGGTTTTACCGGCGGGGATGTGGGGCGCGGCGATGGTGCGGGCCAGCCCGTCGCCTTGCAATGGCGCCGGCCATGCCAGCACCGGGCAGGCGGCGATCAGGCGCACCGCCTTCAGCGTCAGCAATTCCGGGTCGCCGGGGCCGATTCCGATGCCGTATAGGGTGCCGCTCATGGCTTTTGCCCCACAAATTGGTTGACCGGCATGGCCGGGTGCCAAGTGTGGAAGCCGCCCACCGGCGCTAAGCGCGACACCGAAAGCCGAACCATCTGGCCGCCGAAGCGGGCATGCAGGGCGATCAGCGCCGCCTCGCCTTCCACGGTGACGGCGTTGGCAACCAAGCGCCCGCCCGGGCGCAGGGCCGACCAACAGGCATCCAGCACGCCGGGAACGGACACGCCGCCGCCGACGAAGATGGCGTCGGGGTCGGAATAGGGCAGGGAATCGGGGGCAGAACCCCGGATAATCTCCAGGCCGGGCACGCCCAAGGCGCTGGCGTTGCGGGCGATGCGGGCGCAGCGTTCGGGCCGGGGTTCCACGGCGATGGCGCGGCCACCGGCCCGCATCCACTCGATGGCGACCGAGCCGCAGCCGGCCCCCACATCCCACAGCATCTGGCCGGGTAGTGGGGCCAGGGCCGCCAGGGTGACGGCGCGGATTTCACGTTTGGTTAGCTGGCCGTCATGCTCGAACGCCTCGTCCGGCAGGCCGGGGACCAGCGGCAGCACGCGGGCACCGGGTTCCGCGCGGCATTCGATGGCCATGGTGTTGAGGTCGGCGGCTTCGCCCACCCAGGCCTGGGCCACCGTGTCGCGCAGGCGTTCGGTGGGGCCGTCTAGATGTTCGCACACCACAAGGCGCGACGGGCCGAATCCGGCTTTTTCCAGCAGCCGCGCCAATGCGGCGGGGGTCTGGCCGTCCTCGGACAGCACCAGCAGGCGGCGGCCAGGGGAAAGATGCAGATGCAGTGCCTCTAACGGGCGGCCATGCACGGTCAGGCACAGGCAATCCTGCAACGGCCAGCCCAGGCGGGCCGCAGCCAGGGCAAAGGCGCCGGGATGGGGCAGGACGCGCATTTCCGCCGGGTCAAGCCAGCGGGTCAGGGTGGCGCCGATGCCGAACCACATGGGGTCGCCCGAGGCCAGCACGACGACATTGCGACTCCGCAACGAATCTATCAGGTCGCGGGCACCGGCGAAGGGGCTGGGCCAGGAGTGCCTTTCGGCGCCGTCGGGCACCAGCGCCAGATGACGCTCACCGCCCACCAGCACGTCGGCAGCGGCGATCAGGGTGCGGGCAGCGGGGGACAGGCCGGACAGGCCGTCGTCGCCCATGCCGATGATGTGCAGCCAGGGAGTCATGGTTTTTCTCCACCAACGGCAAGCTTATTTATTCTCGTCACCCCGGACAAGCGCAGCGCAGATCCGGGGTCCATGGTGCCGTTTCCCGCCATGGATCCCCGCTTTCGCGGGGATGACGAGAGTGGATGGTGGCCCATCACTCCAGCCTCCCGGCCAACGCATTGACGGCCGCCGCCGCCATGGCCGAGCCACCCTTCCGGCCCCGTAACGTCAGGAACGGCAGGCCCGATTGGGCCAACGCCTCTTTGCTTTCCTGGGCGCCGACGAAGCCCACCGGGAAGCCCAGGATTAGGGCGGGCTTGGGCGCGCCGTCCTTGATGAGTTCCAGCAGGTGGAACAAAGCGGTGGGCGCGTTGCCGATGGCGACGATGGCGCCGTCCAGTTGGGGCAGCCAGGATTCCACCGCCATGGCCGAACGCGTGGTGCCCTGGGCCTTGGCGGCGGGGGCCACGGTGGGATCGTTCAGGGTGCACACCACTTGGTTCGCGGCGGGCAGCAGGCGGCGGATGATGCCGTGGGACACCATCTCGGCATCCACCAGAATGGGGGCGCCAGCGGCCAGGGCGTCGCGGCCAGCGGCAATGGCACCAGGGCTCCAGGCCATGTCGGGGGCGATTTCGGTCATGCCGCAGGAATGGATGATGCGGATCAGAACCTCGGCCACATCCGTGGGGTACTGATCCAGCGCCACTTCGCGGCGGATGGTGGCGAAGGATTGGCGGTAAATTTCCGCCGGGTCCTTGATCCAGTCATGGATATCCACCGGGGCGGCGGCGGTCAGGCCGGCGCCCAAAATCCAGCCTTCCTCGCGTTCCACGGTCTCGCGGTCATCATCGCTGAGATCAGCGGGGCCGGCGAAGGCGGCGGACAGGGTGCCGGTGGCGTCCATGGCGGCGAAATGTTGGGCGAGGCTGCGCACCTGCTCGCAATCCTTGACCCCGCCATTGGGCACGGTCACCGGCAGCATGGACGGATAAATCTCGGCGAACAGGATGCGCCATTTGCCCTTGGTCAGGGGCTGCAAGCCGGTCTCGAACGGCCACACCTGGGATTGCTCGGCCAGCCAGGGGTGGAAGCGCAGGCGGTGCAGCCGGGCGATGCCCAGCAAGGTCTGGCCGCCGACGCTGCCATTGCCAAACAGCTGCCACACAGATTTGGTGCCGGACATGCGGGCTTCCGTCGCGCGCAGGCGGGGCAGGGTGTCGCGTGCCGGCCGGGTCGTGGTCAGGCTGGCGCTTTTGCTTTTGTCGGGGCAGCCCCAGAACGGCGCCGGTCCGCCGGTGACCATGCGGTTCAGCTGCGCCGCCACCTCGAAGCGGTTGTTGGCATTGTCGTCACCGTCTTTGATCTCGGCGGCCAGCCGGCGCCACACGCTCTTCCAGTCGCGGGCGCCAATGGCATCCGCGAAGCCGGCGGGATAGCCCAAGGCGAAGTCCAGACCCACCAGAACGGTCAAGCCGCGCGCCGCCAGATCGGACAACAGATCGGCCAGCTCGGCTTCGGCACGGGCGCGGGTGGGCGGATTGCTGATGGTCCGCTCGACCATTCCGGAGGCGGAGCGTTCCAGGCAGACCCACCAGATGCTGTCCGGCCCGGTCTTGGGGCGCGATTCCGCGCTCCAATCCACCATCACATAGGCGTCGAAGACCGGGTCCGACATGGCTTTACTCGTCGTGATGATGGTGGTGGTGCCCGTGGTCATGCCCATGGTCGTGGTGATGCCCGTGATCGTGACCATGATCGTGATGATCCGCGTCGGTGCCGATTCCGCTCACATGATGATGGTGGCCGGCTTGGGCCGCGCCGGTGCTGGTCTCGTAACCGACAACCTGCTCACGGTATTTGCACAGGGTGCAGTTCATGTGGGTGTCGCCGGTCAGAATCTCGCGCACCCGCTCGACGAAGCTGTCGATGACCAGGGGGTGGTCATTCAGATAGGGGGCGTTGATGAACTCGATGCCGGGATTGGCGGCAGCGGCTTCGTTGGACCAGTCGTAAATCCGCTTCACCAGGATGCCGGTGAACAGGAAGTACGGGAACACGATGATGCGCTTGTAGCCCAGCTTGGTGACCCGCGCGAGTGCCTCATTGACCAGCGGATAGGCCACGCCCGAGAACGCCACTTCGGTCCAGCCGAAGCCCATGCCTTCCCACAGCATGCGCGCCACTTTGGACACATTGGAGTTAGCGTCGGGGTCGTTGGTGCCGCGCCCGACCACCAGCAGCAAGGTGTCGGCGCGGGACACGCCCGGCTTGCCGGTGGCTTCGGCTTCCTCAATGCGCTGGGCCGAGGCCTTCAACAGCTTGGGGTCCACCGCCAGTTCGCGGCCGAACTCGATGCTCATGCCGGGGTTCTCGGCGGCGAAGGAATTGATTTCCCACGGCAAATCGTTCTTCACATGGCCGGCGGCGAACAGCATGCCCGGCACCGCCAGCACGCGGGTCACGCCTTGGGCCTTCAGGGCCTCCAGGCCGTCGCGGATGATGGGGCGGGCGAATTCCAGATAGCCGCTTTCCACCGGGTATTCCGGCAGGCGCTCGCGCAGATGGCGGGCCAGCGAGGCGAATTCGGTGGTGGCTTCCACGTCGCGGCTGCCGTGGCCGCAAATCATCACACCGGTCTTTTCGGTCATGCGCGTGGTCCTTGCCTTCATGCGTCCGCCGGCTGGTCAGTGCCTCCGGCCGGAAATGGGACGGCGACTATAGAAAAGGACGCTCGGGGTTGCCACCCGAAATCGCCACGGGATACTCTGCGGCCCATGCTTCCCTTCGGTACCCATTTCGGCCACGCCCCCGACGCCCTGTTTATGTTGTTCATGGCCATCGCCGTGGACGCGGTTCTGGGCGACATGCCCTGGCTGTTCCGCTGGCTGCCCCACCCGGTGGTGGTCATCGGCCGCATGATCGGGCGGTTGGATAGGCGCCTCAACAAACCCACTCTGCCCGATGCCGACCGCAAGCTGCGCGGCGTGGTGCTGGTGGCGCTGATGGTCACCGGCGCGCTGGCGGTGGGCGGGGCTATCGCCTTCGTCGCCCGCGCCGTGCCCCATGTCTGGCTGTTGGAAGTGTTGGTGGCCGCCATCCTGATCGCCCAGCGCGGCCTGTTCGAGCATGTGGACGATGTCGCCCGTGCGCTTCAGCATAACGGGCTGGAGGCCGGCCGCTACGCCGTCTCGCGCATCGTCGGGCGCGATCCGCAAAGCCTGGACCAGCACGGCGTCGCCCGCGCCGCCATCGAAAGCCTGGCCGAGAATTTCGCCGACGCCGTGGTGGCGCCGGTGTTCTGGTACGTGCTGTTCGGGTTGCCCGGCCTGCTGCTGTACAAGACGGTCAACACTCTGGACAGCATGGTGGGCTATCGCAATGACAAGTACCGTGCCTTCGGTTGGGCCTCGGCACGGTTGGACGACTGGCTCAATCTGGTGCCGGCCCGGCTGTCCGGCCTGATCCTGTCCCTGGCCGCCCTGTTCGCCACCAAGGGCCGGCCTTGGCGGGCGCTGCGCACCATGGTCACCGATTCGCGCCATCACAAAAGCCCCAACTCCGGCTGGCCCGAAGCGGCCATGGCCGGGGCGCTGGACCTTGCCTTGGGCGGTCCGCGCAAATATCCGGGACTGGTCGTGGACGAAAAATGGATCGGTGCCGGTCGGGCGCGGGCTGAGGTGGCCGATATCGACCGGGCGCTGCATCTGTTCTCTGCCGCCTGCCTGATCGATGCCGGTCTGGTCATATTGCTGATGTGGGCTCAGGTGGCCATCTAATACTATTGATCTAGTTGGTTGACGGCGCTCCGGCAGGTGCCCATCATGGGCACCTACGCGTAAGGATATCCATGGTTCGAACATTGGCGGATTTCGCCCAGCGCGGTTGCTTTTGGCGCTTCAGGGGCCGGATTACCGCCCTGGCGCTGATCGTGGTGCTGTCGGCCAATTGGGGATGGCAGACCCTGCGCGACCGCGATATCGAGATCGCCGCCGCTGAAACCCGCGTCACCGACATGGCCCGCGCCGCCGAGTATCAGGTGGATGGAACGATGCGCAGCATCGCCGCCCTGATGGAAGAAATCGCCGACCGCATCGACCCGGACGCTTGGCCCGATGCCGCCCTGCAGCAATGGTTCAGCGCCCGGCTGGCCGGCTTTCCCGAAATCCGCAACATCGCCCTGACTGATGCGCGGGGCCGGGTCTTCGGCGTCATCGCCCGGCCAGGTCAGACTCTGCCCGGCTGGTCAGCGGATCTGTCCGATCGTGAGTACTTCATCAACAGCGTCAAGCAATTCCCCGCCCGCCGTTTTTATGTGCCTAAACCGGTGGTCAGCCGGTTTTCCCATCAGGCCTCCATCCCTCTGGTCCAGACCATTGTCGGGCAGCATGGCGAACTGGCCGGGCTGGTGTTGGCCGGGGTGGACCCGGCGGTGTTCCGCGACCAGATGAATGCGGTGTTGATCGAACCGGAAGGCGGCGCCTCGCTGATCCGTTCCGACGGCACCTTCCTTGGGCGCATGCCCAATCATGACCAGTCCCTGGGTCAGTCGGTGGCGGCGTCTCCGTTGTTCCGCGACCATGTATCCCGCGCTCCCCAAGGCGTCGCCCATTTCGTCTCGGTGACCGACGGCAATGAAAAGATCGTCGCCTTCCGCAGCTTGGCCAATTATTCCATGGTGGTGACGGTGGGCATTACCATGCGCACCGCTTTGGCGCGCTGGCATCATCAGTCCATTGCCGAGGCGGTGGTGCTGGTGGTGGTGGCGTTCTCGCTGTTCGGGCTGGCGTGGCTTTACGATCTGCGTGCGGTCGCCACGCGCGCCCTGACCGAGCAATTGGCGGCCAGCCGCGATTTATTGGAGCAGCAAGTGGCGGAGCGTACCGCGCATCTGGCTGCCACCAATGCCGAGTTGGAACAATTCGCCTACGTGGCGTCTCACGACCTGCAGGAACCGCTACGCACCATCTCGGGGTTCCTGCAGTTGCTGGCGCGCCGCTATCACGGCAAGCTGGACGCCGAGGCCGACGAATTCATCGACTTCGCGGTGAATGGCGCCAAGCGCATGGGGACTCTGATCAACGATCTGCTGGCCTTCTCGCGGGTGGGCCGCAACGAAGTTCCCGATGAGCCTTGCGATACCGAGGCTTTGGCCCAAACGGCGTTAACGTCCTTGGGCTCGGCGGTGGCCGAATGCGGCGCCAGCATTTCCATCGGTCCGCTGCCTCGGGTGTGGTGCCGTCCGGCGGAACTGCAAAGCGTCTTCCTGAACCTCATGGGCAACGCGGTCAAATACCGCGACGAGGCGAGGCCGCCCGTGGTGACGGTGTCGGCCACGGCAGAAGCGGACGGCATGGTGCGCTTTGCCGTAAGCGATAACGGCATCGGCATCGAAGCCGAATACCACGATCGCATCTTCGGCCTGTTCCAGCGCCTGCACCCGCGCGACCGCTTCGAAGGCACCGGCATCGGTCTGGCCCTGTGCCGCAAGATCGTGGATCGCCACGGCGGACGGATTTGGGTCGAGTCCGCGCCGGGCGAAGGCACTACCATGCTGTTCACGCTGCGGGCGGCGTGAGTTAGTAACCCAACTTGATTGTCGGGTTACTAACCGCTACCATGGCAGCATCGTCCGCTGCCCTGGTGATGTTCCATGGTCCCCCAACGCTTCGATATCCCGACCCAGGCGGTGTATTCCCAGCTGTTGGAGCGCTTGCGCGCGACCGCGTTCCAGCCCTTCATTGCCGAAGGCGGCACCTTCATCACCAAGGAGGTCAAGGGGCGACGCTATTGGTACCACGCGGTCAAGGAAGGCGGGCGGTCGCGGCATCGCTATCTTGGGCCGGATAGCGACGAGTTGCGTGCTCAAGTGGAGGCGTCCCGCCTTGAGCAAGGGGATTACCGCGCTGCCCGCCGTAAAAACCGTGAACTGGTGCGCATGCTGGGCCAAGCCGGCTACACCCGGCCCGATGCGCTTACCGGCAGACTTTTGGAGCGCTTGGCCAATGCGGGCGCCTTCCGTCTTCGCGCCGTGCTGGTGGGCACCCACGCTTTTCGGTGTTACGACGGGCTGCTTGGCGTCCGGCTGGCGGAACGGGCGGGTGTGACCGCCGATGTGGATCTGGCCCAATTCACGACTGTTTCTTTGGCCGTGGATGATCGGCTGGAACGGCCCATTGATGATTTGCTGACGGAAATCGACAACCGCTTCGAGCCGGTGCCCCGCCTCGACCCGCGCCAGGGCCATGCGGAATGGCGTTTGCCCGGCGATGAAATGCGAGTTGAACTCTTAAGCCCCCTGGTTGGCCCCGATGATGACGGGCTTCAGGAATTGCCGGCTCTCCAAGGGCGTGGAAAGCCTCTCCGTTTCTTGGATTACCTGATTTACGAGACCGAAGGGGTGGCCCTGTTGTGGGATGCCGGCGTGCTCATACGGGTGCCGACCCCGACGCGCTACGCTTGCCACAAATTGATCGTGTCCCAGCGACGGCGTGAATTGGGAGAGGGCTCCAAGGCTCGCAAAGATTTGGATCAGGCTCAGGCCCTACTTGAGGTGCTGCTGGTTGATCGCCGGGCGGAATTGGAGGACGTGTGGGGCCAGTTGCTGGACAGGGGGCCTAAATGGCGTCAAGCAGCTTTCGCCGCGTTGGCTGGCCTGGACCCCGCCGTTGCGGCGGCCATGCGGGATATGGCGGAGGCTTGGCTTTAGGCCCGCGCCAGCGCCAGCAACCCGTCCAAATCCATATGCGCTTCCAGATGCACGGCCAGACGGTCCAGCACGTCGTCCACCTGGACCTCGTAGGCTACCCCCGATTCCCTGCCCAGGAAGGTGTGGCGGAAGCTGTCGCTGGCGAATAGGCCGTGCAGGTAGCAGCCCATGATGCGGCCATCGCGCGATACCGCGCCGTCGGGCTGACCGGCCAGGGTCAGGAAGGGGCGGGTGCAGTCGGGGCCCTCGGTGCGGCCCATATGCATTTCATAGCCGGTGACTGTGTGGCCCTCGCGGTCGGTGCCGGTGATTTCCACCAGAACTTTGTCGCCCGCCATCACCGTGTCCACGTCCAGCAGGCCCAGACCGGGGGCGACGGAGCCCTTGGGGCTTTCCACGCCCAGCGGGTCAGCCACGCTGCGGCCTAGCATCTGATAGCCGGCGCAGATGCCCAGCACGCGACCGCCCCGGCGCATATGGGCCAGCACATCGATGTCCCAGCCTTGCGCCCGCAGGAAGGCCAGATCGGCGATGGTGGCCTTTGATCCGGGCAGGATGATCAAATCGGCATCGGCGGGCAAAGGGCGGCCCGGTGGGATGATGGACAGGCGCACATCCGCTTCCGCCGCCAAGGGGTCGAAATCGTCGAAATTGGCGATGCGCGACAATTGCGGCACCACCACGCGGAACGCGCCCGTGCCGGATTGGCTTTTCAGCGAGGCGGCGTCCTCGGCGGGCAGCAAAGCGGCGTCGGCGAACCAGGGCAGCACGCCCAGGCAGGGCAAACCGGTGCGCGCGGCGATGATGTCGATGGCGGGCTGGAACAGGCTGGGATCGCCGCGGAATTTGTTGATGACATAGCCCTTGAGCCGCCGCCGCTCAGCCTCGGGCAGCAATTCCCAGGTGCCGACGATGCTGGCGATGACGCCGCCCCGGTCGATGTCGCCAATCAGGATCACCGGCACGTCGGCGGCTTCGGCAAAGCCCATATTGGCGATGTCGGCGGCGCGCAGATTGACCTCTGCCGCGCTGCCGGCCCCCTCCACCAGCATCAGATCGGCCCCTGCGGACAGGCGGCGGAAGCTTTCCAGCACTGCAGGCAGCAGGCTGGGCTTCAGGCGGTAGTAATCGCGGGCTCCGGCGGTGGTCAGCACGCGGCCCTGCACGACGACTTGCGCGCCCACGTCGGATTGCGGCTTCAGCAGCACCGGGTTCATGTCAGATACCGGCGCCACACCGCAGGCGCGCGCCTGCAAGGCCTGGGCGCGGCCGATCTCGCCGCCATCGGCAGTGACGGCGGCGTTGTTGGACATGTTCTGCGGCTTGAACGGGCGCACGGCAAGGCCGCGCCGGGTGAAGGCGCGCGCCAGTCCGGCGACCAACAAGGATTTGCCCACGTCCGAGCCGGTGCCCTGGAACATCAGGGCGGGAATGCGGGGATCAGCGGCCAAGGACGTCTCGCAGCCGGTCGGCCTGGGGGCTGTCCAGCCGCCGGGCGATGACGATGTCTTCCGGGCTGGGGTTGCCGCCGTAATAGGCGGCGTTCCACGAATGGCGCGGCAGGATGCCCGAGCCGGCCAGCGAGGCACCGCCATAGGCGCCCACCGCCTTCGAGAACGCATAGATATCCGCATGGCCGTTGGTGGTGGTGGCGGCGTGGGCGCCGGCCCCCACCGTGGCGACGGCGACGCTGGCATCGGCGCCGGCCTTGAAGCGGTTGTTCATGACCGCGCGCAGGCCCCCATCGTTCATGATGACGTACAGGGTTTCCGCATCTTGGACGCCGATCTGCAGGCCGACCGAGCCCGAGGCGATGGAGTAAAAGGCAGGGCTGGACCATTGCCCCTGATCCTTGGTCAGCAGCACGCCGGTGCCATATTCACCGCCGATGATGAAGCCGCCCTTGATCAGATCGGGCACCACCAGCACGGCGCGGGCGCGGGCCAGCAGGCTGTCGATATTGGGCGCGAAATTGTCGTCGCGGCGCAGGCGTTCCACGGCGGTCACCGCTTTGGCGACCAGACGGGTCTGGTCGCTGACCACTTGGGCGGTGGCGGGTGCGGCCATGCTGAGACATAGCAACGCCATGGCGGTGAAGCGGGCGAGCATCAGAATTCCACTCCGGGCTGGGCCTTGATGCCGTCGCGGAAGGGGTGTTTGACCATGGTCATCTCGGTCACCAGATCGGCGGCATCGATCACCGGCGGCAGGGCGTTGCGCCCGGTCATCACCACGTGCTGACCTTCGGGCCGGGCGGTGATGGCGGCTTCGACGTCGGCCCAGGACAGGTAGTCATAGCGCAGGGCCACGTTGATCTCGTCCAGGATGACCATGCGGATGGACTCATCGGCCAGCATGGCCTTGGCGGCGTCCCAGGCGCGGGCGGCGGCCTGGATGTCGCGTTCGCGGTCCTGGGTCTCCCAGGTGAAGCCCTCGCCCATGGCCTTGAAGGTGACCAGCTCGCCAAAGCCTTCCAGCACCCGGCGCTCGGCGGTGTCCCAGGCGCCCTTGATGAACTGGACGATGCCCACCTTGAAGCCGTGGCCGACACAGCGGATCGCCATGCCGAAAGCGGCGGTGGATTTGCCTTTGCCGGGGCCGGTATGGACCAGCAGCAGGCCCTTTTCACCCTGCTTCTTGGCCATCAGCTTGTCGCGGCTGGCCTTTTTCTTGGCCATCTTGTCCTTGTGGCGTTGCAGCACGTCTTCGGTCATAACCCTAGGCTTCCGATCGATGGGGGACGGGATGCGACTCTATGCGGTAACTGCCGCTGTCATGATGCTTGCCGCAATGCCGGCCGCGGCGCAAGGGCCTCGCGCATTGACCGAATGGGTTTTGCCCGGCACCGGTCAGGCCGAAGGCGTCGGCGCCACCATGGATGGCGGGTTGACATTGGCCGGCAGGGCAGGCGGCGCGCCCCGTGTGGTGCATCTGAATGCGGACGGCAAGGTGGTGGACGATTGGACCATGCCGGGCTCGGATTCCTGGCCGCGCGCCATCGCCACGCCGCCCGGCGCGGTGGCCATCGTGGCGGGGCCGTCCGATCCGCCCGGACACGAACATGGCATCGCCGTGTGGCGGCTGCAATTGGGCGCCGACGGACACCTTAAGCAGGATTGGATGCGCCGCTTCCGCCGCACGTCCCTGGATGGCGGCACCGGCGCCGTGGCCCTGGATGATGGCGGGCTGGTGGTGGTGGGCTGGACCGGCGGTCCCCAGGGCGGTGCCTGGATATTGCGGCTGGACGTGGATGGTGAATCCGCGTGGCGCCGGTTGGCCCTGCCCACGGAAACCGAAGGCCTGTTCCACGCCCGCGCCGCCGCCCTGTCGCCCACGGGCGATGTGCTGGTTGCGGCTTATGGCGCCCCCGGCCCGACCGAGCCCGGCGGCGTCTGGGTGATGCGCTTCGACCTTCAGGGCAAGGATTACGACCAGAAGGTCATCGACGAGGCCGAGGACGAACACCCCGAGGCCCTGGCCGCCTATGGCGATGGCGGTCTGGCCGTGGCGGGATGGACCCTTCCCGTCACCGAGGGCATCAAGGGCGACAAGGAAACGCCTTGGGTGGTGCGCCTGAACGGACGGGGCGACATTTTGTGGGACCACCATTGGGGCGGCGCCAAAGGCCGCCTTAATGCCGTCGCCGCCTTGGCCGATGGCGGCGTGCTGGTGGCGGGCGAACTGGGCGGCGAGGCATTGCTGGCCCGGCTGGACATCACTGGTGCGGTGGTGTGGGAACGCCGCCTGGGCAAACGCGCCAGCCTCAGGGCGCTGACCCTGCTGGCCGACGGCACCGCGGCGGCGGTGGGCGACAAACAGGGCCGCATGTGGGTGGTGAAGGTGGGGTATTAGCCCTCAAGCCGCCTTTGGCAGCACCCGCTCCAACGCGTCCATGGTGCCGTTGTCGAGGGCGAATTGCAGGCGGGAGCCGCCGTCTTGGACGCCCAGCACGCGGGCGCGCACATGGGGCCAGCCCGGCGCGGTCAGGTCGATGGCGGTGCCGGTGGGCACGTCCAGAATGCCGTCCAGCCGTCCGCCGCCCAGGGACACGCACAGCAGGATGCCGTCGCGGCGTTGCCCTTTGATGGTCATCTGCACCGGCATGTTAACATCCGTGCGGGCGTATTGGCGGCGGTCGCCGGCGGATTTGATGGCGGCCAGGAAGTCGGCCACTTCCCCGGCCAGGGTATCGGATTGGTGCGACAGTGCTTCGGCGGTGCTGAATACCTGGTTGGCCGCCGATCCGGTGGTCGAAGCGCCCTGGTTGACCAGGGTGATGGACTGGGTGACCTCATGGGTGCCCGCCGAGGCCTGCTGGACGTTGCGGGCGATCTCATGGGTGGTGGCGGTCTGCTGTTCCACAGCCGAAGCGATGGCGGTGGCGCTTTCGCTGATGGTGGTGATGGTATGGCCGATGCCCGAAATGGCGGTCACCGCCTGATCGGTCACCGATTGCACCGCGTTGATCTGGCTGATGATGTCGTCGGTGGCCTTGGCGGTCTGGTTGGCCAGATGCTTGACCTCGTTGGCGACCACGGCGAACCCCTTGCCGGCGTCGCCGGCGCGGGCCGCTTCGATGGTGGCGTTCAGGGCCAGCAGATTGGTCTGGCTGGCGATGTTGTTGATCAGACCCACCACGGTGCCGATGCGCCCCGTCGCTTCCACCAGGGTCTGGACGATGGCGTTGACCCGCTCGGCCTCGGCGGCGGCGGTGTCGGCCACATTCGACGCATGGGCGACCTGACGGGCGATTTCCGCTTCGGCGGCGGCCATCTGGCCGATTTCGTCCGAGCGGTCGGACGACGGCAGCGGCGCCGTCAAATCGCCATCGGCCAGCAGACGCATGGCGGTGATGTTGGCAGCCAGCGGGCGGGCGATGCTGCGCCGGGCGATCAACCAGCTCATGGCCGAAGCCAGCACCATGACCAGCAAGGTGGCAATGGCTTGAGTCCATAAGGTGTCGGTGGCCGGCTTGAGGAAGTCGGACTTCTTGATGCCCACATACAGCACGCCGATGACCGCGCCGCTATGGTCCAGCAGGGGGTCGTAGGCGGTCATATAGGGCTCGCCCAGGATGGCGACTTCGCCGCGGAACGGCGTCTTGCGTTCGAACACCGAGGCATAGGCGGCGGTGCGCGTCAATTGGGTGCCGATGGCGCGGCTTCCGTCGGGCTTGATCACGTTGGTGGTGACGCGGGTGTCGCCCCATGAACACGGTGGCGGTGCCGCCGACCAGCTGCTTGACCCTGTCCACCACTTCGAAGTTACCGTTCAGCACTCAGCACATGGTCGCCGGCCAGCAGCCTGCCGTCTTCGACGCGGAAATGCTCGCCCTTGGCCCGCAAGGTTTGCCACGCCACTTTCATGTTGGTGTCGACCCGTTCGCGGGCGGCGTCTTCGGCGGCGTTGCGCAGCAGATAGGTGGAGATGGTCGTGACGGCCACGCCAAGCGTCAGCACTCCCACAACGGCCAGGATGATGATCCGGGGCACAAGGCCAAGCTGGTGTCGGGCAAGGGGGCGAAGCAGGGTCATGGCCGATCTCCGAAGCAGGGGATGCTTAGGGGTCGGACTTATGCCCGCAACAAAAAGTACATGCAAGCTTCTGGTTTAATTGCGCACAGGTTATATATATTTACGGATGTGGCTCTGGAAATCCGGCCATGGCGCGCAGCTGGGCCGCACTATGACCGGCCTGACGTAGGGCCTCGATGGTCAAGCTGCGGTCACGCTTGGCATAGCGGCGCCCGGTTTCGTCGGTCAGCAGGCGGTGATGGGTGTAGGCTGGGACCGGCAAATCCAGTAACGCCTGCAAGAGCCGGTGCACATGGGTGGCGGCGAACAGATCCTCGCCCCGTGTGACCAGGGTCACATTCTGCAAGGCATCGTCCACGGTGACCGCAAGGTGGTAGCTGGTGGGAATGTCCTTGCGGGCCAGCACCACGTCGCCGAACAATTCGGGCTGCGCCACCAAATTGCCTATGCTGCGGTCGTGCCACACCAATGCGCCCGTGCGCCTTGTGGCGGCGATCATATTCAGGCGCAGGGCGAAGGGCTGACCCGCTGCCATGCGCTCGGCCCGTTCCGACGGTGACACATCGCGGCACAGGCCGGGATAGATGGGGCCGTCGGGACCGTGGGGGGCGGAACCGGCTTCGGCAATGTCCTTGCGGGTGCAGAAGCACGGATAGATTAGTCCCATGGCGTCCAGCCGGGCCAGGGCGGCGGCGTAGTCGTCAAGATGCTCGGACTGGCGCCGCACCGGCTGTTCCCAGCGCAGGCCCAGCCATTCCAAATCTTCCATGATGCCGGCCTCGAACGCGCGGCGGCAGCGGGTGGGGTCGATGTCTTCCATGCGCAGCAGAAACCGGCCACCTTGCGCCTGGACATAGGCGAACAATGCCGAATGCGCATGGCCGAGATGCAGGCGCCCGGTGGGGCTGGGGGCAAAACGGGTGACGATGGGGGGTTGGTCCATGACGATTAGAATACCATAATCAGAGGCAGGTTCACGCGCGCCCTCGGGTGCGCCATGTCCGGAGGTCCGCCTTGCCTACCACTGTTCTTACCGGCCCCAGCGCGGCCCCCGCCTCGGGCGGCGAAGCCCGTCAGTTGGTCGTGCTGCTGCACGGCGTCGGCGCCGATGGCTCCGATCTCATGGCGCTGGTGCCTTATGTGGCTCCGGCTTTGCCCCATGCCGCCTTCGTCGCCCCCAATGCGCCGTTTCCCTATGACATGGCGCCATACGGGCGGCAATGGTTCTCGCTGGCGGACCGTTCCGTGCCGGCATTGACGGCGGGGGTATGCGCAGCGGCGCCCCTACTGGACGCCTTCATCGATCAGCAATTGGCCGATCACGGCCTGACCGATGCGGATCTGGTGCTGGTGGGTTTTTCCCAGGGCACCATGCTGGCCCTGCATGTGGCGCCGCGCCGGCCCCGCGCCTGCGCCGCGGTCATCGGTTTCTCCGGCGCCTTGATGGCCGCCGACATGCTGGGCGCTGAACTGACATCGCGCCCGCGCATCCTGCTGATCCATGGCGAGGCCGATGAGGTGGTCAATCCCGCCTGTCTGGCGCAGGCCGAGCAAGCCCTGTCGGCGGTGGGCATTCCGGTGCTGGCCGAGATGCGGCCGGATTTGGGCCATTCCATCGACGGCCCCGGTCTGGGTCTCGCCATCGGCTTCGTGCGCCAAGCCCTTGGTTTGGAAGAGGACCCCGGTTGAATGGGGAAATTCACCGAAGGGTCACGGGTGAGGGGGTGAATTCGGCAGTCTAATTCCCAAATTAGCGATGACACTCCAATGGAGAGGGTATTGGTAGCGTTAGAAGGCTATCCCGCCCTGGTATTGAACGCGGATTTCCGGCCGCTGAGTTATCTGCCATTGTCCCTGTGGCCGTGGCAGGAAGCGGTAAAGGCCGTGGTCACCGACCGGGTCAACGTGGTTTCCGAATATGACCGCGAAGTTCATTCGCCGTCGTGGCGCATGCGTCTGCCCAGCGTGATTTCCCTGAAGGAATACATCCCGGCATCGCGCAAACCCGCCTTCA
The DNA here is from genome assembly GCA_014379805.1 of Rhodospirillales bacterium. Lineage (GTDB taxonomy): Bacteria > Pseudomonadota > Alphaproteobacteria > Rhodospirillales > Magnetospirillaceae > Magnetospirillum. The sequence continues at coordinate 207 of JACMLB010000178.1, read as the reverse complement.
CCCGGTTCAATGTTTTCCTGCGCGACCGCTTCGCCTGCCAATATTGCGGACACGCCTTCGCCGCCCACGACCTGACCTTCGATCACGTCATTCCGCGCTCACGCGGGGGCCGCACCACCTGGGCCAACGTGGTCGCCGCGTGCAGCCCGTGCAATCTGCACAAGGGCAACCGGCTGCTGCGCGACGCCCATATGCATCTGCGCCGCT
>JACMLB010000177.1 GCA_014379805.1 Rhodospirillales bacterium | reverse complement strand
GTCCTTCGAAATGAGTGACCAGCAGCTTTTCCGGAGCGTTGCGCACATGCACCGGATCGTTGACCACCAAGGTGCTGGGGTGGATGTGCTCCAGCAGATGGGTGGCGGTGATGTAGGCCATGTCGAAGGGCGGGTCCTGGCGCATGAGCACCACGTCCATGGTCGCCAGATCCACCAAGACCTCGTCGCCCAATGTGGCGTGGTTGCCCTTGGCCCGGCGGACCTGCAGTGGGCGCACCCGCGCGGTGACCCGGCCATTCTTCAGGGCCAGCTTGCTGGGCAGATAGTGGAACAGCGCATGGCCGCGCTTCTGAGCCTCCAGCGCCAAGGCGAAGGTGGAATCGGCGTTGATGTCGATGGTCTCGATGGGGTCCATCTGGATGGCGACGGCCAGGCTCACGGTCTTCTCCTCAAATCATTCGCGCGCGAATTTCCTGCAACAAAAGCTGGGTCCGCCGCCGTGCTGGGCTGTTGCCTGCGCGGGCGACGAATTGTTCAAGGGCGGCGATGGCGGCGGGCAGATTGTCCAGCCGCATGTGCATCATCCCCGCCTCGCGCCACAATCCGGCTTGGTCGGGGGCGAACAGCAGCGTGGCTTCGACGATGGCGACCGCCTGGGCCACCCGGCCCGAACGCAGCACCCTCAGCTTCACCTCGTTTTGCAATCGCAGCAGGATGTCACGGTTGGACAGCGGCGCAAAGAGGCTGGGTGCCAATTCCGCCGCCAAACCGGCCATGGCCTTGACCTGAGCCCGCAATTGGCAGGGCGTCAGCACCACGCCGCCGAGGGCCGGATCGATGATGACGCGGTGGCCGCTGTCGTCTTCCAGCCGCACCAGCAGGCAGCCGGGAAAGGCCAACGCTTCCGCGTTCCAGCCGGCGCGGCGGGCGATGTCCAGCCACAGCAGGCCCAGGGCCTCGGGCGTGCCTTGTCGGTTGTCCAGCACCCAGAATAGGTTGGCGGAATTGTCGTGGTCGTGCTCATCCAGGTGAAAGCCGCCGAGGGCCTCGGCCAGGGCGGCAGCCTGCTCGTCTGCGGTCTCTGCCGCCAAAGCGCCCGCCATCTGGTCCAAGCGCCCCAACGCCGCGCCCACATTGCCGGGGCCGTCCAGGGACGCCAGCAGCAACGCGGTCTCGGCCAACTCCACATGGTCGCATCCGGCCAAACAGGCCAGACGGTCGCGCGGAGTCTGGCCGTTGACCGCCATGCCGTCAGCCGCCGATGCGGCGGGGGTCGTTCTTCAGCCGCACATGGCTGACCACCCCTTTGACGCCGGAGATATCGCGGGCATAAGCGATGACCCGCTGCAGCTCGGCTTCGTTCTGGGCCACGCCCATCAGGTAGATGACGGCGTCGTTGACGTCCACGGTGTAGTTGATGTTGCGGACTTCCTTGTCGAACAGCAGGCGGCTTTTCATCTTCTGCGAGATGGTGACGTCCTTGGTGTAATCCGAGAACCCGGTGTCGCCATGCACCTGAATTTCGTTCAGCACCTCGCGCACGCCGGCAGCCTGCCAGGACAGCCGCACCGCTTCGACCCGCGCGTCGGTGCCGGGCACGGTGCCGGTCAGCAGCACGCGGCCTTCTTTGATGGTCAGCGTCACTTGGCGGTACATCTCGATGTCGCGCTGGAACCAGAGGTGATTGATCTCGGCGCGGATTTTGGCATCGTCGATGGCGCCTTCAAGCCCGCGCTCCTCGGAAGCGGCGGTGGCGGTGGTGGCTCCGGCGCCGATCAGGGCTCCGGCACAACCCGACAGCAGGCCGGCAGAGGCCAAGGCAAAAACAATGACGACAGGGCGAAGCTGTTTCACGGGCGTAGTCCTCGAAGCGAATGAGAGGTAGGGCAGTTTACCGGGCGGGGTGGTTCCGCCTCAAGTATCCATCCGCCAAGCGTCTGAAATGTGGCGGGGCCATGACTTGGGGGTGATGAGAACCGCATCGAAGCGCAGCACGCAGGCCGCCAGCTTGGGCTGGCCCGAGACAAAGGCGCGGGCGGCACGGATGATGCGGTCCTGCTGGTTGGGGGTGATGGCGTGGGCGGCCTGGGCCAGGGTGGCGCGGGCCTTGATCTCGACGAAGGCCACCACGTCCCCTCGGCGTACGATCAAATCCACCTCGCCAGCGCCCCTGCCCCGACCGATGGCATAGCCGCGCGCCAACACGCGGTAACCCTTCAGCCGCAGCCACCACGCCGCCAGGGTCTCCGCCCGCTTGCCCCGCTGCCATGCCGCGAGTTTCGGCGAAAGTGTCACTCGTCGTTGCCGCTGCGGAACAATTTCAGCGCGCGGGCATAGATGTCGCGGCGGGGGTGGCCGGTTTCGGCGGCTACCAACGCGGCCGCATCCTTCAGCGAGGCACCGCCATTTACCGCCGCCGCCAATCGCACGTCCAATTCCTCGGGCGCTGCGGTTTGCGGCGCGTCGGGCGGGGACACCACCACCACCACCTCACCCTTGGGCGGGTTGTCGGCATAGCGGTTGGCCAGGGTGAACAGATCGCCGCGCGCCACTTCTTCATGCAGCTTGGTCAGCTCGCGGGCCACTGCCGCCTCGCGCGCACCCAGCACGGCGGCCATGTCGGCCAGGGAATCGCCTAAGCGGTTGGGCGATTCGAAGAACACCAGGGTGGCCGGCACCGCGGCGACTTCACGCAAGGCCTGACGCCGGGCGGTGGCCTTGTTGGGCAGGAAGCCGGCGAACATGAAGCGGTCGGTGGGGAGAGCGGACAATTGCAGCGCCGCCATCACCGCCGAGGCGCCGGGCAAAGCGGTGACCGGAATGCCCTCGGCCACGCAGGCGCGCACCAGCCGATAGCCGGGGTCGGACACCAGCGGCGTGCCGGCGTCCGAGATCAGCGTTACGATGGCGCCTTCCTTCAGCTTGGCGATGATTTGGGGCAGCGCACGTTCGGAATTGTGCTCGTGATAGGGTGTCAGAGGCCGGTCCAGGCCGAGCCGGGTCATTAATTTGCCGGAAATGCGGGTGTCCTCGCATGCCACCAGATCGGCGACACGCAGGGTTTCCACCGCGCGATAGGTGATATCGCCCATGTTGCCGATGGGGGTAGCCACTAGGTAGAGCCCCGGCGCCGGTTTACTTCCCAGGCGCGCCGGTCTACCTTCTGCCTCTTCTTTAGCCTGTTCCAGGGAGGGTCCCGTTGCGCTGGTCCCCATTCCGGTGGCGTCAATGCGCTGCCTTGCCATTCGTCGCGGCTGCCTTGCTGGTGAGCGGATGTCAGCAAGCAGACTTACCACCGTGGATGAGCGGAACCAAGCCGCCTCAGTAGGCTGAGGCCGCTCGGCCGCAAGTTCAGGCACCTCCCCAAGCGAAATTGCCGGGCGTCCAGTTGCAGCGCGCCGTGCCGCCGGTGCAGGCCGATGCGTTGCCG
>JACMLB010000176.1 GCA_014379805.1 Rhodospirillales bacterium | reverse complement strand
GGAACCTGAAAGATTCACCAGCCCAAAGCGGGACGGCTTACATCGTCGGTGGGCGCATCCGGTGCGCCGCTTTCCAGAGCTTAACCCCCCGCCGGTCCTTTTGCCTGAGAGTTTCCAGGGGCGGTTGCTCCTTCGGCGCCGCCTACCACATATTGTGGGGGCGGTCTCTCCCGGCGAGGGTCATCTATGCAGCGTGAGTGTACCCACCCACGCCCGCGAGTCAATGATTGCAGTTGGAACGACCAGAGGGCCTACCTCTTGTCCTGACGGTTGCGCTCCAACTCCTCCGAGGTCTCCTGGAAGCCCAGATAGATCTCGTACTTGTTGATGACGTCCTTGTCCTTCACCGGTACCCGCATCACCACTTCTTCGTCGGTGAAGCGCACATAATTGGTGCCCTCGGGGAAGGTGATGCTGACCGGGAATTCGCCCTTGGCGTCGGGCGACGGGTAGAAATACGGGATGGCGGCGAAGTAGTTGAACTCCGCCTTGTGGTCGGTATCCGCCGGGCCGCGTTTCAAGGCGAAGCTGACCTGAAGGTCCACCAGGGCGCCCTTTTCGTCATAGGTGCAGCCGCCCTGATAGCCCAGGATTTCCGCCTCGAATTCCACGTCGGTCAGGTCGCGGCCCAGACCGGGACGGAACTTGGTCAGCTTGGCGGCATCGCCCAGGATGTAGATGGGCGGGCAGGGCGGCACTTCCTTTTTCTGGAACAGGGCGCATGAGCCCAGCATCAGCGGCAAAAGGCAGGCAGCGAGGGGACGGACAGCGCTTCGCATCATTCAAAGTCTCGGAAAAGCCGTTGAGGGGAAGGGAACTTCCATGGCTATAGTTCGGGGACTTTATTGGAGGTAGCGCCCGCGCACAAGGGCGCGAGCGACGAACCGGACGGATAGGACCCATGACCAAGGCTGCTTTGACCATCGTGCTGGCGTCTCCGCGCGGATTTTGCGCCGGGGTGGACCGCGCCATTCACATCGTCGAAGCCGCCATCGAGAAATACGGCGCCCCGGTCTATGTGCGCCACGAGATCGTGCATAACCGCTTCGTGGTGGACAGCCTGAAGGCCAAGGGCGCGGTGTTCGTGGATGAATTGGCCGAAGTACCTGACGGCGTGCCGGTGGTGTTCTCCGCCCATGGCGTGCCGAAATCGGTGCCTGTTGCTGCTGACGTGCGCGGCCTTGAGTATCTGGACGCCACCTGCCCGCTGGTGACCAAGGTTCACCGCGAGGCGGAACTGCACCATGACATGGGCCGCCAGATCATCATGATCGGCCATAAGGGTCACCCGGAAGTCATCGGCACCATGGGCCAGGTGCCCGAGGGCGCCGTGCTGCTGGTGGAAGACGTCAACGATGCGGAACGGGTGGCGCCGGTGGACCCGGGCCGGCTGGCCTATATCACCCAGACCACGTTGTCGGTGGACGACACCTCGGCCATCACCGCCGTGCTGAAGCGGCGTTTCCCGGCCATCAACGGGCCGCGCAAGGACGACATCTGCTACGCCACCACCAACCGCCAGAACGCGGTGAAGACCATCGCGCCCCATTGCGACGCGGTCATGGTGCTGGGCGCGCCCAATTCGTCTAACTCCAAACGGCTGGTGGAGGTCGCGGCGCGCCACGGCTGCCCCCACTCCATATTGGTGCAGCGCGCCGCCGATATCGACTGGGGCTGCCTGACCGGCATCACCAAGCTGGGCATCACCGCCGGTGCCTCGGCCCCGGAAGTGCTGGTGGAAGAAGTCATCGTCGCCGCCCGCCAGCGCTTCGCGGTGACCATCGAGGAAGTGAAGGTCACCGACGAGACGGTGGCGTTCAAACTGCCGCCGCAATTGCTGTGAAGGTGCGGGTTGCCCAGGCGCGTGATGTGCCGGTCATTTGGGAAATGCTGACCGAACTGGCGGCGTTCGAGGGCGGGGTGGTGAGCGCGACCCAAGCGGATTTGGCCCGCGACGGCTTTGGTGATCGCCCGTTATTCGAGGCGCTGCTGGCGGAAGTGGACGGTCAGTCGGTGGGCCTGCTGGTGTTCATCCCGCTGTATTCATCGTGGCAGGGCCGCAAGGCCGTGATGATCCACGATCTGTATGTACGCGAGGCGGCACGCGGGCACGGCGCCGGCAAGGCGCTGGTGACGGAGGTTACGCGGCTGGCTTTGGTGCGGGGCTGCTGCCGGGTGGAGGTCAACGTGCTGGAGTGGAACGCCAAGGCACGGGCGTTCTATGAGGGATTGGGGTTGCGGCATAACGAGGGGTGGTTGGGGTGTCGGAGCGGGGTTCTGGGTTAGAAACGTGGGTTTCTAACCGTGCGGCCCTAGCACGGTCTTCGATTGCTAACCTTGGCCTATGCACATCTATTCAGACGAAAGCGGCGGCAGCGACCGGGCTTGCCAGGAATTTGTCGTCTCGGCTGTTTTGATCGCGCCCGAAGCGGCGGCCCGTGTGGTGCGGCAGTTCCGCAAGCGGGCACAGCCTCGCATTATCGGCGAGATCAAGGGGCACCAACTGAGCCCCATGCAGCGGGCGCTGTTCTTTCGGTTGCTGTGCGAGACCGGCATGACTGTTGCCGTGGCCGCAGTGTCTCGACGCTCGGACGCGGTGGGCGGTTGGGCCATGCGACATCTGCCTGAACACGAGCTGTGGCGTGAACTCGCGGTGGAGGCTATTGGGGCGCTCCCGGCAGGCAAGGCCATAGGTGTGACCGTGGATCGTGGCCGTTATTCCAAGGAGACGTTGACTCGGTGCTGTCATGAAATCGCCGGGCGGGTTGAGACGCTGGGCGGTGCGGCGATCAGGATCGGCGGCAGTGAGGTTACGGCGGGCCTTCAAGTGGCCGATGTCATTGCCAACACGGTGTATCATCTAAATGCCGATGGGCGTGATGGCCCCCTTGCTCGCGAGCTGATTGCCGTGGCCGGTATCCGTGTGCTGACCTTGTCCATGGCGGAACGCGCACCCGGATGGTTGCAGCCAATACCCGCCTGACATGAAAAAGCCGCCCTCCAAGGAGAGCGGCCTTATCTGTCAACGTCCCGCCGGAATTCCGATCTCAGTCACTAACGGTTCTGCTCGGCAGCCCCTCCTTGACCGGCAACGGGGCGCGGGGCTTGCGCCCTGCTTACTGACCCCCTGACTATGAGCGAGGGGGGGAGGGGGAGTCAATGTCTCTCCTGGCTAGCTCCCAGCCCCCCTTCCCAAACCCCACCTGCTGTCGTACCTTCCGGCCTTCTCGCGGCGATTGGGGCCTTTGGGGCATGGCGGTTTACACGGAAGTTTCCGACGAGGAGCTGGAGGAGTTCGTCGCCGGCTATGACATCGGCGAGGTGCTGTCATTCAAGGGCATCGCCGAAGGTGTCGAAAACTCCAATTATCTGCTGCAAACCGATCGCGGCAATTACATCCTTACGCTCTACGAAAAGCGCACCAAGCCCGAAGATCTGCCGTTCTTCCTGGGCCTCATGGAGCATCTGGCTGCCCGTGGGCTGGCTTGCCCGACGCCGCTACATGGCCGCGACGGCGTCAGCTTGCGTGAGTTGTGCGGCCGCCCCGCCGCCATCGTCACCTTCCTGACCGGCATGTCCGCCCGCCGGCTGACCCTGGCCCATTGCTCGGCGCTGGGTGCGGCCATGGCCGAGATGCATTTGAAGGGGGCCGACTTCCCCCAATCGCGCGGCAACGATCTGTCGGTCTCCGGCTGGCGCCCGCTATTCGAGACCGCCCGCGCCCGCGCCGACGAGGTTTCGCCCGGTCTGGCCGACTACATCGAGGCCGAGCTGACCGCGTTGGAGCGCGACTGGCCCAAGACCCTGCCCATGGGCCTGATTCATGCCGATCTGTTCCCCGACAACGTCTTCTTCCGCGCCGACAAGGCGACCCAGGTGGAAAAGGTTTCGGGCCTGATCGACTTCTATTTCGCCTGCACCGACTCGCTGGCCTATGACATCGCCATCTGCCTGAACGCGTGGTGCTTCGAGCCCGATGGCAGCTTCAACGCCACCAAGGCCATGTTGATGCTGAACGCCTACCGCAAGGTTCGCCCCCTGTTGGTGGACGAATTGCAAGCCCTGCCGCTGCTGGCGCGCGGCGCCGCCATGCGCTTCCTGCTGACCCGGCTGTATGACTGGCTCAACACCCCGGCGGGCGCCTTCGTCAAGCGTAATG
>JACMLB010000175.1 GCA_014379805.1 Rhodospirillales bacterium | reverse complement strand
GCCCAGGCCCGCGTAACGAATCCACTCGGCCCACGCTGACGCTACGTGGTCCGCGCGAGGACACTTGCAAGGTGGCCGGCCTGCCGGCGGTTTCAGCCGTGTTCGCCCACGACCCCGAGCGCACCGAGCGGCTGTTCTTCGACGACCGCATGAAGGCGGAAGCCACCGAGTTCTGCAAAGTCATGTCGGCGCGGCGCAAACCCTACCGCCATGTCCCCACCGAGGAACTGACCAAGATCGCCGGCAGCCCACTGCATGGTGGCATCTTGGTGGTAACCCGACCAAAGCCGGTGCTCAGCTTCGATCCCGAACAGGCCAAGGCCTGGGCCAAGGCGGGCCAGCCGCTGCTGATCCTGGATGGCGTGGGCAATCCGCACAATCTGGGCGCCATCGCCCGCACCATGGCGTTCTTCGGGCTGGAGCATCTGGTGGTGTCCGGCCATCCCGGCCAGGCGTTGCCGTCGGAAGCGGCGTTCCGGGTGGCCGAGGGTGGGTTGGAATGGGTGGACGTTCACCGTGCCACCGACCTGTCCGCCGCACTTGCAGCCATTCAGCCGTTCTACCGGGTCGTGGGCACTGCGCTGGGCGCCCATCGTCCGTTGGCCGAAGTGTTGTCGCGCGGTGAGCGCCCGCTGGCCATCGTGCTGGGCAACGAAGAGGACGGCTTGCCGCCCGAAACCTTGGCCGCCTGCGAAGACGTCGCCACCTTGCCCGGGACAGGTCGCATACAATCTCTGAACGTATCGGCCACTGCGGCCATTCTCGTGCATTTTATGGCCGATTCGCGGGGTTGACCGCGGTTTTGGCCGTGACATCCCTCCCCCACCGCCTGTTATGGTCGGGTTTCCTTAAAACCAACATTGCCGAGGAGATTTACATGGCGTCGCAGATTCGCGCCTCGCACATCCTGCTCATGTATCAGGGTTCCATGCGGTCTACCGCCACGCGCTCGAAGGATGAGGCCTTGGCCTCCATCAACGCCATCAAGGCCGAATTGGCCAATGGCGCTGAGTTCGGCGCGCTGGCCCGCCAGCATTCGGATTGCCCGTCGGGCGAGGAAGGCGGCGATCTCGGCAAGTTCGGCCGTGGCGCCATGGTGCGGGAATTTGACGAAGCCGCCTTCGGCCTGACCGCCGGTCAGGTGTCGGACGTGATCGAGACCCCGTTCGGCTATCACCTGATCCAGCGCACGGAATAGTGACGACGCGGCGCCGTCCATGGTTGGCGGCGCCGCTCTCTAGCCTGCCGGTCCCTCCGCCGTCATGCCCGTGCTTGTCACGGGTATCCACGCGGTGCCGCCAGCACATTGTTTCCAAAAGCGTCTTTGCGGACCCGCGTGGATGGCCGGAACAAGGCCTGTCCGGTTCAAATTTCGGCGGCGCCTGGAAAGGCAGGAACAGCGTGCCTTCGCGGCGCCACCGGTCAAATTGGACGGTTGATTAACCACAGAGACACAGAGGCACAGAGATATCTGTCGGGTGGACCCAGGCCGGGTTCCGTCTGGCGCGGCCTCTCTGTGCCTCTGTGCCTCTGTGGTTAATCTAAAGGCGCTTGTCAGAAAGTAGGCGCCTGATTTTCCCAGAAACTTGTCATTCCGAGCGCAGCGAGGAATCTCATTCTGGTAAGGCATCGGCCAATGCGAACTCCCCAACCCATGTGCCAAGCGGAGATCCCTCACGCTCGTTCGGGATGACTAGCGGGGGAGTGGCTGCCGGCTTTCGGAACAAGTCCGGCCATGACGGCGGAGGGAGAAATTGACGCAACACCCTACGGCGTGAACACCAGCCGCTCGACCACCTTGCCCTCGCGGAAGTGGGACTTGACGATCTCGTCGATGTCCTCGTTGGTCTTGGGCGAGTACCAGACGTTTTCCGGATAAACCACCATCACCGGCCCCGCGTTGCAGGTGCCCAGGCAACTGGCTTGGGCGATGCTGACGCCCTTATCCCACAGCATGGCAGCCTGGAACTTCTGCATCAGGCGATCGAACAGCGGCTGTCCACCGCCCTTGCTGGTGCAGCAGCCGCGCGGATGGCCGTCGGGACGGGACGTGTTGCACATGAAGGCGTGATATTTGGGCGAAGACATAGGGGCTCTCCCTGGCAGGACAATAATTCCTGCCTAGGGAGATAACCTGAAATCGCAACGAAATCTAGAGCCCTTACAAAAAGCAGGGCAATTGCTTGAAGTAGCTGACTTCTTAGGCAAATTAGTTGGCTTTGCGCGTGACCAATTCAGTGGCAGAACACAGATCGTAGCGCACCATGGCGTTGTCCACGGTCTTGCCGGTCAGTTCACGCCACTTGTTCAGGGCTTCCTGGCGCGGGAACGGCCCAAAGGTCTCCAGCGACTTGCCGGAGGCGATGGTCTCGAACTCGGTGTTGGCGTATTCGCCGCCGACCACGAACCATTCCTCGCCCACCGCTTCGTCATCGCTGCGGATGAAATAGCGGATCATGGCGTTGTCCACGGTCTTGCCGGTCAGGGCGCGCCAGCACACATGGGCTTCGCGCTCATCGAAGGGGCCGAAGCGCTCCTCCTTATGCCCGGGGGCAATCTGGGTGAAGTTGGTATCGGCGTATTCGCCGCCGACGACATAAAGTTTCTTAGCCATGGTAGTGCTTTTCCCACTCAATAGGGTGGCTGGCGGTGCTTGCTTATACCTCAACCCGCGCCCGGAAGAAATGCCCTTCCGCATAGGACCTTTGTTGCACGCACTGGGTAGATTTTGCCGGTTGCACACGCAACATATCCAGTGTTTTCAAAGCACTAACCATTGGCACGGCGTCTGCATTAGACCAGACAAGAGTTTAATGCCGTGGAGAAATTGTCATGCAAGCCGTTTCCGCCGCCCCCGCCCACGAAATGTTGCAGCGCAAGGATGCCGCCAACAACCATTCGACCCGCAAGACCTCCAGTGGCGCATCCTCGGCCTTCAAATCCTATGCATTCGGTCCCATGGACACCAAGGGCGGCACTCCCGAAGAGGTCAGCAAGACCGGCTTGAAGGCCATCCAAGGCTCTGCAGCGCTGCATAACCCGCTGGTGCGCCATTCGGCCCTGGCGGTGACCGCACTGCAAAACGTGGACACCCCGTCACTGGCCGCTGCCGGCGTCAAGACCAAAGCCTAAACCGCCTTCACCACCACCAGCGTGGTATCGTCTCCAGGCGGCCTTCCCTGACGGAAGGCCGCCACATCGGCGTTGACTGCGTGAACGATGGACGCCGCATCAAGCCTGAGCGTCTCACGCACCACCCGCAGCAACCGCTTCTTGCCGTACATCTCGCCGGCGGGATTGCGGGCCTCCCAAATGCCGTCAGTTCCCACAACCAGCAGCGCCCCAGTGGACCAGCCGGTGTGGTTCAGTTCGTGATAGTGCCAGTCCGGGTCGATCCCCAGGGGAATGTCGCGGCCCGGCACCTCGCCGAAGCGGTCGGTCACCGGGTCATAGGCAATGACCGGCGCGTGGCCGGCGCTGACCCAGTGAATGGAACGGGTCTCGCGCACCATCACCGCCAGAAACAACGTCATGAAGCGGCCCGCCTGCATGGGCGCCAGTTCGCGGTTGACGCCCTCCATCAATGCGGCCAAGCCACCGGGAATGGCGGCGCGCGCCCGTAGCAGCCGGCTCGCCACCCCCATCAGCCGCGCTGACACTGCGTCATGGCCGGCCACATCGCCCACCGCCACCGCCATGCTGCCCTTGCCCGGCGGCACGAAGATGTCGTGATAATCGCCACCCATCTGGTAGCGCGCCTGTGAGGTGCCGGCGAAATCGAAGCCGGGGATAAGGATCGGCTTATCCCGCTGGCGCTTGAAGCGCCCGAGCACGAACAGGCCAACCAACGCGGCCATAAGAGTGGAAAGAGTGCGCATGGCTTACTCTCATGTGGCGCGCTGGGCAATCCGGTCAAGCCAAGGTGCTGGACACGCGCATCGCCTGGGCTTATGTCGTGGGCCATGAACCGCACCGTCCATGTCATTGGTGGTGGGCTGGCCGGCAGCGAAGCGGCCTGGCAGCTCGCCCGTTCCGGCGTTCCCGTGGTCTTGCACGAGATGCGCCCGCACCGCACCACTCCGGCCCACCAGACCCATGGTCTGGCCGAACTGGTCTGTTCCAACTCCCTGCGCTCGGATGATGCCGAGTACAACGCCGTCGGCCTGCTGCACGAAGAGTTGCGGCGCGCCGGGTCGTTGATTATGTGGGCAGCCGATCTGCACAAGGTCCCTGCCGGCGGCGCGCTGGCGGTGGACCGCGACGGCTTCTCCGGCGCGG
>JACMLB010000174.1 GCA_014379805.1 Rhodospirillales bacterium | reverse complement strand
GTGACGGACAACGCCGGCGGCATTGCCGAAATGGCCGAACTGCCCAAGGAAGTCCGCAAGATCACCGACGCCCTGGACGCCGTGGGTAACACCACCAAGGCGGTGACCAAGGGCTACGCCATCGGCTCGGCCGGTCTTGCCGCGCTGGTGCTGTTCGCGGCCTATACCGAAGACCTCAAGCACTATTTCCCTAACCTCAAGGTCAGCTTCAGCCTGGAAGACCCCTATGTGGTGGTCGGCCTGTTCCTGGGTGGCCTGCTGCCGTACCTGTTCGGTGCCATGGGTATGATGGCCGTGGGCCGTGCCGCCGGTGCGGTGGTGGTCGAGGTCCGTCGTCAGTTCAAGGAAATCCCCGGCATCATGGCCGGAACCGCCAAGCCCGATTACGGCCGCGCGGTGGATATGCTGACCCGTGCAGCCATCAAGGAAATGATCATCCCGTCCATGCTGCCGGTGCTGTCGCCGGTGGTGCTGTACTTCGTGGTGGCCTCCACCGCCGGTCAGGTCCAGGCCTTCACCTGCCTGGGCGCCATGCTTCTGGGTACCATCGTGACCGGCCTGTTCGTGGCCATCTCCATGACCTCGGGCGGTGGTGCCTGGGATAACGCAAAGAAGTACATCGAGGACGGCCATCATGGTGGCAAGGGGTCCGACGCCCATAAGGCGGCGGTTACCGGCGACACCGTCGGCGATCCCTACAAAGACACCGCCGGCCCCGCCGTCAACCCCATGATCAAGATCATCAACATCGTCGCCATCTTACTGTTGGCAATGGTCGCGGGCTGATCCCTGATCGATTAAGGCAAAAAGAAACCCCGGCCGGAAACGGTCGGGGTTTTTTCTTGTCCGTTATATGGGGGTAAGGGGGAGGGCCGCAGCCCGTTAGTCTCTACTTACCACCTGGGTCCTTAGAGAACTTGCCCACATTGCCGACCAACTGCTCAAGGATGCTCATTTCCTTGCCGGCGGTCGGCGTCTCGCGGTCCACGGCCTGGATGGCAATGCCGTCATTCATGCCACGGGACACCACCTCCTTGACCACGCCGCTGCGGTCGAACGAGATGGAGATGGCCTTGCGGTCCTTCAGCTCAGGCTTGAAGAACGCCACAGTCTCGGTGCGCGACGAGATGTACTGCCAGCTTTCGTCACCGAAGATGGCGGTGGCCGAGGGCGTACCCAGCAGGACCTGAACCTCGTCACGGGTGGTCTTGCCCACCTGGATCTGGGACAGCACCTCGGGCGTGGGCAGGTTACCGCGCACGTCGATGGACGGCGTGCACGCGGCGACACCAAGGGAGACGGCGCCAAGGATCAAGAGGCGGGCGAGGGCGATATGTTTGGAGCGGACCAGCTTGTTCATCCGTATCGAAGCCGAAGCATTGACGGAGCGGGGCTCCGGAGCCAAAGTGTGGGCCAGACATTGCACCCCCTGGCGCGGCGTTGTCAACGATGCCGCTCCGCCTAGGAAGGCCGGCCAGAGCCTCCGGAAACGCCACATGCTGTTTGGACGCTTTTTTGAACGCCGTCGGCGCGAGCGCGCCGCCGCAAATCTTTATATGAGTGTGGTGGAGCAGGCGCGCCATCCCAACTTTTATACCGCCTTCGGTGTGCCCGACACGCTGGAAGCCCGCTATGACATGATCGTGCTGCACGCCTGGTTGCTGATGCGCCGCTTGGGCACCGCTGTGGACGCGGCTGCGAAGCCCTTGTCGCAGGCGATCTTTGATCTCATGTTCGCCGATATGGACCGCAATTTGCGTGAGATGGGCGTCACCGACCTGCGGGTCGGCAAGCGCGTCCAGCGCATGACCGAGGCTTTTTATGGCCGCGCCGTTGCCTATGACAAGGCGCTGAGTGAGGGAGAGGACGTCTTGCAAGCGGCACTGGCCCGTAACCTCTATCAATCGGACACAGTCTCCAGCGCCCATTTGGCGGCCATGGCGGCCTATGTGAAGGCCCAGCGTGCCCATGTGGACGCCCAGGATGAAGTGACGCTGCTGGGCGGTGCCGTTTCCTTTGAACCGCCGCAGGTAATGTGATGATCCTCGACGACGAGACCCCCGAATTCAGTCGCCCCATCCGCGTGGATCACATTCCCGTCACCGGCATGCGCGTCGATGTGGAAGCCAAACCCGAGGAGCGCATCGCTTTGGCCGAGCGCTTCGGCTTGCCCTCCATCGATCTGCTGAAGGCCCAGGTGCACCTTAAGGCCATCGCCGGCGGCGCGCTGATCCGGTTGGACGGTACCATCACCGCCAAGGTGGTGCAGGCCTGCGTGGTCAGCCTTGAGCCCATGCCTGCCAAGGTGAAGGAAGAATTCAGCCTGACCTTTGGCGCAGGTGCGGTGACCGAAGAGGCCGACGCCGAGATCGAATTATCCATGGAAGATGAAGACCCGCCTGAGCCGATTATCGACGGCGTGATTGACGTGGGCGAAGCAGTAGCGGAACATCTGTCCTTGGCCCTGGATCCATTTCCGCGAAAAGCTGGAATCGCCTTCGAAGGTGGGGAAGAACCCACCCCAGCGGAGGTGAAAAAGCCCAGTCCTTTCGCCGTACTGGCCCAATTGCGTAAAAATAAGGGGTGAGGGAGCACCATCCCCTTGCTCCCGCCGGTCTTTT
>JACMLB010000173.1 GCA_014379805.1 Rhodospirillales bacterium | reverse complement strand
GTAACGCCATCGAGCGCATGTTCGGACGGCTCAAGGATTTCCGCCGTATCGCCACGCGATATGACCGGCTGGCCCGCAATTACCTCGCCGCCGTCTGCCTCGCGGCGACGTTCTGCTACTGGTTATGAGTCCGGAGCCTAGTTTCGCTATCATTGTTGGCTTTTTCCCCGCGTAAAAATGCAGCGCATTCCTGACTTATATGAAATTTGACATCAGCCTTGCACTCGACGATAACTAGCAAATCCGGAGTGGACGGAGAACTCAATATGAATTCTGGGGAGCCATTTCCGCCCCTGCCTGTTTTGCTTGCGTCTTTTAGAAGACGTTTTGCAGCTTCGATTCCACTTTTTTGTTCTTCTATTACGGTGTCATTTGATAATTCGTAGTATACTAATTTCCGAAACGCATTTCTGACGATGTTTTCTGTATTTTTCTCGTTTTTTGGTTTGGTCACGACTATTTCCCATCAGCTTGCCACGCATGCTTTACCCGTGAGCCCAATCTAATGGGTAGGTGCGTAAGGGGCAACCCATGACAGACTACAGCGAGAGATGGCACTGTCGCACCTACACCGCCACCGGTTCCATCCCCGCGACCGCCACCCGGAACCGCCGCATGAAGGTTTCCTCCAGTGCGCCCGTCAGGTCGAAATGCACATGGGCGCGGCCATGTTCCACGGTCATTACCATGGCCGGCAGATCGTCACCCAATTGTCCGACCGATAGGTCAACCCGTTGTCCCACCGTTACCGCGCCCTCGGGCACCAAGGTGGCGCCGCCTTCCGAGCAGTTTTCCAAATGGGCGGCCATGCGGGTGCCGGCCACATCCAGCCAAGCGGCGGTATTGAGCGGGTAGCGGGGCAGGGCGCGGCGGTCCACCTCGCGCGTTGCCGTACGCACGGTACGCACCAAGGTGTCGCGCAGATTGTCGATGGCTTCCGTCAACTCGGCGGAGATGGCACGCACGGCTCCGGCGCGGGCGCCGTTGGAGGCTGCTTCATCCGACACCAAAGCGATGCGGGTGGACACTTCCTGCGCGGCGTCCGAGGTCTGCGACACGTTGCGGGCGATTTCCGAGGTGGCGGCGCCTTGTTCCTCGATGGCGGCGGCGATGGCGGCCGAGATGGCGTCCACGTCGCGGATGGCGTGGCCGATGCCGGCGACGGCGGCGACGGCGGTGGCGGTGGTGTGCTGGATGGTGGCGATCTGGCCCGAGATTTCCTCGGTGGCTTTGGCGGTCTGGTTGGCGAGGTTCTTGACCTCTTGCGCCACCACGGCGAAGCCCTTGCCGGCCTCTCCCGCGCGGGCGGCTTCAATGGTGGCGTTCAGCGCCAGCAGATTGGTCTGGCCGGCAATGTCGTTGATCATGGTCGCCACTTCGCCGATGCGGGTCACGGCCTCGGCCAGATGGCCGATGGTTTCCTGGGCGTCGGTCGAGGCTGCGACGGCGCGCTGGGTGATGGTGCCCGCATCGCTGACCCGCTGGCCGATTTCGCTGATGGAGGCCGACAGCTGTTCCGATGCCGAGGCCACGTTCTGGGCATTGGCAAGGGCCTGGGCGGCGGCGGCGGCGACGCTTTGTGAGTTGGTGCTGACCGCCTGGGCCGAGCCCGCCATGTCGTTGATGTTGCCTTCCATCTTGCCGGTGCGCTCGGCAACCCGGTCCACGGCGGCGCGAGTTTCACGCTCCACCGTATCGGCCATGGTGCACAGGGCTGCCAGTTTCTCCGCTTCAGCGCGCTGGCGTGCTGTTTCCTGGGTTTGGCGCAGGCGCTCGGCATCGAGGGCGTTGTCCTTGAACACCTGCACCGCCTTGGCCATGGCGCCGATCTCGTCGGCCCGGTCGCGCGACGGAACCTGCATGGACAGATCGCCGGCGGCAAGGCGCTTCATCACCTCGGCCATCTGGTTGAGCGGGCGGTAGATGCCACGGGCGATCAGCGCCCCCAGCACGGCCATGGTCAACGACCCCAGGATCATGGCGCTGGCGATGCCGCGCTGGGCCAGGGTATCGACCCGAGCTTTCTCATCCAGGGCGGCGCGGGCCTGATCTTCGGCAAGCCGCGCGAGGTTCTCCACCTTGGGTTCGGCCTGGGCGTAAAGGTCGGACATTTTGCCGGTGGCGGCGGCCAGACCCATGACCGCGTCCACCACCGCGTCGAAGTCGCGGTGATAGGTGGCCATCTTGGCGGTGACTTCGTCGCGAGTGGCGGCGGGCAGGGCGGACGCGTCCAGGGCGCGGGTGAATTCCTCGGCCCGCTTCTTCATGTCGGCCCGGTATTTGGTGTCGCGCCGGGCCAGGAAATCCTTTTCGTGCCGGCGCATCTGCAGCATCAGCACGCTCAGCTTCAATTCCTCATGGGCCTTGAGCGCGGTCTCCACCTCGTGCACCGAAGCGCGCAGCGAGCCCATCAGCCCGTCATTTTCCGTATAGCCGATGGTGCGCTGGATTTGGACCAATTGGGCGAAGGTGTCGGCATAGGCCTGGGCGCCGGTGCGGATGGCCTTGGCATCCTCGGCATCCATGGCGGCGCCATCCACCGCGTCCAGGTGCAGGGCCACCTGCTTTAGGCTTTTGGCATGGGCCGCGACCATGTCGTCGGATCGCCGCGCCAGGAAGTCTTTCTCACGGCGCCGCGCGTCCAGCAGGTCGAAGGCGATGGCGCCCACGTCTTCTTTCAACTCTTGCGCCCGCGCGGCGTTTTCGGCCAGACGGGTCTGGACCGAGGAACTGATGGCGAAGGTGGCGGCAACGACCGCGAAGGCCAGAATGGCAACGCCGACAATGGCGCCGAACTGAACCTTCAGCGGAAGGCGAGACAATATCCCCTGCATGTGCTTCCCCCAAACCCGCAAGTGCATGCGGTGGGATATAGAAGCAACCAACTGGGGCGACAAACAACTGTTTTATTACAGAGCGCACAGGTTAATTATTTGATTTGTCAAAAGAGTTCATCGTCGTCGCCCGCCGGGGCGGCGGGGGTGGGCTCGCGGCCGTGCAGGGCGTCCATCAGGCGGCGGCGCCAATCGGCCAGCGAGACGTTGCTGCCCAGGGATTCGATCCAGGCGCTCAGCATGGCGTCGGTGGCCGGTACGTGGGCGGTGTCGCGGGTGGCATTGACCAGTTCGCAATGCTGGCCGCGCAGGGTTTGCAGGACCGAGGCAACCTGTTCCAACCCCTGGCGTGAACGGTCGGCGGCCTGCAGTTGCTGGACCACCTCGAAGGTCTCGGCCTGCAGATCGCCGGCGGCACTTTCGGCGGAGAACTGGCCGATGCGGGTCAGCACGCTGGTGGCGCCGTCGGTGGAATGCTCGAACTCCTGACCGGTGGCGATGGCTTCCGAGGCCAGGAATTCAAAGGCTCGCTGCTGCAATTCGGAAAAGGCCTGCCAACGGGCCAGCAGTTCAAGCAGCGCGGTACAATTGTTCTCGGTCATCTTACGTCCTCGTCACATCGGCGTGGCACAGCCTAAGGATTTCCTCGGCAATGCGCGAGAGGGGAAGTTCGCGTTCGACTCCGCCCATCTCACGCGCCGCCTTGGGCATGCCGTAAACTACACAGGAGGTCTCATCTTGGCCGATGGTCGGCGCGCCCGCCTTGTGCATGGCGAGCAAGCCATCGGCACCGTCGCGGCCCATGCCGGTCAGGATTACGCCCACGGATTTGGAGCCGCAGGCCTCGGCCACGGAGTGGAACAGCACGTCCACGCTGGGCTTGTGGCCGCTGACCAGAGGGCCGTCATAGGTCTGGATTACCAGGCTGGCGCCCGAGCGGCGCACCGCCATATGCCGGTCGCCCGGCGCAATGAAGACGTGGCCGGCGACGATGCGGTCGCCATCAACGGCTTCCTTGACCCGTACGGCGGCCAAATTGTTCAGGCGCTCGGCAAAACTGGCGGAGAATTTCGGGGGAATATGTTGGGTCACCACTATGGGCGGCGCATCGGCGGGCAGGGCCAGGATTATGTCGCGCAATGCTTCGACCCCGCCGGTGCTTGAGCCGATGGCGACCAGCCGGTCGGTGGATTTGTAGATGGAGGTGACCGACAGTTTGGATGTCGCCACCTGTGGCCGGTCGCCCAGCGGGCGCACACGGGCATGGGCGGCGGCCTTGACCTTGTCGATCAGTTCGCGCGCGTAAGCCTGCATCCCAGTGCCGACGGCGTCGGTGGGTTTGCAAAAAATGTCCACCGCGCCCAGTTCCATGGCCTTCAGGGTCACGTCGGCGCCGCGCTCGGTCAGCGACGAGACCATGACCACCGGCATGGGCCGCAGGGTCATCAGCTTTTCCAGGAAGGCCAGGCCGTCCATGCGCGGCATTTCCACGTCCAGCGTGAGGACGTCGGGATGCAGCGCCTTGATCTTTTCGCGCGCCACCAGCGGGTCGGGCGCGGTGCCCACCACCTCGATGATGGGGTCCGACGACAAGATGGATGTCAGCATTTGGCGCATGAGCGCCGAATCGTCGACGATGAGAACCCGGATGCGGGCACCAGCCATGGCTTCGGCCCCTTAATCGAACAATTCGACCTCGCCTTCGACCTCGACGGTCTGCAGGCGGGTGCGGTAGGACATTTCGCGATTGACCACGGCGCGTTCCACGTCCTTTTTCAGGAACAGGCGGATTACCTTGCCCAGACGCGGGAAAAAGTGGATGCGGCGGGGGTGCAGGCCGCCCAAATCCTCGGCGGCGATGCGGTAGCCTTCCTCGTGCAGATAGCTGCGCACAAAGCTGGCGTTGCGGTCGCCCACCGAGGTGGTGGCGACGCCCACCCCCGGCAGTACGTTACCGGCGCCAAATACCTTGATCTCCAGCGACTCGCGCCGCGCGCCGCGCCGCAGTACGTCGTTTATGAGTTCTTCCATGGCGAAATTGCCGAACCGCATGGCTTTGTCCACCGGCACGTCGGACCCGGAATCGGGCAGCATGAAATGATTCATGCCGCCGATTTTCAGACGGGTGTCCCAGACGCAAGCGGCGACGCACGAGCCCAGCACGGTGACGATCATTTCCTGTCCGGCGGTGGAGACGTAATGCTCCCCCGGCAGGACTTTGACCGCCATAATTTTGAAGGTGGGGTCGAACCAGCGCCGGCGCTCGGCTTCGTCGGCTTGGGCCCCCCAGACCCCATTCCCGCTCATTTGATCCGCCTGTAAACCGTCTTGTCAGCGACCTCGAAGCGATCGGTGACACCGATCAGCGATTCGGCATGACCAAGATACAGCATACCGCCAATGTTCAAATAGTCCGCGTAACGGTTGAACAGCTTTCTTTGGGTCGGCTTGTCGAAATAGATGGCGACGTTGCGGCAGAAGATCACATCGAATGTGCCCTTCATGGGCCATTTCTCATGCAGGTTCAGCCGGCGGAAACGGATCATTTGGCGCAATTCGTCGGCCATCTGCACCTTGTCCTGATCGCCGGGCATGCGGCGCAGGAAGCGCTTGCGATAGGTCTCGGGGATATGTTTGGCGGCATCCGCCGGATAAACTCCCGCTTCACCCCGGCGCAACACATTGGTGTCGATGTCGGTGGCCAGGATCAGCGCGTCCCAGCCTTCGCCCGGCTTCAGCACGTCGGCCATGGTCATGGCGATGGAGTAGGGCTCCTCGCCCGACGAGCAGCCCGCCGACCATACGCGGATTCGCGGGCGGCGCGGGCGCTCGGCCACGCGGGGCTGCAGCACGGAGTGCTTGAGGAAGTCGAAGTGATGGGGTTCGCGGAAGAAATTGGTGATGTTGGTGGTGATGGCGTTGACCAGGTTTTCCACCTCGCCAGCGGCACCGGGCCCCTGCAGCAGCTCCACGTAATCGCCGAAGGAGCTCAAGCCCAGGCTGCGCAGCCGTTTGACCAGACGGCCCGAGACCATTTGACGCTTGTGGTCTGACAGCACGATTCCGGTTTCTCGCGACATGAAGGCGGCAAGGAATTGGAATTCCTCATCGCCCAAGTCGAATTCGCGCTGCTGCACCTTGTCCCCCCTAACAACAAGCCCCGCCGAACGCAGTCGGCGGGGCCATAGTCTTACCAGATATTATAAAGATTTCAAAACTCCGCCCAGTCCTGGTCTTTGGACGCCTGGGCGGCGGCGGTGGGGGCGGGGGTATCATGCAGCTTGGCCAGATGAGTCCGTGCCGGAGCCTTGGCGGCCGGGCGGGCGGTCGCTTTCACCGCCAGCTTGGGGGCCGGTTTGGCAGCGGGCTTGGCCTGAACCGGAACCGGCTGCGCGGATTGCTCACCCACATGGAAGAAGCCCATCAACCGGTTCAGCTCGCGCGACTGGTCTTCCAGCGCATGGGCGGCAGCGGCGGATTCCTCCACCAGGGCCGCGTTCTGCTGGGTCATTTCGTCCATCTGGGTGACGGCGGAATTGACCTG
>JACMLB010000172.1 GCA_014379805.1 Rhodospirillales bacterium | reverse complement strand
TGGATCGCCGCCGGGGTGGGCAG
Source organism: Rhodospirillales bacterium (assembly GCA_014379805.1). Taxonomy (GTDB): domain Bacteria; phylum Pseudomonadota; class Alphaproteobacteria; order Rhodospirillales; family Magnetospirillaceae; genus Magnetospirillum. Next base: position 10,303 of record JACMLB010000172.1, on the reverse strand, counting down.
CCTGCTGACCCTGCTGCTGGGCGCCCTGGTGCGGATGACCTTCGCCGGCATGGCACGCGAGGAAGCGCTGTTGCGCGGGCTGGAAGAAACCGTGCGCGAACGCACCGAGGAAGCCCACGAACAAGCCGAACAGGCGCGGCGCGCCAATGAGAGCAAGACCCGCTTCCTGGCCGCCGCCAGCCATGACCTGCGCCAGCCCTTACAGGCCGCTGGCATGTTCGTCGAGGCATTGGCGGGGCGGCTGAGCGACAGCCCCCATGCCAACATCGTCGACAAGCTGCGCCAAAGCGTAGACGCCACCCAGGCCCTGCTGACCACCCTGCTGGATGTGTCGATTCTGGAAGCAGGCAAGATCGTGCCGCATATCAGCACCTTCTCGCTGATGCCGCTGCTGGCCAATCTGTACGACCAGATGGAGCCCGAGGCCCAGGCCAAGAACCTGAAGTTAAAGATGGTGCCCACCAGCGCACGCGTGCTCAGCGACCCGGTGCTGGTGGAACGCATGCTGCGCAATCTGATGGTCAACGCACTGCGCTATACGGACAAGGGCGGCATCGTACTGGGCTGCCGGCGACGGGGCGACCATTTGGCCATTTGCGTCGTCGATAGCGGCATCGGCATCCCCGAAGACAAACTGGAAATGGTGTTCGACGACTTCACCCGCCTGGGCGAAAGGGGCAACCGAGGCCTAGGCCTAGGCCTCGGCGTGGTGCGGCGAACCGCGAATTTGCTGGGCCTGAGGGTGGAATTGCGCTCGACTTTGGGCAAGGGCTCATGCTTCGCGGTGCTGGTGCCGCTGGCGCCCTAGCTGCCGTTTCCCAGAGGAAACAATCCTTCCGCAAATTGGCAGATTTCCAAGCAAGGCAAGACGGTGCATGTTTGCGCCAACACTAACCCCTTTGCGAAGGAATGACCGATGTCGAAGAAACTGGTTCTGCTGGCCTGCGCCGTGGCTGCGCTGTCCACCGCCGCGTTCACCGCCCAGGCCGACGAGACCAACCCCAACATCGTCCACCGTCAGAGCATCTACAAAATAGCCGCCGGTCACATGGGCAACCTGAAGGCGGCCCTGTTCCTTAAGGGCGGCACCGAGAATCTGGTGTGGGATGCCGAGGGCATCGTTGATGCCTTCAAGCACATGGGCAACGCCTACCCCGAGGGCAGCGACAAGGGCGAGACCAAGGCCAAGTCCAACATCTGGACCGAGCGCGCCAAGTTCGACGAAGCCGGCAAAAAGGCCTTCGGCGCCGCCGTCGCCCTGGTGGAAGTCACCAAGACCGGTGACGCCGCCAAGTCGGTGGATGCGTTCAAGGCTTTGGGCGCCGCCTGCAAGGCGTGCCATGAGGACTTCAAGAAGGACTAAATTGTTGAATAAGGGGCGCGGGGTGAAAGCCTCGCGCCCCTTATGCTTCAGCCTCGGACCTGGGTCATGAATTGCCCCACTTCGTGGCGCAGCACTGCGGCCTGCTTGGACAGCGCAGTGGCGGCATCCTTGATCTGTTCGGCTGCGGCACCGGTTTCCCGCGCAGCCTGTTCGACCACGATGATATTGCTGGAAGCCTGCTCCGTGCCCACTGCGGCCTGCTCCACATTCCGCGCAATGTCCATGGTGGCGCTGGACTGCTCTTCCACCGCCGCCGCCACTGCGGCCCCGATCTCCCCCATCTCGCCGATGGTCTTGGAAATGCTGTCGATGGCATGAACGGCGGTATCGGTGCCTTCCTGCACCGCCCGGATCTGGCTGGTAATCTCGCTGGTCGCCCGTGCGGTTTGGTTCGCCAGATTTTTCACCTCGCCGGCAACGACGGCGAAACCTTTTCCAGCGTCGCCGGCACGTGCCGCCTCGATGGTCGCATTAAGGGCGAGCAGATTGGTCTGGGCGGCGATTGCATCAATCAGCTTGATGATATCCCCGATCTTGCCGACATTCGTCGACAAGGCTTGAACATAGTCGGTGGTGCTGCGGGCTTCCTCGCCGGCACGGGTGGATACGGCCTGCGAACGCTCCACTTGCTGGGCGATTTCCTTAATGGATGCGGCCAATTCCTCTGTGGCCGAAGCCACGGTCTGGACATTGGCCGAGGCCTGCTGTGCCGACGCCGAAACCATGGTGGCCTGGGCGCTGGTCTCCGTGGCGGTGCCGGCCATCTGGTTCGACGACCCTTGAAGCTCCGTCGCGGCAACGGTCACAGTCTCGATCACCTTGCCAATGGTATCTTCGAAGGTATCGGCCATCTTACACATGACGGCGTGGCGATCGGCCTCTGCACGGCGTTTGTCTTCTTCCTGATCCGCCTCCAATTGCCGCACGCGCACCAACTGGTCTCTGAAGTGCTCCACCGACTTGGCCATGGCGCCCAGTTCGTCGTGCCGCTCGCTTCCGGGGATGGCCACGTCCGTATCGCCGCTGGAAAGGCTCTTCATGGTGGCGGTGATCGCGACCAATGGGCGCGACACGTTGCGCCCAAGCATAAGCGCCAGCAACACGGCGACGAATAAGATGAAGACGGCGCCAAGGATAAGATTGCGCCGCGCGTCCGCGGCAACGACTTCGTATTCCGTGGTGTCCTTGAGCAGCTGGATCACCGCGACAGGCTGACCTGCAAAGTTCTTAACCTGCCCGAGATAAAGGGCGACGGGATGGTCCCCGAGCTTGGCGTCGCGGCGGACTATTTCGCCATCGAAGGCACGTTTCATTTCGTCTTGCGTGGCAACCTCAGCCTCGCCGAAGGTCGAGGCGGTTGTCGTGAACACCTTGCCGTCGTAGCGATGCACAGCGAGATCGACGTTGAGAAGTTGCTTGGCCCGGTCAATGAAGTCCTTGCCGAACGGGATGCCGACATCGGTAACGAAAAGGCTTTTGCCGTCACGCATGAACGGCGTTATGGCGAAAATAGCCAGCGTGTCGCGCCCCTGCTCCACACCGACAATTGTGCGGCCGGTTTTATTCGCCTCGACCACGGTGGCACGGCGACCGGAAATATCGTCGCCAAATTTCTTGGGATCATGAACACGCAGGAACATGGTCGCCGGCGGCAGGATGAAATTCATCATCGGTACGCCCTGCGCCTTCAACGCCAGTTGGGAACGGCTGAGCAGGGCAAGAAGCCCGTCGCGGTCTCCCGCGTCGATGACGGTCTCCACCTGCGGCAACGCCGCGATGGCGCTGCTGACCGCAAGCGCGGCCCGCCCCTCATAACCGATGGCCGCAATGACGCTGCTGTACTGAAGTTCAAGTTGGCTATCGAGCGCCAGCCGCGTCAGCGAGCGTTGCTGAAAGATCGAAAAGCCCCCCAGGCCCGCGCAGGTGACGGCAATGATGAGAGAAATCACCAAAACAAGACGCGCGGAAATTGATTTCATCACAAGCATTTAGGCGCACCCACAGCGTATACAACAATTATTGGTATAGGCCGCTCGCGTGCCAACGGCAACCGAAGAGTGTCACTGCTGCATCCAAAGGGAGTGGAGCACGGAGTGAAAAGCCCCCGCGCGCCTATAAATCAACTGCGTGCCTTCTCTTCCCAGCCGCCCCGTTCTGTCTGCTGGTAATACACCAATTCGTGCCCCTCAGCCTTCCACGCTTTCCAGCGCTCGCGGGCGGCCTTGACGGCGTCTTCGTCGTTGCCGTCAAACAGGTCCAGGCAACGGGAGAATGCCGCCATCTCCGTCGGGCGCATGCCGTCGCACAGGACAAGTACGGTGGCGCCGTTGGGGTTTTCATTCTTCTCGGTCAGCCAGATGGGCTGCAGGCCGGGCTCGCCATCCTTGGCGGAGCCGTGTGGCAGCCAGCTTTCCTCGTTATAGGTCCACAGATGGGTAGTCAGATGCTCGACCCGTTCGGGCGTGGCGGCCATGACCACCACCTTCAGCCCGACGGCCTGGGCCTTTTCCAATAACTTGGGCAGAGCCGCCTCAAGGGGCAGTTTCAGCAGGTGGTAAAAGCCGATTTGGGTCATGGGGACGTTGTTTCCGTCACGCATATGCCCCTCCCCTCGGCTCTGCCGGGGGGAGGTTAGGAGGGGAGGAGGGAGAAAATCTACTTCTCCTCGTAATTCTCCGCCACCAGCCGGTCCAGCAGGCGCACGCCGAAGGCGCTGGCGCCCTTAGGGCAGGTGGCGGTGTCTTTCTTGGACCACGCCATACCGGCGATGTCGATGTGAGCCCAGGCGGTGTCGCCGACGAAGCGCTTGAGGAACTGGGCAGCGGTAATGGAACCGCCGGGCGGGCCGCCCACGTTCTTCATGTCGGCGATGTCGGACTTGATCTGCTGGTCGTAGGCCTCGCCCATGGGCAGGCGCCACACCGGTTCGCCCGCCCCCTTGCCGGCGGCGGTGATCTTGTCGGACAGTTCGTCGTTGTTGGAGAACAGGCCAGCGTGTTCATTGCCCAGCGCAACGATGATGGCGCCGGTCAGGGTGGCTAGGTCGATCATGGCGGTGGGCTTGAAGCGTTCCTTCACGTACCACAAGGCGTCGGCCAGGACCAAACGGCCCTCGGCGTCGGTGTTGATGACTTCGATGGTCTGGCCCGACATAGACGTGACCACGTCGCCGGGGCGCTGGGCGTTGCCCGACGGCATGTTTTCCACCAACCCGACCACTCCGATCACATTGGCCTTGGCGCCACGGCCGGCCAGCGCCTTCATGGCGCCGATCACCGCGCCGGCACCGGCCATGTCCCACTTCATATCCTCCATGCCCGCCGCCGGCTTGATGGAGATACCTCCGGTATCGAAGCACACGCCCTTGCCGATCAGGGCCAGCGGAGCGGAATCGGCATCCTTGGCGCCGTTCCAGCGCATGATGACCAGATGGCTTTCGCGCACCGAGCCCTGGCCCACGCCCAACAGCGCGCCCATGCCCAGCTTCTTCATCTGCTTTTCGCCCAGCACTTCCACTTCAAGGCCAAGGTCGGCCAGCTTCTTGCACTCTTCGGCCAAGCTTTCCGGATGGATGATGTTGGCGGGCTCGCTGACCAGATCGCGGGTCAGGAAGACACCGTCGGCGATCTTGTCCAAGGGCTGGAAGGTTGATTTGGCGGCGCCGTTCTCGGGCGTCAGCACCGTCAGCTTCTTCAAGGAGGGCTTGTCCTCCTTCTTTTCCTTGGTGAAGTATTTGTCGAAACGGTAGCTCTTCAACCGGGCGCCGAACGCTACATTGGCGGCAAAGGCGGCGGCGTCGATCTTGATGCCCTCCACCCAATCCAGCGCCATGGCGGCGGCGGTGTCGCCACTGTTCAGCACTTGCCCAACGGCAGTACCGCCGAGGGATTGCGCCACTGCTGCATCAATACCGTCCGCCTTGCCCAGACCCAGCAGCACCACGCGGTTCAGCTCCAGCCCCGCCGGAGCCAACACCGTCAGGGTCTGGTCCTTCTTGCCTTCGAACTTGCTGGCATTGATGGCGCGCACCAGGGCGCCACCGGCTTGGCTGTCGATCTGCTGGGCGGTCGGCGTGAGAACTTTGCCCTCAAGCACGCCGACGATGACGGCGCCCTCGGTGGGGATCTGCGGCTTGGCGAAGGCGATCTTCATTGGAGAAGCATCCTCATTGGGAGAAATTTCCACCAATGTAGCGATCCTAACGGCGAAGGGAAGCCTATCGCCCGCCTTCTACAGCTTCCGCCGCCAATTCCTCATCTTCCATCTTGCGCCCACCGGCCAGCAGGAAGACCAGCCCGCCGGGCAAGGCAGTCACCATGGTGACGATGCCGAACAGAATGGACAGCACCAGGGTCGAGGAATCGGGGATGCCCACAAAGCCGAAGGCGGTGACCATGGCGGTCTCGCGCACGCCCCATCCGGCGATGGAGATGGGCAGGGTCATGATCAGGATTACCGGCGGCACCAGCACCAGACAGTCCAGCGCGTGAACCTCCAGGCCCAACCCCACCGCCAGCACATAGACGCCCATGGACAAATTGACATGCCCGATCAAGGCCACCACCAAAGTGGCGAGGCTATAACCAGGGTGGAAGAACAGCTTGCGGGTGTCGGCGGCCAGCACGGCCAGCCCACGCATGATGCGCCAGCGGTGCAGGGATTGCGGCAGCTTGTCCAGGGTGGCCAGGGTCAGGATGCCCAGCACACAGACCGCCAGCAGCATGGGAAACACCCAGGCGCCGGGCAGATCGGGCAGGCGCATCATCAGCAGAGGCTGAGTCAGGCACACCAGCAGCACCAGACCGAACACGGTGACCGCGCGCTCCAGCGCCACCGAATTGAAGGCGGCGGCCAGGGACAGGCCGTTCTTGCGGGCGAACCACATGCGCACGGCATCGCCGCCCACGGCGCCCGGCAGCACGATGGAAAAGAACACGCCCACGTAATAAACTGAGATGGTTTGCAGCCAGTGGAACGCCGCCGACAGCGCCCGCAGCACCAAGCCCCAGCGCACCGCGCCCAGGACAATCTGGAACACCATCAGCACGACCGCCAGCACGGCCATGGCCGGGTCGATGGATTTGGCCTCGGTCCAGGCGGCGGCCATATCCACCTTGGACAGCACCCAAGCGATCAGGCCGAAGGAAATCCCGCCTTTGACGATCCAGGGCAACCAGCGCTTAATCATGTGTCCAATACCGGCCCGCTGTGACGAAGGGGCCGAGCATTAGCATAAAAGCCCGGGGCTGAACACCCGGCCAACGGTTACTGGCTTATCCGCACCGCTTGCCGCCTACGGCCCCATTGGCCCGGCTGCGGTTCGAACACACCCGGCAGCTGGGTTCCGCAATCGGGGCAGTTTCCTTCGGGTGTTAACCGCCACGCCGTCAGTTCATGCCAATCGCGGCCGATGAGAAGGCCCCCGCAGGCGTGGCACCAGGTTGTTGCGCCGTTCGCGTCGCGGACGTTGCCAGTGTAAACATGCCTGAGCCCATTGGCCCGGGCGATTGACCGGGCGCGCGACAGTATCGTAGAGCCCGTGGGGGGCAAGTCGGACATCTTCCAATCGGGGTGGAAGGCTGTGAAATGTAACGGCACGTTTGGACCGATGAACTTTGCCACCCAACGGCTGAGTGCGTCGATCTCGGCGTCGGAGTCGTTCTCGCCGGGAATGAGCAGCGTGGTGATTTCGAACCATACGTGGGTTTCACTCTTCAAATACTTGAGGGTGTCGAGAACGGGGTCCAAATGACCGCCGCAGACGTTCTTGTAGAAGTCCTCGGTGAACGCCTTCAGGTCCACGTTGGCCGCATCCATGTGGGCGAAGAATTCCGGCCTCGCCTCCGGACCGATATATCCGGCGGTCACCGCCACCGTCTTGATGCCCCGCGCGTGGCACGCCTTGGCCACATCCACAGCGTATTCCAGAAAGATGACCGGATCGTTATAGGTGAAAGCAACTGAGCGGCAGCCCAACCGGACCGCCCGCTCGGCAATGGCGTCCGGGGTGGCCTCGTCATTCAGGCGGTCGATCTCGCGGGCTTTGGAAATGTCCCAGTTCTGGCAAAACTTGCAGGTCAGGTTGCAGCCCGCCGTGCCGAAAGACAGCACCGGCGTGCCGGGCAAAAAATGGTTGAGCGGCTTCTTCTCGATGGGGTCCACGCAAAAGCCCGAGGACCGGCCATAGGATGTCAGCACCACTTGTTCGCCAGAGCGCGCCCGCACGAAACACAGGCCGCGCTGGCCTTCGTGCAGCTTGCAATACCGCGGGCACACGTCGCACTGGATACGGCCGTCATCCAGCCGATGCCAGTACCGTCCCGGGAAATGCGAACCCTGAACAACCTGCTCCATGACCGGGACGTTACGCCGTCTGTCCGGCCCCTTCAATGGTCGCATGGCAGCCCATACTCCCTCGATTGGCTCTACCTCGTTGGTGCTTTACACCTGGGCCGCTGGCGCGCTTACCTAATCGGAATAACCGGAGGATTTCGCCGTGACAGCCATCCGCCCCGCCGCCGTGGCCGGCATGTTCTACCCCGCCGATCCGGTGGAGTTGAACCGCCAGATTGACGCCTTCCTGGCCGCCGCCCCTGCGCCGCCTCCAGGCGCACCGGTGCCCAAGGCGTTGATCGCGCCCCATGCCGGCTATGTCTATTCCGGCCCGGTGGCGGCCAGCGCCTATGCCCTGCTGGCACCCGCGCGCGGCACCATCACGCGGGTGGTGCTGATGGGTCCGTCGCACCGGGTGGCCTTTCGCGGCATCGCCACCAGCACCGCCGATGAATGGGCGTCTCCGCTGGGCAACGTCCCCATCGACCGTGACGCGGTGGCGCAATTGCTGACCCTGCCCATGGTCGGCGCCCTGGACAAGGCCCACGAGGCCGAGCATTCGCTGGAGGTGCACATCCCCTTCCTGCAGAAGATGCTGGGCGATTTCAACCTGGTGCCCCTGGTGGCGGGCGAACTGCCGCGCGACGTGGTGGCCGCCGCGCTGGATGCGGTATGGGGCGGGCCGGAGACGCTGGTGGTGATCTCCACCGATCTGTCCCATTACCTGGATTACGCCGCCTGCCGCGAGACCGACAGCGCCACCGTCGCCGCCATGGAACAGTTGGACCCCGCCCCTATCGGCGGTAACCAGGCTTGCGGACGGGTGCCGGTGGGCGGGCTGTTGGCAACCGCCAAGGCACGCGGCATGACCATCGCCACCTTGGACGTGCGCAATTCCGGCGACACCGCCGGCCCCAAGGACCGGGTGGTCGGCTATGGCGCCTGGGCGCTGTACGAACCCGCCGAGGGCAGCGGCGAGGCCGCCTTGCGCGCTGCCGGGCCGGCTCTGCTGAAACTGGCGTGGAATGCCATAACCACCGGTTTAGCGGGAGGCAAATCCACCCCGACCGACATCCCGGCCATCCTAAAAGCCCCCGGCGCCTGCTTCGTCGCGCTGAAGAAAAACGGCGCCTTGCGTGGCTGCATTGGTTCGGTCCAGGCATGGCGCCCGTTGATCGAGGATGTGACCGACAACGCCACCAAAGCCGCCTTCGCCGACCCCCGCTTCCCCAAACTGACCCCCGAGGAATGGGACGGGCTGGAACTGTCGGTCTCGGTGCTGACCCCGCCGGTGCCCATGCGCTTCACGCACGAAGCCGATCTGCTGGCTCAACTCCGCCCGCGCGTGGACGGCCTGATCATCGAAGATGCCGGTCACCGCGCCCTGTTCCTGCCCTTGGTTTGGGAACAACTGCCCGATCCGGCGGAGTTCCTCGCCCACCTGAAGCACAAGGCCGGATTGGCGGTGGACCACTGGTCGCCGCATTTCAAAGCCAGCCGGTTCCGGGCGGTGGAGGTGAAGTAAGGCCGTTGCTCCCAGTATCGTGCCGCTAGCATCGTCAGTCAGGCATTCGCAGGCAGTGCCCTGCACCCCAATGAAGAGAACGTGGCGATGACGTCCCCACTGGCACTACTTCTTTTTGAACGAAAAATTAGCAGGCGTACTATTACCAAGGCCACGAGTAAAGACATTGGGGTCCTCTGTTTTTTCAAACGGTGCACAACCGCTCTTCCAAGAGCCATTCCAGTCCGTGCAGTATTCGCCGTTATCCATGACCTTCCAGGTACCAGATTGAGATGTACCGTCGCTGCTGGTCGCCGAAAGGGAACCATCGGCGGAGACCGCACCGTTCGTGACCGTACCGCGCACTGGGTTCTTGGCGCTGTAATTGCTGTCGGAGATCAAGGCCAAGACTTCTTCCTTAGTCAGCTTTTCCCCGGCCGTGGCCGCCCCGAACATAGAAATGGCGCAGACCACCGTGCCAATGAGCAGCTTTTTCATTGCCTACCCCCTGTTGAATATCTCGCGCACTCGTAAGCGCAATTTGAAATTTGCCACAAAGGAGACACTGCAACAACCCGCTCGCGTTCGTTTGGGATGGTAAGGGGGTGAGCGGTGCTTGCCGCGGCCGGATGACAGCCCCGCCCCATAGCGTTATGGTGCCGCCCTCCACCATTCAAGGCGCCCCTTCCATGTTCGACCCCGCCGCCCTACTGCCCACGCTGGAACAGCTTGCCCGCCAAGCCGGCGCCGCCATCATGGAGGTGTATGCCACCGACTTCACCGTGGAGCGCAAGGGGGACGACTCGCCGGTGACCGAGGCTGACCAGAAGGCCGAGGCATTGATCCTGCCGGGCTTGCGGGCGCTGACCCCGAACATCCCCATCGTGGCCGAGGAAGAAGCCGCCGCCGGGCGCATCCCCGACGTGGGCGACACCTTCTGGCTGGTGGACCCGCTGGACGGCACCAAGGAATTCATCAAGAAGAACGGCGAGTTCACCGTGAACATCGGCCTGATCGCCGAAGGGCGCCCGGTGGCCGGCGTGGTCTTCGCACCCGCTTTGGGCATCATGTGGGCGGGTGCC
>JACMLB010000171.1 GCA_014379805.1 Rhodospirillales bacterium | reverse complement strand
GGCGACGACCGCCTTGCCAACAAGATCAAGGCGTTGGAAGGCTCGTCTTTGCTGTTCGTACGCGCGATTGGCGGTCCGGTGGCGGCGCGCGTAGTGCGCGCCCGCGTCCACCCCATCAAGCTGCCCGATGACGAAACCATCGCCGCCGTCATCGAGAAGGTGCGCGTCATGCTGAAATCCAACCCGCCGCCGTGGCTGCGCAAGGTCATCCAGGCCAGCGAAGCCGGCCCCGAACGCTTCATCGACGAGGATTGACGCATATGCCCGAACTTGCCGAGTCCGACCGCGAAGCGCTCAAACGCCCGTTCTGCAAGGCGCTGTTGAATCTGATCCGTGCCCAGGACCGCTCTGGCGCCATGGAACGCGATACCGACGAAGAACTGCTGGCGCCGTTCATCGTCACCAAGATCCAAAAGCGCGACATCCCCATGTTCGGCGATCCCGATCCCGACATCCTGATGCGCGTCGAGCAGATCTTCATGGCCATCTGCTGGCTGATCGAGACCGAAACCGGCGTCGCCGCCGCCCCGATCCTGAACATCCACCATGAAGGCTGGGGCCGCATCGTCGTGCTGACCGGCCGCTTGGTGGCGGTGAATGCCCATATGCGCGAGTTGCATCGCTTCGGTTACGAGAACCTGTCGCTGATGGAAGAAAAGGCGCTGAAGTTCGTGGAAGAAGGCATCAAAGCCGTCCGCCAATTCCCCGACGTGGCAGCCGCCGGCTGATTTAAGTAAGAGGAGAACCTTGTCATGTCTTTGCGTACGTTCACCACTCGCGACGGCTCGCCGTGGACCCCCAAATACCTGTTGGATATCAATGCGGAACTCTGCATTGGCTGTGGCCGTTGCTTTAAGGTCTGCACCCAGGGCGTCCTTGAGCTTAAAGGCATCAACGAGGACGACGAGATGTGCGACCCGTTCGATGACGGCGAAGAAATCGTTCGCAAGGTGATGATCGTTGCCAAGGACGGCAATTGCATCGGCTGTGGTTCGTGCGAGACCGTCTGCGGCACCAAGGCGCAGAAGCACGAAGGCATGGCCGCCTGATCGGGAGCGGGACGATGACGGCCCACACCTATGGCTGGCTGATGGCGGGAGGGGGCGGAGAAGCCTTCGACCGCCACCTGTTCGCCTGTGTGGTCGCCATCGCCCGCACCGACCGCACCCAACCGCTGGCGTTCAGTCTTGGCCTGTCGGCGGAGGCCTTAGCGGCGTTGGTGGGATTGTACTTCCCCCACGCCCCCAGCCTGCTGTCCGGCCTGGACCCCAATGAAGACGGTATGAAACCGCAGACTGCCGACGAATTCGGCCTGCGCGAATTGTTGATGGATTACCGTTCGCAGGACTCCATCGAAGAAGAGTGGTTGGCCCACATCCTCGCCCGCCGCACCTTGTCGCAAAAGCCGTTATGGCAAGAAATGGGCCTGAGCCACCGCGCCGATCTTGGCCTGCTCATGGCCCACCATTTCGCCCCGCTGGCAGCGCGCAATCAGCGCGACATGCGGTGGAAGCCGTTCTTCTGGCGCGAATTGGAAATCGCCGGCGGACTGGACTGCCAGGCGGAAACTGAATGCCCCCAATGCCGCCGGTTTAACCGATGCTTCGACCCGGAATTGGGGACGAGTCTGGTGCTGAGCGGGCCGCAGCACGCTGGGTGAAGACGCAGGAGAACACTGGCCGCCTCGCCCCAAGGAAAGCAATCATTCTCGGTCGTTTCCCAGTCCAGGTTGTCATATCGAAACGAAGCGAAGCTGAGGAACCTTGCCTCAGGGGTATCCGGTTCGTTTGAAATGACATTCCCAGTAATGTCATCCGTGTCTTCCGTGGCCGCGTAGCGGCTTCCGTGACCTCCGTGTTCAACTGGCGAGGCGAAAACAGTAGACGCTAAGCGGCATGTGTTCTCCAGCGCCCCCTTCCCCCTGTCGGCTTTACGACAATCGTCACATTACAGACAGCGCTAAAAACCAAACACATCTAACAAAATCAATAACTTACAAAGTGGCATTGCCCTTGCAAAGCTCTCTTCAGGTTACCGCTTAGTCACCAGGAGGGTTGCCAATGTTGACCGTCACCGACCGCGCCGTCGCCGCCATCAAAAGCGTACGTGAGAACGATACCCAGGGACTGCGCGTCATGGTCGCGTCCGGGGGGTGCTCTGGCTTGAAGTACAGCCTGGGCCTTGTGAACGAATCTTCGTCCGACGATGAAGTCCTCGAATTTGGCGATGTGAAAGTGTTCGTCGATCCCAGCTCGGTCATGTGGTTGACCGGTGCCGTGATGGATTTCGTCAATGCCGGTTCCGATGCCGGGTTCATTTTCGAGAACCCCAATACAGGCGACAAATGCTCGTGCAGCGGCGGTAGCTGCTAGGGAGTCGCGCCGATGCCCCGCCCCCCCGTCATCGTTAACGACACCACGCTGCGGGACGGCGAACAGACCGCTGGGGTCGCCTTCCGCCTGGACGAGAAGCTGGCCATCGCCAGCGCCCTCGACCAGGCCGGCGTGCCCGAGATGGAAGTGGGCGTCCCCGCCATGGGCGACGACGAATGCGCCTCTATCCGTGCCGTCGCCCGGCTGGGCCTGAATGCCCGGCTGATCGCCTGGTGCCGCATGCGCGACGACGACCTTGCCGCCGCCATGACCTGCGGCCTGGACATGGTCAATCTGTCCATCCCGGTGTCCGACCAGCAATTGATGAAGAAGCTGGGCCGCGACCGCCAATGGGCCCTGGCTCATATCAGCGACATGGTCTCCCGCGCCCGTGACCACGGCCTTGAAGTGGCAGTGGGCGGCGAAGATTCGTCGCGTGCCGATACCGCCTTCCTGATCGACGTCATCGGCACCTGCGCCGAGGCCGGTGCACGCCGCTTCCGCTTTGCCGACACCTTGGGGATCATGGACCCCTTCGGCACCCACGATCTGTTCCGCACCTTGCGCGCCAGCACCGACCTGGAATTGGAGATGCATGCCCATGACGATCTGGGCCTTGCCACCGCCAATTCCCTGGCGGCTGTCAAGGGCGGCGCCACCCATGTGTCCACCACGGTCAACGGCCTGGGCGAGCGCGCCGGCAATGCCCCGCTGGAGGAAGTGGTGGTAGCGCTGGCCCATCTGTATGGCTTTGAAACCGGCATCGCCAAGACCAGCCTCGCCAAGGTGTCGCAACTTGTCGCCAACGCCTCGGGCCGGCCCGTGCCGGTCAATAAGAGCATCGTCGGCGACGGCATTTTCACCCATGAAAGCGGCATCCACGT
>JACMLB010000170.1 GCA_014379805.1 Rhodospirillales bacterium | reverse complement strand
GGTGCCTCGTTGTTGGGGGTGGATGGCGCCAGCCGGGCCGGGCTGGTGGCGCCGTGGCCCCGGCTGGTCATCGCCGCAGGGCGCCGCACCGCGCCCGTCGCTCGCTGGATCAAGCGGCAGTCGGGCGCAAAGCTGGTGCAGATCATGGACCCCGGCCCCGGTGGGCGGTCAGACTTCGACCTGATCGCCATCCCCGCCCATGACGGCTGCGTGGGTGGTGACAACGTGCTGAGTTTGACCGGCGCCCCCCACCGGGTCACTCCTGCTAAACTGACCGAGGCCGCCGAGCTGTGGCGTCCCCGTTTCGCCCATCTGCCGCGCCCCTGGGTGGCCCTGATCGTCGGCGGCAGCACCCGCCAGCGCCAGTTCACCGCCGCCATGGGGGCCGATCTGGGCCAACGTGTGGTTGCCCTGGGCGGGTCTGTGCTGGTCACTACCAGCCGCCGCACCGGCCCCCAGGCCGAAGACGCCCTGCTGGCAACCCTGCCCGAGCCCCGCTTCGTCCATCGCTGGGGTGCGGCGGGCGACAATCCCTATTTCGGCTTCCTCGCCTTGGCCGATGCGTTGGTGGTCACCGGCGATTCTGTCTCCATGGCGTGCGAGGCCTGCGCCGCCCCGGCTCCGGTCTATCTGTACGCCCCCGACGCCCTGGTGGTGCCCAAACATGCCCGCCTGCATGCCGAGCTTTATGCACGCGGGCTGGCCCGGTCCTTGGACGGCGCCGCCACGCTGGAGCCCTGGTCCCATCCGCCGCTCAACGCTGCCAGCGATATCGCCGCTGCCATCCGGGAGAAACTGGCATGAAACGCCTTGCCCTTGCCTTGCTGCTGGTCGCAGCGTTGCCCGCCCAGGCCGGGCAGGAGCAGCGGCTGAACCGCGAATTGCACGGCATCAAGGGTGGTGATGACCGCGTGGCGGTGGCGGCGGAGCAATATCCGTGGAGCGCCATGGGGCGCCTCAATAACGGCCTGGGCGGCCATTGCAGCGGCGTGTTGGTCGGCCCCAAATTGCTGGCCACCGCCGCCCATTGCCTGTGGAACCCACGCACCCGCGCGGTCATTCCGGTCACCAGCCTGACCTTTGTCGCCGGTTATGACCGGGGCAATTACCTCAAGGCCTCCAAGGTGGCGCGCATGCACCCGTCGCCAGCCTGGAACTTCGCCATTCCCGGCGGCTTGGCCGCGCGGGTCAACGACTGGGCGCTGCTGGAGCTGGTGGACCCCTTGGGTGACGAGGTCGGCTTTGTGGCCCTGGGCGCCGACCCCGAGCAAGGCCAGACGGTCACCGCCGCCGGCTACGGCAAAGACAAGGCCCACGTTCCCACCGCCCATCTGGGCTGCCGTGTGCTGGAGCGCCGGGGGGGCCTGTTCGTCAATGATTGCGATGCAGTCCAAGGCGATTCCGGCGGCCCCATGTTGGTCTGGCGCGACGGCCAACCCCGCGTCGCCGCCCTGAACGTGGCCGTGATTGTCGATGCCGGCGATCTGGGCGTGGCGGTGGGCGTCAGCGCCTTCAAGGCCACGGCTGTCAAATTGGGTGCAGGGGCGGCGGGGAAACCGGGCAGTGTGTCGAAGCCGCTGGACGGGGTGGTCAAGGCGAAGGCCGAAGGACGGTAACAGCCGGCTTATGTTGCTACGCCGACCGTCTGTCCATACTATCGACCTACTCGAAAGATGGAGACGGTCATGCCTAATTGGCTGAGCCCAGAAGGGCTTTCACCCCACGGCTTCTGTCTTACCTGGGATCCGGCTTTGTTGGCCGCGCATACCCTGTCTGACGCTGTCATGGGTCTCAGCTACATGGCGTGCGGCGGTGTTATCTTCTGGTTCGGGCGCCGTCGACCGGATATGGCGCCCAAAGCGCTGTTCTGGTCGTTGGCAATCGTCTTTGCCCTGTGCGGGATCGTCCATCTGTCCAGCATCGGCACCATTTGGGTGGCTGCCTACGAACCCCAAGCAATCCTCAAGGTGATCGCGGCCATTTCCTCGGGGGTTACCATCTCGGTCCTTGGGGTGCTGGCCCCGCGCGCCTTGCTGATCCCAAGCGTGGCCCAGGTGCAAGACGTCAACGCCCGCTTGCTCCACGAGAAAGAGGAGCATGAGCGCACGGCGCGCCGGCTGGCCCGGCTGGCCATGGCGGTGGAGCAGAACCCCAACATCATCATCATTACCGATCAAGACGGCACCATCGAATATGTGAATGGGGCGTTCGAGGTGATGACCGGCTATGACCGCTCGGCGGCAATCGGGCGCAACCCGTCGCTCATCGCTTCGGGCGGCACGCCGGTCTGGGTCTACGACAATCTCTGGCACTCGGTCCGTGGACAGCGCGAGTGGCGCGGCGAATTGAAGGACCGGCGACGGGACGGCTCGGAATTCTGGGTGGCCTCCAGTATCGCGGCCATTTACGACGACAGCGGTGGGGTCGATGGCTTCGTCGCCATCCAGCAAGACATCAGCGACCGCAAGGCAGCCGAGGCGGAAATGCATGTGGCCAAGCGCCAGGCCGAGATCGCCAATAAGGCCAAGTCTGAACTGCTTGCCAATATGAGCCACGAACTGCGCACGCCCCTGAATGCCATCATCGGCTTTGCCGAGATCATGAAGACCGAGATGTTTGGGCCGCTGGGCGCGGCGAAATATACGGAATATGTGAGCGATATCCACTCATCGGGCCGCCATCTGCTGGAGCTTATTAACGACGTCCTCGATGTTTCGGCCATCGAAGCGGGGAAGCTCACCTTGTTCGAAGAGCGGGTGCCGTTGGACGCATTGATTGCGGCAGCGGCCCGCATGGTTGCCGAGCGTGCCGAGAGCCAGGGCATAGCTCTGCATATGGACGCTGTGCAGGATGTGGAGGTGGTTGTCGATCAACGGCGGTTTAAGCAGGTGCTGATCAATCTGCTCAGCAATGCGGTGAAGTTCACGCCGGCTGGCGGACAGGTCTCAATCTCGGTGGACCTTGCTAAGGATCACCGGTTGGCCATCAGCGTCAGCGATACCGGCATCGGCATGACTGCGGACGAAATCGATTTGGCCGTTCAAGTGTTCGGGCAAGTGGACGGGTCGCTGCAACGCCGCCACGAAGGCACCGGCCTTGGTCTGCCCATTTGCATGGGCATCATGGAACGCCACGGCGGCAGCCTGCGCCTGCTGTCGATCAAGGGCAAAGGAACCACGGCTATCGCCACTTTGCCGTCCGTGCGGGTGTTCGTTCCTGTCGGCGCGTGACTTAGTTGGCGGCTATGGCGTCGCTATGGACCGCAACGCTTTCCGCGCCATAGCAACAAAACACCACTTGTCCTCAGCGCGGCAGGTCGTTGTAGAAGGCGATCAGCAGGGGAGCCTTGCGCTCGCGTTCCGTTTCCGAGCGGCCCATGCTCTGGATCAGCAGTTTGAGGAACATGCGGTCCACTTTGGGCAGGTCGAAGAAGGCACGGATGACCAGCAGGTCGCCGGCATGGTGGTCCAGCTTCTCCATGGCACGCAGCAGGGCATCACGGAAGGCGCCTTGGCGGGCTTGGTCGGCTTTCGCCTTGGGGTGGAATTCCTGCTCGTAAATCTGGGCGATGAAGCTCCAGGATTCCGCGATCTCCTCGCCGTCATAGCGCAAGATGCGCTGCAGCATGGGAATGTCGGTGTAGAAGGCCGGGATATAGCCGTGCTTGGCGGCGTCGTCCTTGAATTCCTGCCAGGGATTATCCCCGGGCCGGATGGTGCCCTTGCCCTTGGCGGTGGCGCGGGCGGGGTCGAAGCCGTTCCAGCGGGTGTCCCAGTAATGCAGGATGGCGTTGTTGCTCTCGCCGGCCTGGATCATGCCCAACAGACGGGCGGCGCTGCCCTTTTCCTGCCAGTTGCGGCTGGTGGCCATTTCCTTGATGCGGCGCGCCGTACGCATGGTCGGCAGCACGTATTGCCGCAACACCTTCTCATACACGGCGCCGAAATGGGGCGAGAACAGGAAGGGGTGGGGGATATGGGGCCGCGTGTTGGTGGCGGCGAAGGCCGATAGGATTTTGCGGGCGTGGCGGGCCAGGGTTTCGTCGAACAAGGTGGGGAAGTCGCCGGCCTCCATGGGCTTGTCGACGTCTTCATCGGCGGCCAGTTCTTCCATCACCGCATCGGTGGTGGTTTCCTCGGACGGCTTCATGCCGGCCAGCATGGCGCGCGACAGGTCGAACAGCATCCAGCGTTCCTGATCGCGAGCATCGTCGTCGCCCGGCGGCAGCAGGGCTTCGAACTGATTTTGGCTGGCGGCGAACACCACATCTTTGTCGGTGCGCTCGATGGCCTTTTCCAAAATGACGCTGAAGATCAGCTCCAATTGGCGTTGGTTGGCCCATTTCAAGGTCTCTGGGTCGCCAAGCGTCAGCCGGCGCACCATCAAGATGCGCGGCACGTCAAGGCGCTGAGTGACCGCGACCAGTTCAGCGACCTTCGATTCGAAGCCCTTGGCGTCCATCCTACCCTCGTCCTAGCGGCGCCTCTGTAGGCTGCCACTAACCTTTATATAATATGTCTGAATCAAATGGGTACAGGTGCTTGTGTCGATGCGCAAGGCATAGACGTTAATCCATCAGGTTTTGGGCAAAATCTGCAAGGAATGGTGCGTTGCGGCGGCGTTCATTGTCGGATCGGCCAAAGTTGTTGACCAGCCGGCGGATGAATTGGCCGTCGATGCGCGGGAACATGTAATAGGCCTTGATGGCGAACAACTCGCCCACGTGATCGGGCAGCTTGCTCGCCCATTTCATCATGCCGTCACGCAGCGCGCCTTCGCGGGCTTGCTCCTGGCGGGCGTTGGGGGTGAATTCCTGCTCGTACAGTTGGCCGATCTCGCGCCAAGCCTTGGCGAAGGACTCGATCTCGAAGCGGATCAAATCCTGCAGGACGCCCAGATCATCCTCGTCCGGCGGCTTGTAATTGCTGCGGGTGGCGTCCTCGCGGAACAGCGGCCACGGGTTTTCTTCGGGTTTGGGCTTCTTGCCCTTGACCTGACGGAAACCGGCCCATCGCGTGTCCCAATTGTGCAGGACCGGGTTGTTGACCTCGCCCGACTGGATGATGTCCAGCAGCTTGGCGCCGCCCACTTCGGCCCAATTGTAGTTCATGCCCATTTGCTGGATATGGCGCGACGTGCGCATGGCCGGCAGCACCATGCGGCGCAGCACGTCCTCGTAACAGGCGGCGAATTGGGGCGCCAATATGAAGGGCATGCGCTCGGGCCGGTCGGTGTTGCGCACCTGGAAGATGGACAGCAGCTTGCGCGAGAAGGCGCAAATTGTGTCGTCGAACAAGGTGGGGAAGTCGGTGAACGGCTTGTCGTCATCCACTTCCATGTCGGTCAGGCCGCGCATCTTGGCCGGCATGATCAGGCGTTCGGAATCCGCCCCCAATTGGGCGGCGAACAGCGGCGGCGGTTCCTTGATGGGCGAAGCGGTGCGGGTGGTGCGTTCGCGTGCCTGAGCCGGACCGATGGACAGCAGCTTGTCCAGGGCGGCCTCATGTTCGCTCATGGGGGCCTGGGGGTTGCCCAGCATCTGGGTGGCGACCTCGGACAACACCTGGATGTCCGCTTGGCGCTGAATTTCGGTTCCTGCCGGCACCATGGTGGCGAAATTCTTTGAACGCGCCTCGCGCAGGGCGTCCATTCCGGCCCGTTCCATGGCCTTGGCGACGATAACGCTGAACACCACGACCAGCTGGCGTTCGCTGGCCCAACGGCGGCTTTCCGGATCGGCCATGGTCAGCCGGCGCAGCAGCATGATCTGCGCCACGTCCAAATGCCGTGTGGCCGCAATCAGATTGGCGACCTTGGCTTCAAACGTCTTATTGTCTTGCGGATTATTGCTCATACCGCCCTCGTCACACCCATTCTGGGTGCCCTCCATACCCAAGACATACCATGGGCCACCGCCGTTGCGCGGTCAACCGGGCGGTAACCCTAGTGCTGAAGGTTAGCGGATGAAAACTTTCTCGCCATGCTGGGTGCAGCCGGCCTCGGCCAAGGCGACGAAGGCTTCGGTGATGTCGTCAGGCTGCGGCAGCGTGGCGGGGTCCTCGCCGGGGAAGGCAATGGCCCGCATGCGGGTGGCGACCACGCCGGGGTCGATCAGATTGATGCGCAGCTTCGAGATGTTGACCACTTCGGCGGCCCAGGTGGTGACCATGGTCTCCAGCGCCGCCTTGGTGGCGGCGTAGACGCCCCAATAGGGATAGGTGCCCTGGGTCACGCCCGAGGTCACGAACATGGCCCGGCCGGCATCAGAGATCCGCAGCAAGGGATCGAAGGCGCGGATCAGCCGGTAATTGGCGGTGACGTTGACGTCGAAGGCTTCCTGGAAGTGCTTCTGGTCGATATGGCCGATGGGGGCCAGACCGCCGCCGATGTCACCGGCAACGCCCGCCAGAATGTCCAGCTTGCCGAAGCGCTCGAACATGGCGGCGGCAACCTGATCGATCTTGTCGAATTCGCGCAGGTTCAGCGGGCACAGCACTGCCTTGCCGCCCGCCGCCGTAATCTCGTCGTCCAGCTCTTCCAAGCCGCCCTGGGTGCGGGCGACGCAGATGACCTCGGCGCCCTCGGCGGCGAAGCGCTTGGCGACGGCACGGCCGATGCCGCGCGAGGCACCGGTAACCAGTGCCACGCGCCCCGACAGGCGGCCCATTACGAGGCGCCTTCGGTCAGCAGCGACAACTGCTTGGGGTCCTTGTCCTTGGACGCCTCGATATAATCGGTGGGGTTGACCGGGTAGTCGCCGGTGAAGCAGGCGTCGCAGAATTGCGGGCTGGCCTTGTCGCGGGCCTCGCCACCCACCGCCTGATACAGGCCGTCGATGGAGATGAAGGCCAGCGAGTCCACGCCGATCAGCTTGGCCATGCCCTCAAGGTCGTAGCGGGCGGCCAGCAGCTTCTCGCGCTCGGGCGTGTCGATGCCGAAATAGCAGGAATAGGTGGTCGGCGGCGACGAGATGCGCATGTGCACCTCGGTGGCGCCGGCCTGACGGACCAACTCGACGATCTTGCGGCTGGTGGTGCCGCGCACGATGGAATCATCCACCAGCACCACCCGCTTGCCCTCGATGCTGGCGCGGTTCGGGTTGTGCTTCATCTTCACACCGGCGTGACGGGTGTTGTCCGTCGGCTGGATGAAGGTACGGCCCACATAATGGTTGCGGATGATGCCCAGCTCGAACGGGATGCCGGCTTCGGCGGCATAGCCCAAGGCGGCGGGCACGCCGGAATCGGGCACCGGGACGATGACGTCGGCGTCCACGTGGCTTTCGCGGGCCAGCTGCGCGCCGATGCGCTTGCGCGCCTCGTACACGCTGGTGCCTTCCATGATGGAATCGGGTCGGGCGAAGTAGATGTATTCGAAGATGCAGAAGCGGCGGCGGTTGTTGCCGAAGGGCTTCAGCGAGCGGATGCCGTCCTTGTTCAGCACGACGATTTCGCCGGCTTCCACGTCGCGGACGAATTCAGCGCCGATGATGTCCAGGGCGCAGGTCTCGGACGCCAGAATCCACGAACCGTCCAGCTTGCCGATGACCAGCGGGCGGATGCCCAGCGGGTCGCGCACGCCGATCACGCTGTCCTTTGTCAGGCAGACCAGCGAGTACGCACCTTCGATCTGGCGCAGGGCGTCGATCAACCGGTCTTCCACGGTGGAATACAGGCTGATGGCGATCAGGTGGATGATCACTTCGGTGTCGGTGGTGGACTGGAACAGGCAGCCGCGCTTGACTAGCTGGCGCCGCACCTGGGTGGCGTTGGTCAAATTGCCGTTGTGACCCAGGGCCAGACCGCCGAACTCCATCTCGGCGAACAGCGGCTGCACATTGCGCAGCAGGGTCTCGCCGGTGGTGGAATAGCGCACATGGCCGACCGAGGACCGGCCCTTCAGCTTGCGGATGACGGATTCGCTGCCGAAGCAATCCTCCACATGGCCCAAATCGCGGTGGTTATGGAACTGCTCGCCGTCGAACGAGACGATACCCGCCGCCTCCTGGCCGCGGTGCTGCAGCGCGTGCAGGCCCAGGGCGACCAGGGCCGCCGCTTCCGGGTGGCCATGGATGCCGAAGACGCCGCATTCTTCGCGCAGATGATCGTCATCGTAGGGATTGGTGGTGAACATTTGACCCGCCGCTTGCATCACTGGTTGGTTTGGAACAGCCGGTCCAATTGGCCCCGGCTTTCCTTGTCATAGCCCTTCGCCGGCTTGGCCGACGAGGTCGCTTCGCCCGGCTTGGCCGCCGGGTTGGATAATTCGCCCGGCTTGGCCGGTCCGCGTTTGTCTTCCACCGGGCTGGCCGGCAGGGGAGAGACGAACTGGCGGAACTTCTGCTCCGTCTCCATCAGCTCGCGCGCCTCGCCCGAGACAGCCTTGGTCTTATGTTCGGCGCTGCCGAAGCCTTCGGGCGCGAAGCCCTTCAGCATGGCGCTGCCGCGTTCAAGCCAGGGCCGGGTTTTGGCCTGTGCCAGCCAGTCCGGCTGCTCCGGTCCGGTGAACCACGTCACCCCCAAGTAAAGCAGGCAGGCCAGCAGGCCGCCAAGCGCCAATCCGAACACAAAGCCCAAGGAAGAATCAACGCTGTTCAGCGCGCTCCGGCGGACCCGGTCGGAAATGGCCTTGGTGAGAATGGACAGCGCCAGCAGCGATATGAGGAACAGGCTGACGGCGGTCGCCACATCGGCGCCTAATGCTGAGTCTATGTGGCTGCGCACGAAGGGCCGCGCAAGGCTGAAGCCATAAAAAGTGGCAGCGCCGGCGCCGATCCACGCGCCGATTGCCAGCACCTGATGGACGAAGCCACGGAAAAACGAAAAGGCCGCCAAGCCGAGCATCACGACGGCGACAATGATGTCCACGGCGGTGAAATTGCCCATGTTAGGCGCGGCTCTTTCGTCGGCTTAAGGTCATCATTGGCCGGGGCGGAACAGCCCAAGCAGGTCTTGCAGATGCCCGATGCTACGAATAGCCAACGGGCCGCTTGCGGCTTGCTTTCCCTTGCGTGGGCTCGAAGGCACCAAGCCCTGAGCGACCCCCAGCTTCGCCGCCTCTTTCAGACGGGCGTCGCCTTGCGCAACCGCGCGTACCTCGCCGGAAAGTCCGATTTCTCCGAACACCACCATGTCGGCGGGGACGGGGACGTCGGTGGCGGACGATACGAGCGCGGCCGCGACCGCGAGATCGGCAGCAGGCTCGGTAATTCTCAAGCCGCCAGCGACGTTGAGATAAACGTCATTGCCCGATAACGCAAGCCCGCATCGTGCATCCAGTACCGCAAGCACCATGCTCATGCGGTTGGAGTCCCAGCCGACCACCGCCCGGCGCGGCGAGGATAAGGTGCTGGGTGCCACCAGGGCTTGTATTTCCACCAGCACGGGGCGGGTGCCCTCGACCCCGGCATAGACGCATGAGCCCGACACATTGCCGCGCCGTTCCGCCAAAAACAGCGCCGATGGATTGAGGACTTCCTGCAAGCCGCCATCGGTCATCTCGAACACGCCGATTTCGTCGGTGGCGCCGAAGCGGTTTTTGACGGCGCGCAGGATGCGGAACTGGTGGCCGCGATCGCCTTCGAAATAAAGCACCGTATCCACCATATGCTCGATGACTTTGGGTCCGGCGATCTGACCATCCTTGGTGACATGGCCCACCAGCAGCATGGCGGTGCCCTTTTGCTTGGCATAACGCACGAGCGCTTCGGAGCCCGCCTTGAGCTGGGAGACGGTGCCGGGAGCCGCTTCAATGACGGGCGACCATAGGGTTT
>JACMLB010000169.1 GCA_014379805.1 Rhodospirillales bacterium | reverse complement strand
TGCTGGACAGCCGGGTCGCCTGGGCTTATGTCGTGGGCCATGAACCGCACCGTCCATGTCATTGGTGGTGGGCTGGCCGGCAGCGAAGCTGCTTGGCAGCTCGCCCGTTCCGGCGTTCCCGTCGTCTTGCACGAGATGCGCCCGCACCGCACCACTCCGGCCCACCAGACTCATGGTCTGGCCGAACTGGTCTGTTCCAACTCCCTGCGCTCGGACGATGCCGAGTACAACGCCGTCGGCCTGCTGCACGAAGAGTTGCGGCGCGCCGGGTCGTTGATCATGTGGGCCGCCGATCTGCACAAGGTTCCAGCTGGCGGCGCGCTGGCGGTGGACCGCGACGGGTTCTCCGGCGCGGTAGAGCAGGCCCTGGCCGAGCACCCCAACGTCACAATCGTGCGCGAAGAAATCGCCGGCTTGCCGCCGGAAGATTGGGATTCGGTGGTCATCGCCACCGGCCCCCTGACCTCGCCGCCCTTGGCCGAGGCCATTCGCGGCGTCACCGGCGAAGAGTCGTTGTGCTTCTTCGACGCCATCGCACCGATCATCCACAAAGACAGCATCGACTTTTCCAAGGCGTGGTTCCAGTCGCGCTACGACAAGGGCGAAGGCTCCGACTACATCAACTGCCCGCTGACCAAGGACGAGTACTACGCCTTCATCGACGCCCTGTTGGCCGGCGAGAAGGTGCCGTTCCATGAGTGGGAAAAAGACACGCCCTATTTCGAGGGCTGCCTGCCGGTGGAAGTCATGGCGGAACGTGGCCGCGAGACCCTGGCCTATGGCCCCGGCAAGCCGGTCGGCCTGACCAACCCCTACGGCCCCAAGCCCTATGCGGTAATCCAGCTGCGCCAGGACAATGCCCTGGGCACGCTGTACAACATGGTCGGCTTCCAAACCAAGCTGCGCCATGGCGAGCAGGCCCGTATCTTCCGCACCATCCCCGGCCTGGAAAACGCCGAATTCGCCCGTCTGGGCGGTCTGCACCGCAACACCTTCGTCAACGGCCCGCGCGTGCTGGGCGCCGGCTTGACCCTGAAGGCGCAACCGCGCTTGCGTTTGGCCGGCCAGATCACCGGCTGCGAAGGCTATGTGGAAAGCACCGCCATCGGCCTGCTGGCCGGCCGCTTCGCCGCCGCCGACCGCCTGGGCCGCGACATGCCGCTGCCGCCAGCCACCACCGCTTTGGGCGCCATCCTCGCCCACGTCACCGGCGGCGCCAATGCCGAGACCTACCAGCCCATGAACATCAATTTCGGCCTGTTCCCGCCGCCGCCCGAGCGCGACGAACGCGGCAAGCGGGTGAAGGGCCGTGACCGCAAGAAGCTGTACAGCGACCGTGCGCGGGCCGATCTGGTGGGGTGGCTGGCTGAGGCGGATGAGGTTTTGGGGTTGGAGGCGGTTTAAAACCGGCTACCCAGCCATTCCAACATAGCCCGCGCTGCCCTCTCCCACGTGGTGTCCAGCATCATCACGTGGGCGACGTCGTCCAGCACCGTCATCTCGGCGTTCCAATAGGTGGCCGACAAGGCGAGGTCGCCATAGGGGATGAAGGCGTCTTTCGAGCCGCCCAGCACCAACGCCGGCAGGTTGGGACGCGGGATCAGGTTGAACCATTGCGGCAACATCAGCTCGCTGGCAGCGCGCTGGGATTCCCGTTGGAAATGGGGGGCGTAAACATTCGCCAACTCGGGCGGGAAATCCTCCGAGAACAGCCCACGCCGCACCACGTCGAAATCCACGTTTTCCGGCCCAAGGCTCTGCATGCGGCCCAACTGCCATAGCAGATTGGGGTGGCGCAGCGCCATATGAGTGAAGGCGGAACCCAAGCCGCCCGGCCCGACCGAGGCCAGCATAATCAATCCGGCGACCGGATTGCGGCAGGCGTAGCGCTGGCAAAGCAAGCCGCCCAGGGAATGGCCGATAAGAACCGGCGGTTGGCTGAAGCTCGCCACCGCCTCGCTTATATCGGCCACGTAATCCGCAAGGCCGAAATTGTCCAGCACGTCCCTGCCCTCGCTGCCACCATGGCCGCGAAGGGAAACGGCGGCGCAGTCATAGCCGGCGGCGGCGAAGAATGGCAGGAAATGCTCGGCCCAAATCCAGGCACCGCAGAACGAGCCGTGCACGAAGAGCAGCGGCGGACGGTCGTTCGGTGTTCCGGCCCTGAGGATTTCCAGCGCCATGTCAGCCCTTGCGTTCGATCAACTCGATCTTGTAGCCGTCCGGGTCCTCGACGAAGGCGATCACCGTGCTGCCGTGCTTCATGGGGCCGGGTGGACGGGTGATCTTGGCACCGTTGGCGGCCAATGTCTCGCAGGCACCGTAAATGTCGGGTACGCCCAAAGCTAGATGGCCGAAGCCAGTGCCAAGGTCATAGGAGCCGGTGTCCCAATTATGGGTCAGCTCGACCACGGTGTGATCGGCTTCACCGCCATAGCCGACGAAAGCCAGGGTGAAGCGACCTTCGGGATAGTCCTGGCGGCGCAGCAGCTTCATGCCCAGCAGGCGGGTGTAGAAATCAATGGAGCGGTCCAGATGACCCACCCGGATCATGGTATGCAGCATGCTCCAGCTCATGGCGCTCTCCTCTCGGCAATGAAGTCCAGAACGGCCAAAGCGGCGCGGTCGCTGGGGCTGTCGGAACCGTAGCCCAGGCGGGCCATGGCTTCGGACATCTCGGCCCGTTTGGTGACGCGCAAGGCGGCATCATCCAGCAATTGCGCCAAGGCCGGGGCGATGCGATCAGCCCGGCACTCTTCCTGCAGGAACTCGGGCATCACCGCGCGGTCCATCACCATGTTGACCAGGGTCGCGAATTTGATCTTCAGGCCCATGAAACTACGGGCGATGAAGGCCGTCAGCGGCGACACCCTGTAGGTGATGATGGTGGGCAGCCCCGCCAAGGCCAATTCCAGCGCCACGGTTCCCGACGCGGCCAGACCGGCAGTGCCGGCGGCGAAAGCGTTGTATTTGTCGCCGCGCCCCTCCACCACGATGGTCTTAAACGGCCAATGGGTAGCGGCGGCCTTCACCGTCTCGGTAACGGTTTCCACCGTCGGCAACACTACGGTTAGATCGGGGTGGCTTTGTGCCAGCAACGCCAAGGTTTCAGCAAAAACCGGCAGCAGTTTACCGGTTTCCGATTGGCGGCTACCCGGCAGGGCAATCAGCACCGGCGCATCGGGGGCGATGCTGTGGCGGGCGCGGAAACCGGCACCATCCCCCTTCTCCGCCCCGCTCTCGATCACCGGATGCCCCACATGAAGCGAGCGCAATCCGTCCTTTTCGAAGTAAGGCGGCTCGAACGGCAGCAAGGTCATCAGCATGTCCAGCACGGCTGCCAGCTTCTTGGTGCGGTCCGGCTTCCAGGCCCACACCATGGGAGCGACGTAATGGATGCGCGGGATGTGCGGCACCAGCTTCTGGCAGCCCTTCTGCACCCGCCCGGTGAAGCCCCAGGAATCGATGGTGATGATGGCGTCGGGCTGTTTGCCTTTGATGTCCGCCAAGGTCTCGCGCACCCGACGCAGGATTCGGGGAATGCGCGGCAACACTTCCACCAGCCCCATGACTGTGAGTTCCGCCATGGGAAACAGACTAGTCAGCCCCTCGGCCCGCATGGACTCGCCGCCGATGCCGGCGAAGGTTACGGCGCCGTTGGTGCGCGCCTTCAGGCCGGCCATCAGCCGCCCGCCCAGCAAATCGCCCGAGGGCTCACCCGCGATGACGTAAATCAGCATGGGATACCCACGACGAACAGGCCCAACCGGTCGGCTTCGGCGGCGACGGCCTCGCGGCCCAGCACCAGGGCGCCACCGGATTCGACGGCGATACCGCGCAGGCCGGCCTTGGCTGCTTCCTGCAGGGTGGTCACACCGATGGTGGGCAAGTCCAGACGCCGGTCCTGGCCGGGCTTGCGGACCTTGACCAGCACACCGCCGAGGCCATCACGGCGCAGATCCCCGCAGCGGCGGATCAGCGCGTCGGTGCCTTCAATGGCTTCCACACCCAAGACGATACCTTGCTGCACCACTACCGCTTGGCCCACGTCCAAGGCGCCAATGCCCTTGGCAACCTCATGGCCGCGCTGGATGTCGGCTTGGGCTTGATCGTCGGGCGTCACTTGGCCGTAAGCACCCGCCACTGCTAGGCAATCGGACAATACCTCGTCGATGCCGACCAGATGGAAGCCTTCTTCCTCCAACTCGCGGGCCACGGCACGCAGCAGGCCGTCATCGCCCAGGGCCTTCAGGCCGACCTTGGCGAAAAATTTGGTGGTGCGGAAATCGGGGGCAAGCTCACGCAGGGTGGGACGGCGGACCGGGCCGATCATGACCACGTGCTGCACACCGGCAGCTTTGAGCAGCTTGAAGCCGGTGCCAGCCTCGCCCAGGCGAATCCAATCCGCCGGGGCGTCGCCGATCACATCAGGATCGGCATGGCCGGTCAGGGCCAGCACATGGAACGGGCGAACCTGGGCGCGGCAGGCGGCGATGACGAGTCCGGGGAACTCGCCACCACCGGCCACAATACCCAGTTTCGCACTCATCCCGGGATTTGCGGCGTGGACAGCTGGCGCGACGAATCCGAGCGGATGAAGTCCACAACTTCCATCACCGCCAGATTGTCCTTGAACTGCTCGGACACATCCGACACCCGCTCTTGCAGGGTGCCTTCGGGGGCGAACAGCAGGCGATAGGCGTTGCGCAGGGAATGGATATCCTCACGCGAGAAGCCACGCCGCTTCAGACCCACAATGTTCAGGCCGTTCAGATGGGCGCGGTTGCCGATGACGATGCCGAACGGAATGACGTCGGCTTCCACACCAGACATGCCGCCGATCATGGCGTGCTTACCGATGCGCACGAACTGGTGCACGGCAGACAGGCCGCCCAGGAAGGCGAACTCTCCCACCACCACATGGCCGGCAAGAGTGGCATTGTTGGCCATGATCACGTTGTTTCCCAACACGCAATCATGGGCCACATGGGCGCTGGCCATGAACAGGCAATTGTCGCCCACTGTGGTGGTCATGCCGCCACCCTCGGTGCCGGGATTCATGGTCACGTGTTCACGGATCTGGCAGTTCTTGCCGATGGTCAGCGTGGAGGGCTCGCCCTTGTACTTCAAATCCTGCGGCGGATGGCCGATGGAGGCGAAGGGGAAGATGCGGGTGTTCTCACCCACGCTGGTGCGTCCGGCGACTACCACATGCGATACCAACTCGACATTGTCGGCCAATTCCACGTCGGGGCCGACCACGCAGAACGGGCCGATGGTGGCGGTGGCGGCGACACGGGCCTTGGGATCGACGACCGCTGTGGGATGGATGTTGGGCATCAGTTGTCCATGATCATTGCGGCATAGGTGGCTTCGGCCATCAAGGTCTCACCGACCTTGGCCTCGGCACGGAACTTCCACACGTTGCCGCGCGAGCGCTCCTTGACGACGTGGATAGCGAGAGTGTCCCCCGGGCCGACCGGCTTACGGAAGCGGGCACTGTCCACGCTCATGAAATAAACCAGCTTGCCCTCGGCATCGGCCCCCAGCGTCTCGACCACCAGCACGGCCGAGGTCTGGGCCATGGCTTCGATGATCAGCACGCCCGGCATAACCGGGCGTTGCGGGAAATGCCCCTGGAAGAAGGGTTCATTGATCGTCACGTTCTTGATCCCGATGGCGCTTTCGCCAGCGATCACGTTGACCACCTTGTCGACCATCAGGAACGGATATCGATGCGGTATCATCTGCATGATCCGGTTGATATCGATATCCTTTCCGGCGTTCTTAACCATATCCATCTCTGTCCTGCCCTCTCTGCCTCGCGAGGCCGCGTTCACCGCGCCCCGGTTGCCAGTTCTTTCAGCCCTTGCGCCGAACCATTTTGCTCAAGAGCGCCGATTGGCGCAGCCATTCCATTTGCGGCACCGCCGGTGTGCCGCCCACGGTTTCTCCGGCGCCGACGTTCTTTGCCACACCGGCCTGCGCGGCGATGCGAGCCCCCGGCCCGATGGTCAAGTGACCAGCGATCCCGGCCTGACCGGCAGCTGCGGCGAAATCGCCCAGCTTGGTCGATCCGGAAATGCCAACCTGCGCCACGATGACACACCCCCGGCCCAGCTGCACGTTGTGCCCAATCTGAACCAGATTATCAATCATACATCCGGCGCCGATGATGGTATCGGGGCCTGCGCCGCGGTCGATGGTGGTATTGGCGCCCACCTCAACACCGTCACCGATGATGACGCGGCCCAGTTGCGGCACCTTCAAATGGCCTTGCGGACCCATGGCGAAGCCGAAACCGTCTTGGCCGATGCGGACGCCGGGATAGATGTTGACCCGGCTGCCGATCATGGCGAATTGCACGGTGGAATTGGCGCCAACGATACAATCGTCACCCAGAACCACGCCGTCGCCGATCACCACATTGGCGCCGATGCGGCAGCGTTGGCCGATCTCGGCGCGGGCACCGATGACGGCGCCATGCTCGATTCGGCAGCCCGCGCCGATCTTGGCGGTGGGATCGACGAAGGCGCTTGGCGCAACCCATGGCTGGGGGGCAGGAACCGGATAGAACGCCTGGGCCACTTTGGCATAGGCGCGGTACGGGTCCTTGGACAACAGCAAGGCCATGCCCGCCGGCGCCTTGTCTGCCATGTCGGGATGGACGATGGCCGCCCCCGCCTTGCTGGCAAGGAAGCTGTCCGCGTATTTGCGGTTGTCGAGGAAGCTGATTTGCCCGGGACCCGCCTGATCAAGCGAGGCCACGTCGCTGTATTCGGACGCCGGGTCGGCGCCGGGCGCCAGATCAGCGCCGGAAATTTCGGCCAGGCGCGCCAGCGTAAAGGGGCCGGCGACGGTAAAGAACCTGGGATCTGCCATGATGCTACTTCTTCTTGGCGGGGGGCGCGGATTTGGCACCCGGCTCGCCCTCGACAGTGGGGGCCGGGAAGTTCACCGACGGATGCTTCTTGTTCAGGCGGTCGATCACCGTCTGGGTCAGTTCCATGCGGGGATCGTGCAGGAAGATCTGAGACTTGGGCAGTACCAGATTGGCACCCAATTCACCGGCCACTTCCTCCGTCACCTGAGCCATTGCGTCGGACAACTCGCTCATGGCGGCGCGGAAGGACTTTTCCACCGCTTGGTTGTTGCGCTGGAACCGCTGATTGAATTCGTAGACCTGCTGCTCGAAAGTGCGAGCCTTCTGCGCCCAAACATCCGGGGCCATGGCCGATTTCTGTTTGATCAGTTCGGCCTCGGTGTCCTTCAGCGACCTGCGATTGGCTTCCAGTTCGGCCTGAAAGGTTTGCAGATATTGGTCACGCTGCGCACGTACGCTTTTGGACGCCACCGATTGCTGCAAGGCAGCCTGGACATCAAGCACCATGACGGTGGCCTGGGGAAGCTTTCCGGCGGGCGTCTCAGCCGCCGCCGGAGCCGCCGCCGAAGTCGCCAGCGAGAAAGCAACGGCAAGGAGGGCCCACCGCAGGCGGGCGCCCATCCTGTCCCTCATATTAGAACCTCGTGCCGAAGTTGAAGCGGAACAACTCGCGTTCGTCGAAGCTTTCCTTCTTGAGCGGGAAACCAATATCCACAGCCACCGGGCCCATGGGCGACTTCCAGGTAACGCCGGCACCGACCGAAACGCGGATCGAGTTGGCTTGGTTGATGCCACCGGTCGGATAATTCTCGGTTTCACCGATACCGCCAAAGTCGCTGAACACTTGACCGCCGAAGCCTAGCTCCTCGGGCAGGCCCAACGGGAACTTGACCTGGGCCGAGCCCGAGTACTGCCACAGACCGCCCAAGGCGTCTCCGGTAGCCTTGTCGCGGGGGCTGACGCCGGCATTGGCAAAGCCGCGCAAGGTGTCGCCACCAAGGAAATAACGCTCGGTGATACGGATCTTCTCGTCGCCAAAGCCGGTGATCATGCCCACGTTACCGGTCAAACCAAGCACGACCTGCTCGGCCAGCGGGAAGAACTGGCCGCCGCCCAAATTGTTGCGCAGGAACTTCTGGCTGCCGCCAAGGCCGGCCACTTCATTATTGACGCGAATGAAATAGCCCTCAGTCGGTTCGACCTTCGAGTCGCGATAGTCCCACAGCAGGGTTTGCTGGATGGACGACATCACCGAAGTGCCCATCTGCTCGCGGATGAAGGTCGAGGCGTTATCGGAAACGTTCTCCACCTGATCCCGCTTCAGGGTGTACTTCCAATCCTGGCGCAGATTTTCGCTGATCTGATAGCCGGCCCTCATCGCGCCGCCCACCGAATTGGAGTCGTAGGAACTTTCACGCTGCAGCTTGCGGGTGGTCGCGAACACATCGAAGCCGGCCGCCAATTGGCGATCTAGGAAGTACGGCTCGGTGAACGAGAACACCATCTGGTTCTGCTTGGTGCCCACCGACGCAGTGGCGCGCACGTCCTGGCCGCGGCCAAGCAGATTGCGCTCGCGCATGCTGACTTCGACCAGCGGGCCGGCGACAGTGGACCAGCCCACGCCGAAGGACAGTTCACCCGTGGACTTTTCCTGCACGTCCACCTTGATGACGGTGCGGTCGGGCGCAGTCTCAGACGGGACGTTGGTGACCTCGGCCTTCTCGAAGAAGTTTAGGTCCTTGATTCGCTGGCGCGAGCGGCGCAGCTTGGCGGTATTGAAGGCATCGCCTTCCACCAGCTTGAACTCGCGGCGGATCACCTTGTCCAGCGTGCGGACGTTGCCGGTGATGTCGATGCGCTCGACATACACACGCGGCCCTTCGGCGATGTCATAGGTGATGCTGACTGTCTTGTTGTCGCGGTCACGGTTGACCTGCGGCTTGACGTCGACGAAGGCATAACCGCGCGAACCCAGCGCGTCGGTCAGCTTCTGGACGATGTCTTCCACCTGATCGGCATTATACCAATCGCCCGGCTTGGACGTCAGCAGAGGCTTGAGCTCATCAGCCTTGAGATCGCGCAGATTGGCATTGATCGTCGCGTCGCCGAACTTGTAGCGGTCGCCCTCCTCCACCGTGAAGGTGATGAAGAAGCCTTCGCGGTCGGGGGTCAGCTCGGCCACGCCGGAGACTACGCGGAAATCCGCATAGCCGTGCTTCAGGAAGAAGCGGCGCAGCAGCTCGCGGTCATAGGTCACGCGGTCGGGATCATAGGTGTCGTCGGTGGAGAAGAAGCGATACCAGCGTTCTTCCTTCGTCATCAGCACTTCGCGCAGGCGGGAATCACTGTACTTGTGATTGCCGACGAAGTTGATGCGCTTGACGTAGGTGGGCTCGCCTTCGTTGATCTCGAACACCAGATCGACGCGGTTTTGCTCAAGCTGGATGATCTTGGGTTCGATGGTGGCGGCGAAGCGGCCATTGCGGCGGTAAAGGTCAAGGATGCGCTTGACGTCGTTCTGAACCTTGGTGCGGGTATAGACCACACGCGAGCGCAGCTGCGTCTCCTGCGTCAGTT
>JACMLB010000168.1 GCA_014379805.1 Rhodospirillales bacterium | reverse complement strand
GCGGATGCGGCTCACGCGGGCGCGGTTCACTTCGGTGCGCCGCTCGGTCTGGCGGATGCGCTTCTTAGCCGACTTATGATGAGCCATGGTAAAACCTGTTCCGAAAAGGGTCGTAAATCGAAGGCGCGTTTATATGTGCGACGGCGGAAGTCGTCAAGCCTTGAATCGATTCAGGGTTTTACGCGCCGGTCAATGGGGTGAAGCAGGATGCTCGACGAAGGCGGATTGCCGTTGGAATTGCCCGAGCCGGCGCGGGCGCAACTGGTGCTGGCGGGCGCCGCGTGGGAGGACGAACCCCGAGCCGAGGCCCATCTGCGCGCGGCGGTTGCCTTGGCGCCCGACGCCTTGGCCGTCCAACTGGGTGCCTATAAATTTTACCTCTACCGCCATCGGCTGGAAGACGCGCTGCCCCATGCGGCGGTGATCATGGCCATGGCGGCGCGGCGCCTGCAATTGCCCCATGACTGGCGCGATGTGGCCCCCCATCACGCCGCCTTCGACCAGATCGAGCCGTGGCCGCGCCTGTTCCTGCAAGCGCTGATCGGCACCGGCTACGCCCTGGCGCGGCTGGGCCGTCTGGATGAGGGCCGCGAAGCCCTGGCGAAAGCCGCCAGCCTGGATCCGCTGGACCGCTTCGGCGCCGGGCATTTGACCAAGGTGATCGAGCGCGGCGGCGTGGATGAGGAGGATTAACGCTCTGCCTTCTGGTGCAGCGTGGCGATATAGGCGGTGACGTCTTCGATCTCGCGGCTGGTCAGGTTGAAGCCGCGCATGGGGCGGGCATGGGGCTTGGCCAGGAAGGCGCGAATCTCGTCGGGCGAGCGCTGATTGGCGATGCTGGTGAAGGAGGGGGCCGCATCGGTACCGGCGCCCGACGGCGCCACCACATGGCAGGCGGCGCACCAGCGGGCGGCCAACTCGGCCCCGGCATCGGCGGACGGTGCCACCGCGCCAGCCGGAGATGCGCTCAGCCACAGCGCCACACCCAGCACCCCGAGACCGCCCAAAACGGCCAGCAGCGCGCGCATTCGCCCACTCCATTGTTTGAAATTCGAAATAATCGCGGGCTGGACAATGGCGGTTTTGCCGCAGTGCGGCAACCCCCCACATCCGTATGCCTCATGCTTGTCACGGGCATGGGTGATAGGTGGGCAGAACCTCCCCGCCGGGCCATGGCGACGGAAGCCTTAGGACGGGAGAGGCAGGTTGCGTTAGCGTCGCCCGAACAGCTTTTCCACGTCGGACAGGCCCAAGCTCACATGGGTGGGGCGGCCGTGGTTGCATTGGCCGGAATTGGGGGTCGCCTCCATCTGGCGCAGCAGGGCGTTCATCTCGGCCACCGACAGCCGCCGACCAGCGCGGACCGAGCCGTGGCAGGCCATGGTGGCGCAGATGTCGCCTAAGCGGTCCTTCAGCTTCAGCGCCTCGCCCCATTCGGCCAGATCGTCGGCAAGGTCGCGCACCAAGCCTTGCACGTCGCATTCGCCCAGCGCCGCCGGGGTCTCGCGCACCACCACGGCGCCGGGGCCGAAGGGTTCCACCATCAGGCCCAAGGCGGCCAGGGACTCGGCTGCGTCGGCCACGCGGGCGGCACCGGCCTCGCCCAGATCAATGATTTCGGGCAACAGCAGGGCCTGAGTCTTGACCGTGCCCGCCGCCATGGCCGCCTTCATGCGTTCCATCACCAGCCGTTCATGGGCGGCGTGCTGGTCGATGATGACCAGACCGTCGCGGGTCTCTGCCACGATATAAGTGTCGTGCAATTGCGCCCGCGCCGCACCCAGGGGGTAGTCCAACTCGGGCAGTTCGGCGGGCTGGATTTCCGTCGGCGCGCTGGGCGGCAGCGCCAAGCCGGGCAGCGCCTCGGATAAACCGGTGGGGGCGAAGCCATGCGCCGCCTGCTGGACCTGATGGGGCGAGGGCCGCTGCGGCTGCCATTGGTAATTGAAGCTGGGGCGTTGCCCCCCTTGAGCATTTAAAGCGGCACCGCCCAAAGCCCCCAAGGCGGCGGCGCCCAGGGTGGACGAGGCGCGGTGGCCCGCCCCGGCCAAGGCATGGCGGATGCCCGACACGATCAGGCCGCGCACCAGCCCGGCATCGCGGAACCGCACTTCGGCCTTGGCGGGATGGACGTTGACGTCCACCGCTTCCGAATCCAGTTCCAGGAACAACGCCACCACCGGATGGCGGTCATGGGACAGCACGTCCTGATAGGCGCCCTTGACCGCGCCGATGACCAGACGGTCCTTCACCGGGCGGCCATTGACGAACAGATATTGGTGGGCGGAGGTCCCCTTGTTGAAGGTGGGCAATCCGGCCCAGCCGGTCAACTTGACGCCGTCGCGTTCGGCCTCCAGCCGCACGGCATTGGCCTCGAACTCGCGCCCGATGATGGCGGCTAGCCGGGTCAATCGTGCCGCCGCCGGCTCGCCCTTTTGCGGCCCCAGCTTGAGGATCGAACGCGAGCCGTCGGACAGGGAAAAGCCGATGCCGGGATGGGCCATGGCAAGGCGTTCGACGATCTCGGCGGCGTGGGACAATTCCGTGCGCGGCGCTTTGAGGAATTTCAGCCGCGCGGGGGTGGCGTAGAACAGGTCGCGCACCTCGACCCGCGTGCCGAAGGGATGGGCGGCGGGGATGGGCTCGCCCTTGGCGCCGCCTTCCACACTCAGGCTCCAGGCGGAATCGGCGCCCTTGGGCCGCGAGGTGATGGTCAGCCGCGCCACCGAACCGATGGAGGGCAGCGCCTCACCGCGAAAGCCCAGATGGCGGATATGGACCAGATCGTCGTCGGGCAGTTTGGAGGTGCAGTGACG
>JACMLB010000167.1 GCA_014379805.1 Rhodospirillales bacterium | reverse complement strand
CCTTCAGCACCCGGCGGGCGGCGGCCAGCCAGCGGCGGGTGAAGGTGTCGTAATCGCCGAAACTGTCGAAGTGATCCCAATCGTCATCGACGCCGTCCACCTTGCTGTTGTTGGGGCGCAGCAAATCGCCTCCCAACTGAAGGTTATAGGGCGGGTCGGCAAAGACCAGGTCCACCGATCGGGCGGGCAGGGCTTCCAACTGGGCGATGCAATCGCCGGCGAGGATGGTGTCGATGGGCAGAGACATGAGAATCACTTTGAGTCAAACGCGAGACTCCGTCAAGAACCTATTGGAATCCCTGACTCTCTGATGTGATTCTACCTGAGCGATTCTGAAGCACATCGCCTGAAGGGCTTATTGCAGTGCGGCAAAAGCCTGCCCAAATGGCCATGACGGCAGGCAAAAGGGAGGCGGGTTATGCCGCTTGGACCGCACGGAATGCCTAGGTTTTGGCAGGATTGGGCCAATCTGGCAGTAGGCGTCTGGCTGTTCCTGGCGCCCTGGGTTTTGGGCTACGACCACGTGCGCAGCGCCGCCTGGAATTCCTGGATTTTTGGAATCGTTGTCGTGGCGGTCTCAACCTCAGCGTTAATTTTATTCGCCGTTTGGGAAGAGTGGCTCAACGTTATTTTCGGTGCGTGGCTGTTGGTGGCGCCCTGGGTGATGGGTTTTGCCGGTTCCGACAACGGTGCCGCCATGTGGAATCACGTGCTGGTCGGGCTGGTGGTGGGCGGTTTGGCGCTGTGGGATGCGCTGGCCCACGGGGCTGAGGACCGGATTGCGGTTTAAAGCAAACTCATTTGCGCGATGGGCGCAAAGCTGGTGCGGTGGTGCGGGGTTGGGCCAAGGCGGCGCAGGGCCTCCATATGGGCGGCACTGCCATAGCCGGCATTGGTTTCCCAGCCATAGCCGGGATGCTGGAGGGCCAGATCGGCCATCATGCGGTCGCGGCGGACCTTGGCGATAACCGAGGCGGCGGCGATGGACAGGCTTAACCCGTCGCCGCCCACGACGCAGCGGACCGGGCAGGGCAGCGGCGGCGCTTGGTTGCCGTCCACCAAGGCGTGATCCAGCGGAATGCCCAAGGCCGCCACGGCGCGGTTCATGGCAAGGAAGGTGGCCTTGAGGATGTTCATGCGGTCGATCTCGGCCACGCTGGCCTCGCCAAAGCCGATGCGGCAGCTTTCCAGCACCAGCACGGACAGCGCCTCGCGCTTCTTGGCCGACAGCTTCTTGGAATCGTCCAGTTCTTCCACCAGCCGGGCGGGCAGGGTGGCAAGGTCGATGATGACCGCCGCCGCGATGACCGGGCCGGCCAGGGGGCCGCGCCCCACTTCGTCAATGCCGGCGACCACGCCGCCCAGTGAGAGTTCCAGCGACATGTCAGGCATCGGCTTGGTCCGGCTTAGGCGTAGGAGTGGGCTTGGGCAGCAGACGGCGGCTTTTGCCCAAAGCATTGGCGACAGCATTGGCTTCGCGGCCATAAACGCTGCTCAGCAGGCCGCGCAGGGTGGTGGTGCCGGCCTCGGCCACGCGGTGCAGGCGGCGCATGGTGAACAGCCAGAACGGCGACAGCACCAGGGACAGCACGGTGACGGCGACCACCAGCTTGGTTTCCGACGACGTGATCAGCTTGCCCGCCTTGCCCACTTCCGCCAGCAGGAAGGAAAACTCGCCGATTTGCGCCAGCGCCACCCCGGCCACAAAGGCCGAACGCCAATCCTGGCGCAGCAGGCGCAAAGCGGTGACGTTCAGCATGGTCTTGAACAGGGTGACCATCAGCAGCAGGGTCAGCACTTGACCCAAATTCTTCCAGATGAATTTGAAATCCAGCAGCAGTCCGATGGACAGGAAGAACACCATCAGCAACACGGCTTGCACCGGTTCGGCGTTTTTCAGGATGGTCTCGCGCTGGGACGAATTGCCGATGACCACGCCGGCCAGGAAGGCGCCATAGGCCGGCGACAAATCCAGCAGGCCCGACAGCGCGGCGGCGCCGAAGCACCACGCCAGCGCCGCCAGCGGTCCCAATTCGCCCGATTTGGCAATGCGTTCGGTGATGGGCAGGCGCAGTTTTTTCCTGACCAGCAGCCAGAACAGCGCCACCAGGAAGACCACCGAGAACACCACCTTGGCCACGTCCATGGGGACGATGCCCTTACGCTCAAGCCCGCCCAGGAACAGCATCATGGGCACCACGGCCATGTCCTGGGCGATCAGGATGCCGATGATGGTGCGGCCCACCGGCTTGTCGATGTCGCCCGAACTTTCCAGCATCTTGATGACCACGGCGGTGGACGATACCGCCACAGCGAAGCCCAGCACCATGGACAGGCCGAAGCTCCAGCCCAGGAACTGGCGCAGCAGCAATGCGGTCCCTACCGATCCGGCGATCTGCAACACGGTGGTGAACACCGCCACCTTCCAGCCTTGGACGAAGCGGCGGATGTCCAACTCGATGCCCACCACGAACAGCAGCATCAGCACGCCGAACTCGGCCAAGGTGCTGACCGCGTCGCGGTTGGACACCAGGGCAAGGCCGCTGGGGCCCAGCACCACGCCGGCCAGAATGTAGCCCAGGATCGCCGGCTGCCGGAAACGGTTCATCACCACGCCGCACATGAGTGCGGCAAGGGCGACCAGGGCGGCAGCGGTCAGTTCGGGGTGATGGATTTCCATGGCCTCAGCGTCTTAACACGTCTTGTGCTTCTGGTTTAGCCGCAAGTGGTGGCGAGAATGTGACGAGTGCGCCACATGTTCAGCCTTCTGATGCGAAGGCCGTTTGAGTTAGGATTACGCCGACGTTGCGTTCTGAAGTCCCATGGCCTAGAAGGTCCGTCAATCAGCCTTAAGCCCGAGAGAGAGAGCCCATGCAGCCCGCTGAAATCGCAAAGATCCAAGCCTATATGCGCCAGGCCTTTGGCAGTGAGCGCCTGAACGTGCGCGCCCCCGACAAAAAGGGCGGGCCGGTCGAGGTCAACCTCGGCGATGAGTTCATCGGCGTGCTGCACCGCGACGACGACGAGGGCGAGATTTCCTACGCCTTCCACATGACCATCCTGGCCGAAGACCTGTAAGGGGCTTCCCGGCGGAAATAAAAGGGCCTCGGAGCGATCCGAGGCCTTTTTTTCATTTTATAGGCGGCGCGATGTCTCGTCGTGCAACCAATAATTGCAGAAACTACTGTCCTTTTGGTTGCAATACAACTGTCCAGGTCGGCAACCTTTGCTATACAGAGGGCCATCTTTGCGGGTTGCGTTTCTGGAGGCTTTAAGTGCGGATCAAGACATTTTTCATGCTGGCAATTTCCGCCGCTGCAACGGTTGGATTTCTTACGGCGGTAATTTCGCTATTTTATGCGATCGGAAATTATAACAGCGCGGTGGAAGCGCGCCTGTTCACCGATGCATTCGCCTCCGTTGCGCGCATGATGGAGCGCATCCCGCTCGAGCGCGGTGAGATCAACACCGCCTTGTTGGCCGACACTGCTACCGACACTGCCACCGCCGAGAAGATCGCGAAGCGGACACGGGAAGCGCGTGAGGCCACGGACGGTGCCATTGCGGCGCTTCAGGCGTTGAACAACCCGCTGGGCCGGGAATTCGAAGCAACGGTTACCCAGGCGGCGTCCAAGGTGGACGGTCTGCGCAAGTCGGCCGTTGCGGCAGGCAAGCTGCCCTTGGCGGACAGGGACCCAGCCCTGGTGAAATCCTATTCGCCCTCGCTGACGGCCAGCATCGCGCCCCTCAAAAATGTTTTGGATAAGCTGCAGCATGAGGCGATCCGCAGTGGTCCCGAGGCCTCGGACATGGTTGCCCTGGCACGGGCGGCAATCGAATTGCGCTATTGGGCGGGCCAGCGCACCGTCGCCACCACGGCGCTGATTGCCAGCCGCAAGCCCGCTTCGCCCGACATGCTGGAGAAGTTGGCGGAACTGGGCGGACGGGCAGACGAGCAATATCGCCTGATCCAGTTGATCTTTGCGCGCAGCAGCTCGGCGCCCGCCTTGGCGGAAGCGCTTTCGCGCCTGGACAGCGATTTGGTTCAGAAGGGTAATGTGTTCTGGGAAGCTGTCCTGCCGGTTGCGCGCAGCACTGGCGAGTACCCGATGACCTTGGCCGAGGCACGCGCACAGACCGCCGGAGTGATGCTGCCATCCATCGCGCCCGTGCGCGAAGCGGCGGTCGATGGGGCGGAAGAGCTGTTGGATGCGAAGCGGAACGACGCACTGTCACGGGTGGTCCTGGGGGTGGTCCTTGGTTTGGCGTCCATCTTGGTCTGCGCCGTCGGCGCCATCCTGTTCTCGCGCAAGGTGTTGAACCCGCTGTTGGATTTGACCAAGGTGGTCGGGTCTTTGGCCGATGGCCAGACGGCGGTCATGGTGCCGGGAACCGACCGCACCGACGAGTTGGGCCACGTCGCCCACGCCATCGAGACGCTTCGCCGCAATGCCGAGATCGCCGCCGTGGCCGCAGCGGCCACTGAAGCCATGCATAAGGAGCGGGAACAACAATCCCTGCGGCTGGAGCGGCTGTGCGCGGACTTTGACCGCCAAACCGCCGCCTTGATCAAGGAAATGGCGGGCTCGGCATCCGGTGCGCTGGAAAACGCCCACGCCACCAAGGAAGTTGCCTGCGACGTCAACGAAAAGGCCGACAGCGCGTCCGGCGCGGTCGCGGAGGCGTCCATCGGCGTTCAGGCCGTGGCCGGAGCCACCGAAGAGCTGTCTTCCTCCATCAACGAGATCTCGTTCCAGGTCAGCGATGCGGCATCCATTGCCGCGCAGGCCGTGCGGGAAACCGATCAGGCCAGCGAGCGGATCGCCGGCCTTGCCCAGGCGGCGTCCCGTATTGGCACCATCGTCAACATGATCCAGGACATTGCCGCACAAACCAATCTGCTGGCCCTCAACGCAACCATTGAGGCCGCGCGGGCCGGTGATGCCGGCAAGGGCTTCGCGGTGGTGGCAGGTGAGGTCAAGAACCTGGCCAATCAAACAGCCAACGCCACGGAAGAGATTGCCAAGCAGATCGGCACCATCCAAGAAATGACCGACGACGCCGTGCACACCATCGGCGGCGTGGGCACCACCATCGCCCGCATGAACGAGGTCGCCGCCGCCATTGCTTCTGCCGTGCAGGAACAGGGCGCCACGACCGCCGACATTGCCAGGAACGTACAGATGGCCGCCGACGGCACTTCCCGTGCCTCGGCCATCGTTCAAGGCGTGGCCGGTTCGGTCAATCACTCCATGCAGACCTCCCTTGGGATGGTCGAGCGCATGGAGGTTCTGGGCGATAGCGCCAAGAAGCTGACCGCTCAGGTGGAGACGTTCCTGAAATCCATGCGGTAGGGACGAGCCGTCAGTCCCAGGGGGTAACCTCTGGGATTGGCGGTACCCGCTTCGGGGCGTTAATCTTCGGGAGAAAATGGTGCCGACGGAGGGACTCGAACCCCCGACCTTGGCTTTACGAATGCGGCGGTTCCGTCTTTACCGCCGCTTACTTTTACTTCCCCGTTTCTTCTAAGCCATTGCCCTGGCTTGCATATTCCCCATCCCCTGTTGGAATGCCCTTTGGAAGCGCGACGGCATCGCGATCCGCTGCCATGTTCTGCCGCTGCGGGCAATGCTGTCTTTCGCCGTCGACAGGAAGCAGATCACTGCCAATCCGGCCATGGGCGTCCAGTTGTTCAAGCCCGTCAAAGCGGTGGCGGATCAGACGGCGGAGCGTTTGGCTGATCTTATGGTTCGAGAACCGGACAAAAGCGTGGACGACAATCCCCCACTTTGTCCCAAGGACGGCAAAGACGCTCTACGTCTAGTGCGCGCTGTCAGCTGATGGAGGTGCCTTGGGTCGTTCGACCCAGGGCTCTCCCGAACTGGGGTGTGATGCCCGAGCGGGCTATCTTCCTTTGACCTAAGAAAACAGTTTTCTTCAACTGCGCGGCGGATTGTTGTTCGAGAATGTGACATCCCCCAGGATGTAGGAACATTGGTCACATTCCCCAGCGCGGGCGCATAAGCGCATGGGGATGGACCGGAACAAAAACCACATAGGAAGCCCGTTCTCGTCGGTCTCCTGTTTTGGGGGCTGGGCATAGCCGGCAGCAGAGACGACGATTTCGCTGCGGTCGATGAGCGAACCGGAAATGTGATGGAAGACGTAGCAGACCAATTCGTTTTTTTCATGCTGGTTGGGTTTTGCCCACATGGTCGGTTCCCCTGAGATAATCGGGAGCGTTACGCCCCCACGGATACCGCACGAAAAGATTCTGCCCTGGCAGCAGCCGGGCGGCAGCGTTCCGCTGGGAACAACACGGTCACCCGCGTGCCCTCTCCGGGCTTGCTGTCCAGCGCCAGGGTGCCGCCATGCAATTCGATCAGCTTCTTGGCCAAGGGCAGGCCCAAGCCGGTGCCTTGGTCGGACATCAGATGGGTGTGCGCGGCCTGAAGGAACGGCGTCAGGACGCGCGAGATTTCGTTGGCGGGAATGCCTATTCCGGTGTCGGTGACGGTAATACCCACGGCACCGCCCTTGCGATAGGCGCGGACGGACACTTTGCCGCCATCGGGCGTGAATTT
The DNA here is from genome assembly GCA_014379805.1 of Rhodospirillales bacterium. GTDB lineage: Bacteria > Pseudomonadota > Alphaproteobacteria > Rhodospirillales > Magnetospirillaceae > Magnetospirillum. The sequence continues at coordinate 4,100 of JACMLB010000167.1, read as the reverse complement.
GACGGCGTTGGTCATCAGGTTCAGCACCACCTGCTTGATCTTGGTGGCGTCGCAGAAAATCTCGGGCAGATCGCTTGCGCTGTGGATGTCCAGTTGCAGACCCGCCCGTCGGGCTTGGTCACCGAGCAATCGTTGGCAACTGACCAAAACCGGGGCCAGATGGATGCTTCTTTCATGCAGTTCCAACCGGCCGGCCTCGATGCGCGACAGTTCCAGGACGTCGTTGATCAACTCAAGCAGATGGGTGCCGGAAGCGTGGATGTCGCCGGCGAACTCGCCGTATTTGGGCGTGCCCAGCGGCCCCACCATCTCGTCTCTGATCATTTCCGAGTAGCCGATGATGGCGTTCAGCGGCGTGCGCAGTTCGTGACTCATATTCGCCAGATAGGCGCTTTTCGCCATGTGGGCGGCGTGTTCCTGGATCAATTGGCGGCGTGACACCACCACCTCCCAGACCAGAAAGGCCATCACGGCCGCGACCGCAAGCAGCGCCGCGACGTAATGGGGCAGAACGCCCATGAGCGCGGCTGCCAGAGCCAGAAAAATGGCCGATACGACGAATATTGGCCGCCCCACGATCATTTGAGACAAAGCCTGCATGTCTCCCTCCACGGTGGTGTGCTTAAGGAGACAATAGCGGTTTATCGCTACAACTGAATGGAGGTGCGGTTAAGCATATATTAATGTTTGCCGGCCTGTTCCGTCATCCGGCCAGAGAAACGGCGGGAACCCGGTCGAGCCAAGCTTCGACCATTTTGGGGACCAGCGGACGGGCAATGAAATATCCCTGGATCACGTCGCAGGACAACTCGCCCAAGAACGCCATCTGCTGTTCGGTCTCCACCCCCTCGGCGACCAGTTTCAGGTCCAGCGCCTTGGCCATGGCGATGATGGTACGCACGATCTCGGCATCGTCGGCGCTATTTTCCATATTGATGACGAACGACCGGTCGATCTTCAATGTGGTGATGGGCAATCTGCCAAGATAGCTCAGGCTGGAATAGCCCGTGCCGAAATCGTCCACGGCGATGCCGAACCCCTTGTCCCGCAACAATCCCAGCAATGCGATGGCTTGTTCGGGGTCTTTCATCACGGCCGTTTCGGTGACCTCAATCTCAATGAGGGTCGGATCGACATTCTCTTTCTCGACGATGGCGCAAACCTGTTCCACGAGTTTCGGATCACTGACGTGACGTGCCGACAGGTTGACAGCCACTTGAACCACGTCATAGCCCTGGGCGGTCCAGCTTTTGATTTGCCGGCAGGTTTCCCGCAACACCCATTCGCCGATGGGGATCACCAGGCCGGTGTCCTCGGCCAGGGGGATGAAGTCCGACGGTGGGATCAGGCCTTTTTCGGGATGACGCCAGCGCACCAGCGCCTCCAGCCCGCTTAAACGCTTGCCGGAGATGCTGAATTTCGGTTGGTAATGCAGCTCCAATTGCCCCCGGTCGAGGGCTTCGCGCAGCTCCGACTCCATTTCCAGCCGCTGGCGCAGCCGCAGGTTCATGCTTTCATCGAAGAAGTGATAGCGGTTCCGCCCGGCGATTTTGGCCTCGTACAGGGCCGCATCGGCATTGCGCATCAGCAATGTGGGCTCATTGCCGTCTTGGGGAAACAGGCTGATGCCTAACGACACCGAAGAATGAATGGTGGCAACGTGGAGATCCATGGGGCCGGACAGGGAACTCAATATCTTGTCCGCCACCTGGCGGACATCCTCGATGCCCTGGCAATTCTCGATCATCACCACGAACTCGTCGCCACCCCAGCGGCAGACCGTGTCCATACTGCGCACCGAACCGACCAGCCTTTCGGCCACCAGCTCCAGCAAGGTATCGCCGACCTCATGGCCCAGGCTGTCATTGATGGTCTTGAACTGGTCCACGTCGATGAAGATCAGGGCAAGGCTTTGGGCGTGGCGCTCGGCGACGGCGACGGCGTGGTTCAGGCGATCCTGCAACAGGCGCCGATTGGGCAGCCCGGTCAGCGGATCGTGATAGGCCAGATGATGGATATGTTCGTCCTTGCGCCGCAACTCGGTGATGTCGTTGAACACGGCCAGATAGCGTCGGCCCGAGCCCCCGCCCTTCACTCTTTCCGCATCCTCGGGTATCAGGCTGAGGGTGGCCCAGCCCAGGAACGGCGTGCCATCCTTGCGCCGGCTCCAGACCTCGCCTTCCCAATGGCGGTGATGGGTCAGGGCGTGGCGGATGGCGGCATAAAAGGCCGGTTCATTGGCGTCGCTTTGAAAGCGTTGGAATTGCTGCCCGACAACATCGGGGACAGCATACCCGGTGATGGTGCAGAACGCCGTATTCACCGACAGGATGATGCCGGCGGCATCCACCACCACAATGCCTTCGATGGTGTTTTCGAAGACGCTGGCGGCGAGAAGAAGCTCCGAGCGCTCGCCGCTGAGCGCAAGGTTGGCATTGGTCAGTTCGTCCGTGCGCTGCTCCACCTCGTCGAGTAGACCGTTATAGGCGTCGGCCACCGCGCCCAATTCGTCATTGCCGGACCAGACCAGCCGCTCGCGCGAGCCGAAAGCGGTGTTGTTTTCGAGCGAGCGGCGCAGGCGTTCCAACGGCATGCCGATGAAACGCCCAACCCCGAGGATCGTGACGCCACTCAGCAATAGCAGGGCCAGCAGCAAGACCGCACCGCTGATCAGACGGTATTCGGCGAGGTCGTGACGCAACGGCCCATCGTGATACTCGATGATCAGGTTGCCGATGACATAGGCCTGATTGTTGCTGTGGTGAACCAGCGGCCGTTCGATGCGGAACAGCTTGTTTGGCCCGCCCGTCCATTTGTCTTCACGCGATGCCACCACCCGGCCGGTGACCTCGCGCACCTGGATGAGGCTGATATCCGGCATGCGGGCCGAGCTGTTGACCAGGCGGATCACAGTGGGTTCCTCGAACTCCCACAGGTGGCGAACCAGCAGGGCGCCTTGGGTTTCGGCATAGGCATCCACGCGGTTGGTCAATTCTGCCAAACGCTGCTGCTGCATCCAGTGCTCGGCGCCCCAAAACAGCCCGACGACGCTGATGGCCACCAAGGGCAGCACGGTTAGCAACAGTTTGGCGGCAATGCGCAAATTGCGGAACGAAGGGATCATTTGGTTTCGGCCTTTGCCGTGTCGGCGGGCAGCGCCTGGGCTTCCGCCCGCGCCCGTTCCCGGTACAATTCGATTTCGCGAACCGGCTGGAGCTGACCATTGTCCGAGGCTCGGAAGCGCGCCGCCCCGACCAACGCAAGGCGCCGACGCTCTTCAACGACCCGATCGCGCGGCTTGCCGGCGCGCTCACTGCCGTAATCCGCAAAAAATGCACGTATCCGGACCTTGATCTCTTCAGGCAGATCCTTGCGCCAGATCAAGGGATCGTTGGGGATAGTGGGGGACTGCCAGACGATTCGCAGTCGAGCGCATTTCTCAGGCTGCGCCTTGCAAACCCGCTCGAAAGTGATGCTGGCGATGGTGGCGACGTCGGCTTGCCCATCGGCCACGGCGAGGAAGTTCTTTTCATGGCTGGCGTGGAAGACGCGCTTGAACAGGCTGCGCGGTTCCAGCCCTTTGCGGGCGAATAGGAAATATCCGGGAACCAAATTGCCTGAGGTGGAATTCGGGTCGCCGTTGCCGAAGGTCAGATCCGCGGCATGGGCGATGACATCCTCCGCGCTTGCCATGCCGGACTCGGCGCGCACGATCAGATAGGACCGATAGCCGTCGCTCCCCTGGGGATCGACGATCTGCGCGAACACCTCGGCATTGGCGCGATCAACGGCTTCGATGGCCGCCTTGTTGCCGGTCCAGGCGAGATCCGTCGTGCCGGCTCGCAACGACCATACGACGCCGGCATAGTCGCCGAAATTCTGTGGTCGGGTCTCCTTGCCGATATGGCTGCTCAGGTCCTGGAGAATGGGCGACCATAAAGCATTCAGTTCGGCAGCGGACTGGGTTGAGATCAGGCCGAATTGCAATGGGGGCTCCGCCGCCTGCGCAACGTTGGCATGGCACAGCACAAGGGCGAGGTAAAGCCAGAGCCTGGAAATCGACAACCGCATATTCCTCCCCCAAAGGACAACTAGCGCTT
>JACMLB010000166.1 GCA_014379805.1 Rhodospirillales bacterium | reverse complement strand
TTCGGGTACCCCCGTCCTCCAGGGCATCACCAAGGCGTCGTTGCAGACTCACTCGTTCATCTCTGCCGCGTCGTTCCAGGAGACCACCCGCGTGCTGACCGAAGCCGCCGTTTCCGGCAAGGTCGATACGCTGAACGGCCTCAAGGAAAACGTCATCGTCGGTCGCCTCATCCCCGCGGGCACCGGCGCAATGATGAACCGTCTGCGCGAACTTGCCGCCAAGCGCGACAAGGAAATGCAGGTGGAAGGCGAAGGCGAAGCCACGCCGGCTTTGACCTCCAGCGTGGATGGTCAGCCTTCGGCTCCGCCGGCGGAGTAACAGGAAAGCGAAGGGGCTCGCCCCTTCGCCCTTCTCCTGGGTGAAATCCAAAAGCCCCCGTCGCGTCATTGCGGCGGGGGCTTTTCGTTGTGCGCCCTTGTGCCATTGGACGGATCGGGCTTTAATCTGGTGGGGAAAATACCTTAGGTCCGCAAGGGGGGATGGTGGCGTCATTTTGGCGACGGTTGCTGCGGCCGAGAGGGCTGCTGATCGTGATGGCGGCGTTCTACGCCGTCATGAGCGGAGCCGTCGGCGCGTACATCATCTGGACGGACCGGGCCGAGACCCAGCACGCGATCCAGATGCGCACGGCCGATGTGGCCCAATTGCTGGACGAGCACCTCAACCGCACCCTGGATGCCGCCGAGCAGGTGCTCCAGCGCATCTCAGCCGACCAAAAGGCCATTGCGGCCATGCTGGCGGCGGCGCCGTATCTCAGCGATATCACTTTGGTTGATGCCAATGGCCGATTGATCGTCGACGCCCGCGGAAACCATCCCCAGGGCAGCACTTTGGCCGAGCGTGACTGGGTGCGCGCTCTGCGCGCCGATACCAAGTCCGAAACCTTTATTGGCCCGGTTGCCTTCGATGAGGTGACGCGCTCCTACTCCTTCGCCGTGGCCCGCCGGGTGACCGATGCGTCAGGCACCGTTCTGGGCATGGCGGCGGCCATGGTGGATCTGGAGCATTTCAAGCGCTTCTATCGGCGCCTCGACACCGGGCCGGAAACCTCCATGGGCATCTACCGCCTGGACGGCGCCGTGCTGGCGCGCGAGCCGTTCAAGGTGGACGACGTGGGCCGCAACTTCGCAGCCAGCACCCTGTTCACCACCTATCTGCCGCAAAGCCCCTCAGGCACCTTCCGAGGCCGCTCACCCCATGATGCGGTGGAGCGCCTGATGTCCTACCGCACCTTGCCCGAGCGCAAGCTGGTGGTGTGGGTCGGCGTGGGCGACGAGGCGGCGCTGGCGTCCTGGCGCCTGCGCATGGTCCGCACCATTGCCCTGGCCGTAGCTAGTGTGGCGGCCATGTTCACTTTGACGGGAATTCTGGTGCGCGAGTTGGCGCGGGAACGCCGCAGTGCGGCGGATCTGATCAACCTCAACCGGGACCTGGCCCGCTCCAACGCCGATCTTGAACAATTCGCCTATGTGGCCTCGCATGACCTCAAAGAGCCGCTGCGCAACATCGCCAGCTATGTGCAGCTGCTGCAGCGGCGCTATCACGGCCGCCTCGACCCCGACGCAGACGCCTTCATCGGCTATACCGTCGATGGCGTGCGGCGCATGCAGTCCATCATCAACGAGCTGCTGGCCTATTCCCGCATCGGCACCGGCGAGTTGACCATGGTGCCGGTCCAGGCCGGCATATTGGTCAGCACCGCGCTGACCCACCTTAAGGGCGTCATCGCCGAGGCCCAGGCAGTGGTCGAGGTCAAGAGCCCGCTGCCGGTGGTGGAGGCAGACGCCGCCCAGTTGGGCAGCCTGTTCCAGAACCTCATCGGCAACGCCCTGAAATACCGCGCCGAGGATGTCCGCGCTGAAGTGGTGGTCGGCTGCGAGGATCGCGGCACCCAATGGGCGTTCTATGTGCGCGACAACGGCATCGGCATCGACCCGCAATATCACAGCCAGATTTTCGACCTGTTCAAGCGCCTGCATCCGCGTGACCGCTACCCAGGCACCGGCATTGGCTTGGCCATTTGCCAGCGCGTGGTTGAACGCCATGGCGGCCGCATCTGGGTGGAATCGGGAAACGCGCGGGGCTCGACCTTCTGGTTCACCCTGCCCAAGCGGCGCGGGCAATGAGGGGCTTTGCCCTAACCCTTGTCTTCCATCATGGACATCAACCCGCGCAGCGTGTCGGCATCGGCGCGGGCTCCAGTCATGGGCGGGGGCAGGGCGACGGGGTAGTGCTCGCCCCGATCGGCAGCGGGAGTCACGGCTCCACGGGCTGAACGCGGCGGCAGGCGCGCCGGGTAGGATGAGACCGCCGAGGGAATGTCGGCCATGGTCAACGCCACGTCGGATGCCTTGGCCGGGCTTTGCGGCAGGGCGAGGGCGGGCTGTTCGTTTTCTTCCGGGCGGCCTTCCGGCTTCAGCGCCGCCAAATCCACTTGCGGGCGCAGGCGGTGCGCCACCTGGACCGCTTCGGACATGGCGCGGCGGAAACGGGTTTGCACAGTGGTATAGACCGAGCCCAGCGAACGTTGCTCGCCCGAAGCAGGGTCTTGAAAGACTTCGGGATTGGCCAGCGCGGCGCTGGCCAATTCGGGCGGCTGCTGGTCGGTCTCGGGCTGATTGCGGCCCTTCAGCACCTTAAGCGCACCACCGGCGCCGAGGAAATGGGCGAGGTAAAGGTCGTGGGTCGAGACCTGCCGGCCCAGCTTGTTCTCCAGCACCTGCTCGTTGTCCTTGGCGTATTCGCCCGCCATCAACGCAGACAGCTTGGGGTCGCGGCGCAGGTCCAGGATCTCCTTCTTGAGGTCCTTGTCCTTCACCGTCCAGCGGCCATCGGACCCTCGGGTAATGGCATCGGCATATTGCTCCAGGCCGTGCTCGGCGCCGTGCTTCTTCACCATCTCCAGCCACGTGCCGGCGGTGAATTGGAACAGGCCCATGGCTGAGGACCGGGTGCTCTTGGCGTTGGGATTCAGCCGGCTTTCCTGATTGGCCTGGGCCAGCAGGAACTCGAACGGGACGCCGGTGGTTTCGGCGGCATCGCGGATATGCCCGGCGACCTTGTGTTCGGGGCGCTGAACGGTGGGAATTCCGTTGGGCATGGTGGATTCGGGCGTCTGCATCTGGCCGCTCCCATTCAAGAGGGTGAGCATAACACAAAATAAGTTACCGGAATGTCATCGTGTGCCCTCGCCGGGGCGGGCTGTCCAGCCCCTTGGCCGCTGCCTCAATGGCGGCACGGCGGCGGGTGCCGCCGTTCATGGACTCGGCACGCGTGCGGTGGTCCCGACTCTTTTCCTTGACGAGGGGGGTGGGGATAAATAGGATGCGGCGCTCTCGGGGGACTGGTAATGGGCTTTCCGCCTCATCGCTGCTGCCCCGCGACAGCCTGAACCACTTTTTTTAAACGCCGGACGGGTCGGCGGCTAAAACTCGAAGGAAGCCCCGGTGGCATGGCCGCCAGTGGGTTTTTTTCTGGTTTATCCAACGCCCGTTCCGAAGGGAATGACTGAATGCCCACGATCAACCAATTGATCCGTAAGCCGCGCCAGCCGTTGGCGGTGCGCAACAAGGTGCCGGCCCTCGAGGCCTGCCCGCAAAAG
>JACMLB010000165.1 GCA_014379805.1 Rhodospirillales bacterium | reverse complement strand
AGATGATTTCCTTGGCATCGGCGCCGATGATCTCGGCGATCTGCTCGCGGGAAATTTCGACCGCCTCTTCCGCTTCCCAGCCATAGCGGTGGGTGCGCGAATGGGCGTTGCCGAATTTCTCGGTGAAATACGGAATCATCTTGTCCACCACGCGGGGATCGCAGGGCGTGGTAGCTTGGTAGTCGAGATAGATCGGCTGGCCGGCAGCCCTGCCGATGGTCTTGTTCGTGGCAACCGCAGTCATGCGTTCGATCCTCTCGAGTCAGGCGGCTTCCGCCGCATTCTTTACTTCCATTCCCTTGCGCCGGGCCAGTTCGCACCACGCGGTCAGGAACATCTCAATCTCTTGCGCCGTGCTGTCCGGCCCCAGGCTGATCCGAATGGCCGAACCGGCGATCTCGGGACCCAGGCCCATGGCCCTCAGCACCGCACTCTCGCCCACCTTGCCCGACGAGCAGGCAGACCCGGCACTGACGGCCACTCCGGCCAAATCCAGCGCCATCACCTGGACCTGCGCCGCCACCCCCGGCAGGGCCACGCAACTGGTATTGCACAGCCGCTCAGCCCCCTCGCCCACCACCAGCGCGCCCGGCACCCGGGCCTTGACCGCGGCTTCCAGGCGGTCACGCAACTCCCTCATCATCCCACCGCTCGCGGCGCCATCTTCGGCAGCCAGGCGGGCGGCAATTCCGAAGCCGACAATACCGGCAAGGTTCTCACTGCCGGCACGGCGACGCCGCTCCTGTCCTCCACCCAGCAAGATTGGTGCCACGGCCATGTCGGGATTAGCACCAATTAAAGCGCCGATTCCCGATGGGCCACCCAGCTTGTGGGCGCTCAATGTCAGGAAGTCTACATTGAGCCCCGACAAAGACACCGACAATCGGCCCGGCGCCTGGGCTGCGTCGCAATGGACCAAGGCACCGAAGCGCTTGGCCAGGGCAACAATCTCGGTGACAGGCTGGATCACGCCCGTCTCATTATTCGCCAGCATGACCGACACCAAGGCCGGGGGACTGTCGCTCAACAATATTTCCAACGCCACCAGATCAACGATTCCGCTTCCGTCCACCGGGATGATCCGGGCAGCGGGCACCGCCTCGCGTACCGAAGCGTGCTCCACCGCCGAGACCAGAACGTTCTTGCGGCCACATCCACGCAGGATCAGATTGTTGGCCTCGGTGCCGCCCGAGGTGAACACGACGGCGGCTGCCGGGGCGCCGACCAACTGGGCGATGGCGGCGCGGGCGGCCTCGACCTTCGCGCGGGCGCGGCGGCCGGGGCCATGGACGGAAGACGGATTGCCCGGTTCGGCCAAGGTTTCGGCCATGGCCGCGATCACCTCGGGACGCGCCGGAGCACCGGCGTTGTAATCGAGGTAGGCCAACCGGGTCACGGACAAATCTCCTCTATAGCTTACTGGGCTGCGGCCACGGGGGCGGTGTTGCCATGGAACATGCCCGAGCTGCCCAGAAGACGGCGCTCGCACACATCGGCCAAGGACACCGACGACAGATACAGATAAATCTGGTTGCCCAGCTCTTCCCACAGATCGTGGGTCAGGCAACGGCCCTTGTTGTTGTGACAGCCTGCCGGAGAACCGGGCGAGCAGCGCGTGGTCTGAATGGGTTCGTCCACCGCCAGGATGATGTCCGAGATGCGCAACTGAACCGCCGGACGGGCCAGCAGATAGCCGCCGCCGGGACCGCGCACGCTTTTCACCAAACCGCCCTTGCGCAGTTTGCCGAATAGCTGCTCCAGATAGGACAACGAAATTTCCTGGCGCTCGGCGATGTCGGCCAGCGCCACCGGGCTGCCCTGCGAGTGGCTGGACAGATCCACCATCGCCATGACCGCATAGCGGCCTTTAGTGCTGAGTTTCACGTGTTGGTCTCCCGTACCCGCAAGGCCATTGATGACCCCACCTTGTTTGTCATTGTTAAGCCGCCTGGATTAAGCCGCCCCGGAAACGGCGCGCGGCGGCTCGTTCTGATCGTCCTCGCCGCTCTCAACCGCCTGGAGCGGCAATCCATCCCGCTCGGCTTCCAGTTCAGCCACCCGCTCCAGCAGGGCGGTGACTTGGCCGCGCAGGGAGTCGATGGCGCGGGCCACTGGATCGGGCATGTTCTCGTCGGCCAAACCATAGGCGCAGAACTCGGCCTCGCCCGACTTGACCTTGGGCATGACCGCACGCGCAGGAATGCCCACCATGGTCACGCCCGGCGGCACGTCGGTCAGCACCACCGCGTTGGCGCCGATACGCGCGCCCTTTGACACGGTGATGGGACCCAGCACCTGGGCGCCCGAACCGACGATGACGCCATCTTCCAAGGTGGGATGGCGCTTACCCTTATGCAGCGAGGTGCCGCCCAAGGTGACGCCGTGATACAGCGTGACGTCGTCGCCGATAATGGCGGTCTCGCCGATCACCACCCCGGTGCCGTGGTCGATGAAGAAGCGCCGCCCCAGGGTCGCGCCCGGATGGATCTCGATGCCGGTGAAGAACTTCCCCAGATGCGAGATGAAGCGTCCGAGCACCCTAAATCCAGCGCCCCAGCACCAATGAGCCAGCCGATAGAACAGCAGCGCGTGCAGCCCCGGATAGCACAACACGACCTCTAGCCAAGAGTGGGCCGCCGGGTCGCGTTGCCGGATTGATGCGATATCTTCTTGAAGACTCTTGAAATTCATAGTCGGCAATATGCTAATCTATCCATTCGATTGAACGCCCCGGATGAGGGGGGAATCCCGTCAGGGGGCGTTCGCGTCGAAAGTGAATATATGATGCCCGACAAAGCCGGTCAAGTATGACTGGCATCAATCGGCTTGTGCCGCCATTTATTCCCCGACACCACGACTCGGGTATCCCGGCGCGGCTATGGGCACGAAGACTGCAAAGGTAGGGGACTCTGATGCCCGAGGTGATTTTCAACGGACCAGACGGCCGACTTGAAGGCCGCTATCACCATTCCAAGGTGCCCAACGCACCCGTCGCCCTGTTGCTGCATCCGCACCCGCAGCATGGCGGAACCATGAATAATAAGGTGGTTTACACCCTGTATCACGCCTTCGTGCGCAAGGGGTTCTCCACGCTGCGCTTCAACTTCCGCGGCGTGGGCCGCAGCCAGGGCCGCTTCGACGCCGGCCAGGGCGAGTTGTCGGACGCCGCCTCGGCCTTGGACTGGATGCAGAGCTACAACCCCAACGCCCAGGCGTGCTGGGTGGGCGGGTTCTCGTTCGGCGCCTGGATCGGCATGCAATTGCTCATGCGCCGGCCCGAGATCGACGGGTTCGTCTCGGTGGCGCCGCCCGCCAACGCCTATGACTTCACCTTCCTGGCGCCCTGCCCGTCCTCGGGCCTGATCGTCCACGGCAACGCCGACGAAGTGGTGCCCGAGGCGTCGGTGGCCAAGCTGGCCACCAAGCTGGGGACGCAGAAGAACATCCGCGTCAAATACCGCACGGTGGAAGGCGCCAACCACTTCTTCGGCAGCCATCTGGACCCGCTGAACGAAGTGGTGGACCAGTATCTGGCCGAAGCCTTGGCCGACATGCCCGCCCCGGCAAAAATGCCGGCGCTTGAAGCGGCCATGCGCTGACGGCGATGGGGTTGAATTAAAAAGGGCGCCTCTCGGGGCGCCCTTTGCATTTTACCGCCCGCAATCGGCCTCGGCCAATCGGGTCCAGGTCGCCGGCGGTTTGTTGTTGTTCACCTGGGTCACTTCGATGATCCGCATGCGGAAGATGCGGCCCTGATGGGGCTTGACCACGCCGCACAGACCGGCGGCGAACATGCCCCACGGCGCCTTTTCCGGCTTCACCAGAACGTACATGTTGCCGCTAGTGTCCATGCGGGCGTCCAGCACGCGCGGCTGCGACTTGACGTCCTGAAGGGCGGTGGCCTGGTCCGCCCGCGCCGGCACAGCCGCCAGCAGGACCAAAACAGCGGCAAGCCCCCAACGAACCATGATGATGCTCCCCATACGATTGCCCACGAAGGTTAGTTCAATCCGGGCAACGGTGGAAGCGCCCACCGCTTAACGGGCGCGGGCCGCCGGTGGTCTCGGGGAAGGTCAGCGGCAGGCCGCGCACACTGCGCACGGCCAGATAGGCGAAGGCTTGGGCCTCCAGCGCGTCACCGTCCCAGCCAACGGATTCCACCGCTTCCACCGGGACGTTGAACTCGGCAGCCAAAGCCGCCATCACCGCCGGATTGTGCCGACCGCCGCCGCACACCAGCCAACGCACCGCCGGTTTTGGGAAATGGGCGCGAGCCAAGCCTGCCGCCCGCGCGGTGAACGCCGTCAGCGTGGCGGCGCCATCGGCGGCATCCAGGCCAGCCACCAAACCTTGGGCGAATTGGCGAAAATCATCGCGGTCCAGGCTTTTGGGCGGAATACGGGCGAAGAATGGGTGACTGGCGAAACGCGCCACCGCGTCGCGATCCGTGGCCCCTGCACGCGCCAGCGCACCGCCCTCGTCCACCGGACGCCCGGTATGGGCCAGCGCCCAATCGTCGATCAAAGCATTTCCGGGGCCGGTGTCGAAGGCCAGCAGGGAATCGTCGTCGCCAATCCAAGTGACATTGCCGACACCGCCCAGATTGAGCACCGCCACGGGCCGGGCAATGCCGCTGGCAAGCGCGCGGTGGAACACCGGCACCAGCGGAGCCCCCTGCCCGCCTGCCGCCACGTCGGCGCTGCGGAAATCGTTGACCACAGGGATGCCGGTCAGCTCTGCCAGCAGTTTGCCATCGCCGATCTGCCAGGTATGGCGGTCCTGGGGCCGGTGCGAGATGGTGTGGCCGTGGAAGCCGATGACATCCACCTCTGCCGCCGCAAGGCCGTTGGCGGCCAGCAGGCGGGCCACTGCGTCCGCATGGAAGTGGGTGATATCGCGCTCGACCTCCTCCACCGGGCCGACACCGCCCAGCACGGAACGCAGGCGTTCGCGCCGCTCGGGCTCATAGGGAATGGTCAGCGCCGGGCCCAGGCGCTCGACGGCGACACCGTCGGTCACCACCAGGGCGGCATCCACGCCGTCCAGCGAAGTCCCGCTCATCAGCCCAAGGGCGAGCATGGTCATAGGAAGAAAGGCCCCGGCACGTTGTGACGAAGCGGTGATTGTGCTAAACGAACGGCCTTTCCGCAAGCAACCGAACGATTGTCCAAAACATGACCACCGTGCGTTCCGAATTCCTTCGCGTCGTCACCGAGCGTGGCTTCCTGCACCAGTGCACTGATATGGAAGCCCTCGACAAGCGCCTGCTGGAGGGTCCGGCGGCGGCCTATATCGGTTTCGACTGCACCGCAGAATCCCTGCATGTGGGCGGTTTGATGCAGATCATGCTGCTGCGCTGGTGGCAGAAGACCGGCAACACCCCCATCGTGCTCATGGGTGGTGGCACCACCCGCATCGGCGATCCGACCGGCAAGGACGAGTCGCGCAAGATGCTGTCCGACGCCGATATCGCGCGCAACATGGCCGGCATCCAGAAGGTGTTCGCCAAGTACCTGACCTTCGGCGGCGCTACCGGCCAGGCCAGCATGGTCAACAACGCCGATTGGCTGGATCAGCTGAACTATATCGGCTTCCTGCGCGATTACGGCCCCCACTTCACCATCAACCGCATGATGACCTTCGATTCGGTCAAGCTGCGGCTGGAGCGTGAGCAGCCGCTCACCTTCCTGGAATTCAACTACATGATCCTGCAGGCCTACGACTTCGCCGAGCTGTGGCAGCGCAATAAATGCGTGCTGCAGATGGGCGGCTCGGACCAGTGGGGCAACATCATCAACGGCGTGGAATTGGGCCGCCGCGTCCATCAGGCCGAATTGTACGGCCTGACCAGCCCGCTGCTGACCACCAGCTCGGGTGCCAAGATGGGCAAGACCGCCAACGGTGCCGTGT
>JACMLB010000164.1 GCA_014379805.1 Rhodospirillales bacterium | reverse complement strand
GGCTCACTTACGCTTCGCCATCGGCACATAGGCCCGTTCGGTCGGGCCGGTATAGACCTGACGCGGGCGGCCGATCTTCTGATGCGGGTCTTCCAGCATTTCCTTCCACTGCGCGATCCAGCCCACGGTGCGGGCCAGGGCGAACAGAGCGGTGAACATGGAGGTGGGGAAGCCCAGCGCCTTCAAGGTGATGCCGGAATAGAAGTCGATATTGGGATAAAGTTTCTTCTCGATGAAATAAGGATCGCTGAGCGCCACCTTTTCCAGCTCGATCGCCACTTTCAGCAGCGGATCGTCATGCAGTCCCAGTTCGTTGAGCACGGCATGGGCCTGGATCTGCATCGCCTTGGCGCGGGGGTCGTAATTCTTGTAGACGCGATGGCCAAAGCCCATCAGGCGGAAGCCGCTGCTCTTGTCCTTGGCCTTGGCGACGAATTCGGGGATGCGGTCGGCGGTGCCGATCTCTTCCAGCATCTTCAGCGCCGCTTCGTTGGCGCCGCCATGGGCGGGTCCCCACAGACAGGCAATGCCCGCCGCGATGCAGGCGAAAGGATTGGCGCCCGACGAACCCGCCAGCCGCACCGTCGAGGTCGAGGCGTTCTGCTCATGGTCGGCATGCAGAATGAAGATGGTGTCCAGCGCCTTGGCCAGCACGGGATTGACAACATACTCCTCGGCCGGAACCGAAAAGCACATGCGCAGGAAATTCTCGGTATAGCCCAGCTTGTTGAGCGGATACACGAAGGGCTGGCCGATATGATATTTGTAGGCCATGGCCGCGATGGTGGGCAGCTTGGCGATCAGCCTGTGGCTGGCGATCTCGCGCTGCCTGACATCGGTGATGTCGGTGCTGTCGTGGTAGAAGGCCGACAGCGCGCCGACCACGCCGCACATGATCGCCATCGGATGGGCGTCGCGGCGGAAGCCGCGGAAGAACGTCGCCAACTGCTCATGCACCATGGTGTGGCGGGTGATGGCGTAGGTGAACTTGTCCATCTGCGCCGCGTTGGGCAGTTCGCCGTACAGCAGCAGATAGCAGCTCTCCAGAAAGCTGGAATGTTCGGCGAGATCGCCGATGGCATAGCCGCGATACTGCAGCACGCCCTTGTCGCCATCGATGAACGTGATGTTGGACTCGGTCGAGGCGGTCGAGGTGAAGCCGGGATCGTAGGTGAAGACATCCACCTGGTCGTAGAGCTTGCGGATGTCCACGACATCGGGGCCTTGGGTGCCGGCAAAAACCGGGAACTCATAATCCTTGCCGCCATAGCTGAGCTTGGCGGTTCCGTCGGGTTTGATCTTGCTCTCTCTCATGGTCAATTCCCCCGTTTTGCACTGCAATAAAGCCACGCTTTTATGGCTTCGTCACCTGGTTTGATGACGACAAATGTTATGGTCTCACTCCCTGTAAGCCCTTAGCCGGCTTAAGGATTCGTCCCGGCCCAACAAGGCCAGCATCTCGAACAAGGGCGGCGAGGAGGCCTTGCCGGTCAGGGCGGCGCGCAAGGGCTGCGCCACCTGGCCCAGCTTGAGTCCCCGGTCTTCCGCGAAGGCGCGGGCGGCGGCTTCCATGTCGGCGGCGCCCCATTCGGTCGCCTCCAGCGCGGGCAGGACGGCGGCCAGATGGACGC
>JACMLB010000163.1 GCA_014379805.1 Rhodospirillales bacterium | reverse complement strand
GCCCCCCAGCCCGGTTTCGCTCACCTAACGCGTGCTGTTCGGTCTTCCGCTGGGCGCCTTCACCGGCGCCACCCAGCGCGCCGCCGGCCGGTTCGAGCAAGCCGAGGGCGGCACCCTGTACCTGGACGAAATCGGCGACATGCCGCCCGAGGCCCAGACCCGGCTGCTGCGCGTGCTGCAAGAGGGTGAGTACACCACGGTGGGCGGGCGCACGCCCATCCGCGCCAATGTGCGTATCGTCGCCGCCACCCATCGCGACTTGACTCAGTTGATCCGTCAGGGCATGTTCCGCGAGGATTTGTTCTATCGCCTGAACGTGGTGCCCATCCGCCTGCCGCCGCTGCGTGAGCGGGTCGAGGATATTCCGGAACTGGTGCGCCACTTCCTTGCCTTGGCCGCATCCGAAGGTCTGCCGCAAAAGACCATCGACGCCCAGGCCATGGACCGTATGAAGCGCCATCGCTGGCCCGGCAATGTTCGCGAGCTTGAGAACATGGTGCGCCGTCTGGCCGCGCTGTATTCCCAGGAAGTCATCGGCATCGAGGTGATCGAGGCGGAACTGGCTGGTGGCATGCCCAGCATGGATTCCATGGGCGCCACGGAAGGCGAGGGGCTGTCGGCCACGGTGGAGCGCCATCTGCGCGAATACTTCAACAGCCATGGCGACGGCCTGCCGCCGCCCGGCGTCTATGACCGCGTCCTGCGCGAAGTGGAAAAGCCGTTAATCGCCCTGGCGCTGGAGGCCACCCGTGGCAACCAGATCAAGGCTGCCCAAATTCTTGGGCTCAACCGCAACACACTGCGTAAGAAAATCCGCGATCTGGACGTTTCGGTCGCCCGAGGCGGCCTGAAGTAAAGGGGCTGAGATGGCAAGCGATCGCCGCCGGCTGGTGCCCCGCCTGATGGTGTGGGCGCGCAAGGTGGGGTTGGCCCGCAAGCTGGCCCTGTGGCTGACGCTGGCGGTGGTGCCGTCGGTCATCGCCACCTTCCTGGCCATGACGGTTTCCGGCCCGGTGGGGCCCGATCCGCGCACCGTGCTGTCCTTGTTCGGCTTGGACTTGGCCCTGCTGCTGGCCTTGGGCGGCGTGGTCGGCATGCGCATCGTGACGGTGTGGCGGGCGCGGCGGCGCGGCAGCACCGGGTCCAAACTGCACCTGCGCTTCATCGTGCTGTTCTCCCTGGTGGCGGTTACCCCGGCCATCGTGGTGGCGACGGGCTCCACCGTGTTTTTCCGCTATGGCGTCGAAAGCTGGTTCTCGGACCGGGTACGTACCGCGCTGCAGGCCTCGCTGCAGGTGGCGAAAGCCTATCTGGAGGAACACCAGCAGATCATCGGCGGTGACGCGCTGGCCATGGCAAACGACATCAACCGCGAGGGCGGCGACCTCAACCGTTCGCCCCAGCGCTTTTCCGGCTTCATCGCCAGCCAAGCCGCCATCCGTGGCCTGACCGAAGCCATCGTGTTCGAGGGCCAGGGCCGCGTGCTGGCCCGTTCGGGTCTGGCGTTCTCCATTGAATCCGGACTCGACCAAATTCCGTACTGGGCCTACGAGAAGGCGCGGTCGGGCGAAGTGGCCGTGCTGACCAGCGACAATGACGACCGCGTCCGCGCGCTGGTGCAGCTTCAGGGCTTCTACACCGAGACCTATCTGTATGTGGGCCGCTTCGTCGATCCCAAAGTCATCGGCCATATGGAGCAGACGTCGGCTGCCGTGGCCGAGTACGAAAAGCTGGAGGGGCGGCGGGTCGGCCTGGAAAAAGCGGTCTCGTTGATCTTCGCAGTGATCGCCTTGCTGCTGCTGTTGGCCGCCATCTGGGTCGGCCTGACCATGGCCATGAGTTTGGCCACGCCCATTGCCCAGCTGATCGACGCTGCCGAAAGGGTGCGCTCAGGCGATCTGTCGGCCCGCGTGAGTGAGGACGCCGCCGACGAGATCGGCACCCTGTCGCGCGCCTTCAACCGCATGACCAACCAATTGGCCCAGCAGCGGCGCGAATTGGTGGAAGCCAACCGCGAACTGGACGAGCGCTCGCGCTTCACCGAGACCGTACTGTCAGGCGTTTCCGCCGGCGTCATCGGCCTGGACCGTTACGGCAATGTTCATCTGCCCAACCGTTCCGCCTGCGACATGCTGGAAATCGACCCCGAACAGGTCATCGGCCTGCCGTTGGAAGAAGTGGCGCCTGAACTGGCCGAGTCACTGGCCGAAGGCCGCCGCCGCCCGGACCGGTTGATCCAGAACGAAGTCAAGCTGGCCCGCGCCGGGCGTTCGCGCACGTTGCTGGTGCGCGTGGCCGGCGAACGTCTTGAGGGTGAGACCATCGGTTTCGTGGTCACCTTCGACGACATAACCGAACTGGTCTCAGCCCAGCGCAAGGCCGCCTGGGCCGATGTGGCGCGCCGTATCGCCCATGAAATCAAGAACCCGCTGACCCCGATCCAGCTTTCGGCGGAACGGCTTAAACGCAAGTATCTCAAAGAGATACAAAGCGATCCTGAGACGTACACCAAGCTGATCGAGACCATTATCCGCCAAGTGGGCGACATCGGCCGCATGGTTGACGAGTTCTCGTCCTTCGCCCGCATGCCGGCACCGCAGATGAAGGCCGAGGATCTGGTGGAGATTTGCCGCCAATCCATGTTCCTGCAGCGCACCGGCTATCCCGATGTGACCTTCGAATCACAATTGCCCGAAGGCAAGGCGCCGCAGGTCTGCGATGGCCGCCTGATCGGCCAAGGCTTGACCAATCTGCTGAAGAACGCCGTCGAGGCCATTCAGGGCCGCGAGGGCGAAGACCTGCCGCGCGGCTTGATCCGACTGACTTTGTCGGGTCAACCGGGGCATTGGCTGATCGAGGTCAGCGACAACGGCAAGGGCTTGCCGGCGGAAAACCGCGACCGCCTGACCGAGCCTTACATGAC
Organism: Rhodospirillales bacterium; assembly: GCA_014379805.1. Classification (GTDB taxonomy): domain Bacteria; phylum Pseudomonadota; class Alphaproteobacteria; order Rhodospirillales; family Magnetospirillaceae; genus Magnetospirillum. The sequence goes on along the minus strand of JACMLB010000163.1, from coordinate 290 downwards.
CACCCGAGCCAAGGGCACCGGATTAGGTCTTGCCATCGTCAAGAAAATCATGGAAGACCATGGCGGTGACCTTTACCTGGAGGACGCCCCCGGAGGTGGTGCTCGCGTGGGAATGATCTTCCGCGATACCGAACCACCGGCACCCTCGGCGTCCGCCGATCAGACGGCAATTCATGGCGCATGACATCCTGATCGTCGATGATGAGGCCGATATTCGTGCCCTCATCGCCGGCCTCCTAGAGGACGAAGGATATTCAACCCGCGAGGCGGGTAATTCGGACGCGGCTCTG
>JACMLB010000162.1 GCA_014379805.1 Rhodospirillales bacterium | reverse complement strand
TGCCGGTATCACCGCCGGTTTCCGCCGGAGGGGTGGTGGTCGTGCCGGTATCACCGCCGGTTTCCGCCGGGGGCGTGGTCGTGGTGCCGGTATCACCGCCGGTTTCCGCCGGAGGCGTGGTGGTGGTGCCGGTATCACCGCCGGTTTCCGCCGGGGGCGTGGTGGTGGTGCCGGTATCACCGCCGGTTTCCGCCGGGGGCGTCGTGGTCGTGCCGGTATCACCGCCGGTTTCCGCCGGGGGCGTGGTGGTCGTGCCATTCAACGAAGAGAGCACTGTCTGCACGTCTTGCCCGGTCGCGATCAGGATGCGGTCGCCTTCAGCGAAATTGAAGTCGCGCAGCACGTCATTGCCGCCGTCATAGATGAACAAATCGGCCCCGGCGCCGCCACGCAGCACGTCGTCACCGCCGCCGCCCACCAGGACATCATTGCCCTCGCCGCCCGACAGAACGTCATTGGTCTGGCTGCCGATCAACACATCGTTGCCGGCGCCGCCATCTAGCTGATAGCCGGAGGTGCTGGACGTCGGTCCACTAGCCGAACTGGTATCGTCAGTGGTGCCGGTGTCACCCGTTGTGCCGGTGTCGCCCGTCGTGCCGGTCTCGGTTGTCCCGGTTGCACCGGTGTCGCCGCCAGTGGCCGTGGTGCCGCCGCTGGTGCCGGTGCCGCCGGTAGCCCCACCAGACGCATCGGTGGTTCCGCCGGTCCCTGTGCTGCCGGTGTCAGCCGGAGGCGTCGTCGTGGTCCCAGTATCACCGCCGGTTTCCGCTGGCGGCGTGGTGGTTGTGCCGGTGTCACCGCCGGTTTCCGCCGGGGGCGTGGTGGTCGTGCCGGTGTCACCGCCGGTTTCCGCCGGGGGCGTGGTGGTCGTGCCGGTGTCTGTGGTGGTGCCCGGCTCTGTGGTGCCCGGCTCTGTGGTACCGGTCTCAGTCGTGTCGGTCGCGGTGGCGCCGCCGCCGCTGGGCGGAACACCCGGAGCGATCAGCACGTCATTGCCATCCCCACCAATCAGGACGGAAGAATCAGCGGTGCCAACGATCATTTCATTGCCCGCGCCACCACTCACCGAGAGGGCGCCGGTGGCCGGTGACAGCACCTGAAAACCGTCAAGGGCGGTAAGACCGCTATTGACCCCGGCGGTCGCGCCGCTGGTCCCGGTAGAGGTTGTGGTCTGCACGGCACTATCATCAGTGGTGCCGGCATCAGTGATCGTCCCGGCATCCGTAGTGGTCGTCGTGCCGGCATCCGTAGTCGTGCCGCCGGTGGTAGTATCGGTAACCTCGGTGGTTGTTGCCCCGTTCGCCATGTTCGGGCTCCCTGTGGTAATTGCCAACTGGGAAGGGAACGGGGCTACGGGGAAACCGTTGCATCCGGTTCGTCCGATAGTCTTTCGATGGATGCGCCCCTGCCGGCTTCGTCGGCACGCCTGGGCAGTGAGCTTGGGAAATAGCAGGGCAATACCGATGCCCCGCCCACCTCGGCCAAAGGGGCAGGCTAACGCGGGCGCAAGGCGAAGCGGTCATCCCCCCAATGTGCCCGCCATGGCGCCATCGGTCTAAGGCCCCTCTCATCCGAGAAGCACCGGCTAGCCTTTCGGAGCACACGCTTGCGTCGCGGCCCGCGCGCCCGGTGGTGTCAGGTTTCGTCTTCGGGGCAATGCGGCTTGGGTTTAGCAGGTGCGGGCGGGCGGTTCTTGGCCTCGTTGGAAAAGCGGAAGCGCCCGGCCAGCACACAACCCTTCATGCCCGGATCGCAGGGGCGCCCCGCCACCCGCAAACACCGGCCCTCGGCCTCATGCACACAACCCCAGCCGCTCACCGGCCCCTCCCATCTTTGCTCACACCATTCTATCAGCGTTGCCGCGCATAGGGGAACTGTGTGCGCGCAGATGCTGTTTGGTCCAACAACCCAAGTATGGAGGACACAATGAGATTGTCGAGAACGGCACTCGGCCTGGCGGCCATGGGCGCGGGATTGTTGGTCGCTCGCGCCATGAGCAGCCGACGGGGCGGCAAACAGTGGCAAAGCAGCACTCCGCCCGAGCCGCCTAGCCCCACCCAGCTGATCGGCTCAAAGGAGTCCCACCTCTCGGCCAGCGACGCCGCCGAGGCATTCCGCGCCAGCCGGGACCGCCCGGTGTAGGCACCCCGTACTTTATACGTGCGCCCACGGCGGCGGATGGTGCAGACTATCCGCTGTCGCGCATTGAACGAGGTCTGCGTCCATGTCTTCCCGCCCGTCCCATACATGGCGGACGCCCGAGGGTGAACCGGTCGGCTGCCTGGAAAAGCTTAAGGTACTTGAGCAAAATCTGATCGAATTCGAATCGGTGGCGCTGGACTTCCTGGAAGACGCAGCACTGATGGGTTGCGATGTGGAACAGGTGCGTAACGCACTGGCGGAAAGATTAGCTGCCATTCAAATCCGATATAAATCCGACAAATAGCGCAGCTTTAACTTCATCTCCACAAACCTGCCGCAACGCCCTGGTTAGGATTGACCGGCTTAAACTTGTTTGTTTAAGTGGAAGACTGAGGACGGAAAAACCGCCCCAACTAGACTAATAATAATATGCCTCCTGGGAGGGCAGCATGCCGAACATCCAAGGCGCGACAGTCCAAGCGACGGGTCCTGCGGACGATCCGTGCACCGGCAAGGCCGATCAATTCGCCAGCGCGGTGCTGGAGAAGATCGAAGGCCTTAGCCTGGAGGTGGCCGATATCGCCGGCACCATCGAAGGGCTGTCCAAGTTCGTCAAGCACCAGGAAGACCTGTTCGCCCATCTGAAAAGCATCGCCCACACCATGGCCGAGGCGATCCGCAGCATCGATTCCGCCGGCCGCGAGACCCGTGACGTCACCGCCCAGGCCGGCAGCCAGTCCAATGACAGCCTGCGCACCATCGACGCGGCTTTGGGCGATATCAACCGTTTAGTGGGCGCGGTCCAGGGCATCGAGCGGCGGCTGGAGGAATTGGACGGCGCGCTGGGCGATGTGCGCTCCATGTCGCGCGATATCCAGAAGATCGCCCGCCAGACCAATCTGCTGGCCCTGAACGCCACCATCGAAGCCGCGCGGGCGGGCGAGGCCGGCAAGGGCTTTGCCGTGGTCGCCACCGAGGTCAAGGGATTGGCCCGGCAAACCGGCGACGTCACCACCGGCATCGACGAGACCGTGGGCAAGTTGTCGGCCTCGGTCACCGACCTCATCAACAGCTCGACCGACACCTTGCAGACGGCGGATTCGGTCAACGCCGGCGTGGGCGTCATCAACCAAGCGGTGGCGGTGTTCGGCCAAGCCATCGATACGGTGGAATTGCGAGTCGGCGACATCTCGGCAGCGGCTTCGACCTCGCTGAGCCAATGCTCGGACGTGATCGGCGAGATCGACAAGTTCTTCGAGGGCATTTCCATGACCAGCGAATCCCTGCGCCGGGCCGACGAGCGCATCGTCTCGCTGTTGGATCATTCCGAGCAATTGATGGGCTTCATCGCCAAATCGGGCTACCGCACCAACGACACCGCCTTCATCGAGAAGGCCCAAGGCACCGCCAACAAGATCGCCGCCATCTTCGCCCAAGCCACCGCCTCGGGCCGCCTGAGCATGGCCGATCTGTTCGACGACAAATACCAGCCGATCACGGGCTCTGATCCCGAGCAGTACATGACCCGGTTCGTGAGCTTCACCGATCAGGTGCTGCCCGAAATCCAGGAGGCCATCCTGGCCTCGGACCCGCGCATCACCTTTTGCGCCGCCGTGGACCGCAACGGTTTCCTGCCCACCCATAACCGCAAGTTCTCGCAGCCTCAGGGCACCGACCCGGTGTGGAACAACGCCAATTGCCGCAACCGGCGCATCTTCAACGACCGCACGGGCCTGAGCGCCGGCCGCAACACCGAGCCCTTCCTGCTGCAGACCTATCGCCGCGACATGGGCGGCGGGCAGTTCGCCATGATGAAGGATTTGTCGGCCCCCATCGTGGTGGCGGGGCGCCACTGGGGCGGCTTCCGCATTGGCTACAAGATTATTTAGGCCCACTACGGATTAACGAAGAACCCGTGGCGCTCCCAAATATTGTCATTCCGAGCGCATGCGAGGGATCTCATCCTGGTAAAGCATCGGCCAATGCGAACTCCCCAAATCGCTGTGCCAAAGCGGAGATCCCTCACATTCATTGACCCAATTATTTAACCGGTTCCGTCGCGCGGGCGATGGCGGCCTTCAGCGGTTCCGCCTGGATGGGCTTGTGCAGGAAGGTCAAATTGCGGCGCTGGCCCTCGGCCAGTTCGGCCTTGCCGGTTTCGCCGGTCAGGATAATGGCAGGGATGTCACCGCCCATTAAGGTGCGCACGCGCTCGACCACCTCGAAGCCGGTCAGCCCGGCACGCAGGCGCAAATCCGATAGGATCAGGTCCGGCTTGGCCTGATCCAGCCTTTGCAGCACTTGGGCCATATCCTCTGCCGGCAATACGATTAGGCCCCAGGTCTCCAGAATCATCTGAAGTCCCATAAGCACCATCGCATCGTCTTCGACTACTAGAACGGTTCGCGCCTGTACGTCCATGGGTGCTTCCCCCGCCGCGTCCGAACAATCCTCGCCCGGCAAATCCGCCAAGGGAAGAATCAGAGAGAATACCGAACCGCGGCCCAAACGGGAATGGACCTCTATCGGTGTAGCAAGAAGTCTTGCCAAACGCTGCACAATGGCCAAGCCTAATCCCAACCCTCGGCTGCGGTCTCGCTCTGGATTATCCAGCTGGTGGAATTCTTCAAATACTTCCACCAGCTGATCTTCGGGGATGCCGAAACCAGTGTCCCACACTTCCAGCCGCGCCGTACCGTTCCGCCGCCGAATCCCCAGCAACACGCCGCCCTGACGGGTGTAGCGCACGGCGTTGGCGAGGATGTTGCGGATGATGCGTTCCACCAGCAAGGGATCGCTTTCGACCATGATGCAAGGGCCGCAGACCCGGAACGACAGGCCCTTGGCCTGAGCTTCGGGTCGGAATTCCGCCGCCAGACTGTCCATTAATTCCGACAGATCGAAGGTTTGGCGGCGCACCTGGACAGTGCCGGCATCCAGGGTCGAGATATCCAGCAAGGCATTGAGCAATTGCTCGCCCGAGGTCAGCGCCCGCTCGAGCATGTCCGAGGCCCGCTGGGCGGTGTCGTCGGTGACGTGGCTGGCCAGCACCGAGTGGAAGAAGCGCATGGCCTGGAACGGCTGGCGCAGATCGTGGCTGGCGGCGGCCAGAAAGCGCGACTTCGCGGCGACTGCCGATTGCGCGGCGGCGCGCACCTGTTCATCGGCCAGACGGGCGCTTTCCGTCCACACATAAACCGCCTCGACGCCGTGCTCGCCCACCACCGGCGCGCCGTGCAGAAGTACGTCCCCAGCCAAGGGTATTTCGACGGGAACACCGCTGCGCCCGACCTCTTCCAGGGATTCGGCCACCTGCGCCCAATCGTCGCGCGCCGGTAACGGTTTGATCGCTGAATACAGCGGGCTGTAGGCCAGGGGTTCCAGCCCCGGAAAGGCCAAGACCATGCACTGGGTGGACGAGGTTCGGCAAAGTTCGACAGCAGCCAAGGACGCCGCATCCATGGCCCGACGCTGAGGCTTCATCATGTGTCATTAGATAGCGCCACCCGCCGGCTGGTGTAACCCGATCGAATGGCCCCTCCCCCTTTGCGCTGATGCCTGCCGCAAGCGAGGCAACCTCATTTGTTGAGGCCCCCGTACCGCAACGCGGCACCCAGCTTGACCCGGAACAGGGCAGTGTCCAGGGATTTACCGATGAACACGTCGGCACCGGCCTCAAGCGAACGGATCAGATCGGCCTTGCCCTCGCGGCTGGACAACACGCCAAGCACAAAACTTCGGCCACTGTCGCGCCGCAGCCGCGCCGCCCGGCCGCATAACTGGGCGCCATCCACGCCGGGCATGACCAGATCCACCAGCATGCAGTCCCACTCACCCTGCCGCAGTTGGGTCAGCGCATCCTCGGCATTGGCGCAAGCGGTAACCTTGGCGCCCAACCGGGTCAGTTCCAGGCGCAGGAATTCCCGGTAGGTGGCGCTGTCGTCCACCAGCAGGATACGCGCCCGCGCCAATGCTGCGTTCATGTGGTCGGCTTCGGATAGCGTGGCTGCTTGGGGGCTGAGCGCAGCGGCAAGGCGGCGGCGCATGGCATCCCAATCCTCGCACTCGTCGACCTCCATCAACACCGCGCCGGGAGCCAGCCCGCCGGCCATGGCCGCCTGCCCCGGTGTCGCCACCACCAGCTGCACGTCCGAGCCCACGCCCGCGACCATGTCGGTGACCATGGACACCTCGGCGCCCTCAGCCTCCAGCATCAACCGCAGCCGCAGGCCCAAGGTGCCCGACCCCGCCGCCACCAGGACGCGGACGCGTGCCGTCATGACATGGCCTGCTGGCTCGTCAACGGCGCGGTCAATTGGCGCAGGCGCAAGGCGATGCAGTCCAGCGGCAGTTCCTCGGTCACCGCACCGCGCGCCACCGCAGCCCCCGGCATGCCCCAGATGACCGCCGTGGATTTGGACTCGGCGATGGTGTGAGCGCCGGTCCTGTGCAGGGCTTCCAGGCCGCGCGCACCGTCCTCGCCCATGCCGGTCAGCAACACGCCGACGGCACGGTTGCCGTAGCTCGCGGCGACGCTGTCGAACAGCACATCGCCCGAGGGCCGCTGCCCCTGAACCGCCGCCCCGCGATCAAGGCGCAAATAGCCCTCGGCCACGGTCAGATGGGCCTCGCCGGGCGCTATGTGCACATGCCCCTGGATCAGCCGGTCGTGGTCGCGGGCCAGCGACACCGGAAGGGCGGAAACCGAGCCCAGCCAATGGGCGAAACCAGCGATGAAAGGGGCGCCGAAATGCTGGACCAGCGTCACCGGCACGGGGAAATCCTTGGGCAGGGAGCCCAGGATGCGCGACAGGGCGCCGGGACCGCCGGTGGAGGCCACCACAGCCACCAACTCCACCGCACACAAGGGTTCTGGCGGGGTGGGAATGAAAGGCCTGATCTTGGGCGCCGCCCGCTGCCGCACCACCTTGATCTGGCTCATGATGAACAACTGGGTGCACAGGTGGTTTGCCATGGCCTGGTAATCGTCATGGGACAGGCCCGAGGGCTTGGCCACCACCGACAATGCCCCGGCGCGCAAGGCGTTCATGGAGATATCCAGGGCCTTGTCGTCCACATTGGATGCCACCACCACGATGGGCACCGGGTGGTCGCGCATGATCCAGCGCGTGGCCTCGAACCCGTTCATGCGCGGCAGCCTGATATCCATGGTGACGATGTCTGGCGCCAGATGCCGGATCATGCGCATGGCCTCAGCCGCATCGGCGGCAACACCCACCACATGCAGGCGGGGGTCGTCGTTGATGACATGCTCCAAAAGACGCTGCACCACCGGGGAATCCTCGACGATGAGCACCTTAATCTTTTCCGTGACCTTTTGTGGGAACATCAGATCAACCGTTCGATGGTGCGCAACAGATCATCCTGATCGAAGCGCGTTTTGACGATATAGGCGTCGGCCCCCAGGGTCAGTCCGCGCTGGCGATCCGCCGGTGCATCGCGCGACGACACCAAAATGACCGGAAGCATCTTCAGGCGCGGATCGCCCCGGATGGCGGCCAGCAGCCCGAAACCGTCCAGCCGCGGCATTTCCACATCGCTGACCACGATTTCAGGCCGCGCCTCGACCATCTTGTCCAAGGCATCGCGGCCATCCACCGCCAGGGCCACCCGATATCCGTGGGTCTCCAAGATGCTTCTTTCAAGGGTCCGGGTGGTGATGGAATCGTCCACCACCAACACCAGCGGCTTGGCGCGAACAACAGGCCTGACGGCAAAGGCGGTAGCGGCGGGAAGGGTGGCGTGCAAGGCCAAGCCCACCGGCGACAGCACCAGGGCAAGACTGCCGTCTTCCAGCACCACCGTGCCGGCCAGCCGGCTGTCATGGGTAAGCGGCGGCTCCAGCGCGGCCACGGGCAAGTCGCGCACGTCGCGGAACCGGTCGGCCACCAGCCCCAGACGGCTGCGGCCATTGCGCATGACCGCCACGCTCATCTCGGTCGCCATGTCCAGCGCACCGGGCAGATTGAGCAGGGCGCCCAGATCCGCCAGCGGAACCTCGACCTCGTCGATGACGGCCAGCACCTGGCCTTCGACCCGGACCAGATGCTCGGGCGGCACCAGGGCCAGCCGCACCAAAGCGGCGGCGGGCAACCCGAACACCTGACCGCGCGCCTGGGCCAGCACCAGACGCTGGGCCAGCAGGGTGACGGGGACCGACACCACCACCTCGGTCCCCTGCCCCGGCGGGCAGATCAGTTCCACCGTGCCTTGCAGGCGGTTCACCACCTCGCGCACGATACTCATACCCATGCCCCGACCGGCGGTGGTGGTCAGCATGTGGGCGGTGGAGAAACCGGGCTCGAAGATCATCTGACGCAAGCGGTCGGGATCGGCATGGTCCACCTGAGCCGGGTCCATGAGCCCGCGCGCCGCCGCTTCGCGCCCCACCGCGCGGGCATCCACGCCGCGCCCGTCATCGACCACGCGCACAATCAGACGCGGGCCTTCCGCCGCCAAGCTCAGCGACACCTGTCCCACCGGGTCCTTGCCGGCGGCCACGCGCTCCGCCCGGCCTTCGATGCCGTGATGGACGGCGTTGCGCAGCAAATGCAGCACTGCTTCAGCCAAGGCGCTGAGCACATCGCGGTCGGCCAGGGCGTTCAGGCCGTCGGCATCGAAGCGCACCTCTTTGCCTTCCTCGGCTGCCATTTCGCGCACCATGGGACCGAAACCACCGAGCGGACCTTCGGCGGCCACCGTGCGCAGGCGGTTGACGTCCTCTTTCAGTGCGGCGGCGGTGCGTGACAGTGCCCAATCCCGCTCGGCCAATTCGCGCATGGCTTCATTATGGGTGGCTTGCAACGCGGCCAACGCGGCGTGCAGAGCATCGTCAGGGGCGCGCAACCGTCCCTGGCTGAGGCTGAGCGCCTCCAACTCTCCCCCCAACCGCCACAACGCCTGCTCGGCCTCGCGCTGACGTTCCAATTCCGTCAGCAAGACGGCGGTGGTGGCGGCCAGCCGGCCGGCGGCCTCGGCCTCGACCCGAAGGGTGACCACAGGCGGTAGGATTGGACCGTGCGTGCGTGCCGGATGGATTTCCACCGGGGACACGGGCGTGTCCACCCCAAGGCGCTCGAGGACGTCACCCAATTCCCCCAAGGCAGCGTGGCTGGCGGGGGTTGGCTGGCCCTCCAACGCCAGGGCCGAGAGATCCTCGATGGCGTCCAGCGCCCGACCGACCCGGCGGCGCGCATCGTCGTCCATGGCAACCCGCCCCTCCCACCATGCCTCCAGCAGGCTTTCCAGCACATGGGCCATGTCCACCACTGCCGGCAAATCCACCGCGCGGGCGGCACCTTTCAGGGAATGGGCGTGGCGGTAGGCGTCTTCCAGATCGGCATGTTCGAAATCGGCCAGGGTGGCGCGCAAGGCGGCCAAATGGCCGCGATGTTCATCGGCATAGGCCGCCAGCAACTGGCTCTGGATGGTGTCGCTCACAGCCGGTAAATCCTGACCGCTTCCACCAACGCCTCGGACAGGCCGTTCAGATTGGTGGCGGCACCCTCCAGCTCGCGGGTGGTGGACGAGGTCTGACTGGCGGCTTGGCGGATACTGCCCAGGGCCTGCATGACCTGCTCCAGGCCGATCTGGTGCTGGTTGGTGGCGGCGACGATCTGCTGGAAGGCCTGAACGCTTTCCTGAATGGCATCGGCCATGCTGCGAATGGTGCGGTCGGTGGCTTCGGTCTGGATGCGCCCGGCCTCCACCCGCTTGGCCGCTTCCTCGGCCAGCATGACCGACGAGTTGATGCCCTGCAGGATCTCCCCCAGATTGCCGCGCACCCGCTGGGTGGCCTCACGGGCCTGATCGGCCAGGCGCTTGATCTCGCCCGCGACCACAGTGAATGTCCGGCCATGCTCGCCGGCAGCGGCAGCCTCGATGGAAGCGTTGAGCGCCAACAGATGGGACCGCTCGGCGATGGTGTTCACGGTCAGGGTGATCTCGCTGATGGCCAGGGTGCGTTCCGACAGGCTGACGATGGTGGAGGCCACGCTTTCCACCTGCTCGCGGATAGAGTCCATGGACGCCACCGTGGCCGCCACGGCGGTCAGTCCCTGGTCGCTGATGCCCGAGGCATCCTGGGCATTTCGCTCGACCTCCTGCGCCCGTGCGGTGATCTGGGCGCCCGATTGGGTGATCTCGGTCAGCGTGGCCGAGGTTTCCTCGATGGCCGATAATTGCTCCGCCGCCACCGCCGCCTGTTCCTGGGCGGTGGTGCGGATCTGGGCGGTGGCGGCGTTGACGTTTTCCGCCGCCGCCCGCGTCTGCGTCGCCACCGTGCGCAGGGATTCCCGCATGCCGTTGAGGTGGGCGCCCATGCGCGACAACTCGCCGCCGGCCAATTCCGGCAGCATGTGGGTCAAATCGCCCTGCCCGACCATCTGCACAAAGCCCATGAAGCGCCGCAGCACGCCGCCGATGGAGGCCCCGATGGCCCAGGCGGCGGTGGCAGCGGCGATCAGCATGACGGTGATGGCGACAATGGCGGTCTCGATGGTCCGTTTGTAGACATGCTGCACCTCGCTGCGTCCGATCTCGGTCATTTCCGCAATCAACGCCTCGATAAGCGCCTGTTGCTGGTCAAGGCCCACATACTCGGTCATGGTGCTGTAGTGCACACGCGCGGCTTCAGCCGTACGGTTCTGCTCAACCAGAGTGAACAGGGCTTCGCCCTTGGCCTGGATGCCACGCTCCAATTCCATCATGTGGCTGACGGACTCGGCCATGCGGCTCCAGCGTATGCGCCGGTCATCGCTGAGGCTGTCGACCGAACGCTCGCGGGCAAAGGCCGACAGCTCGGACATCACTGCGATCACCTGCTGCGAGGTATCGCGGTACTGGGACAAAGTGGCGCGTTCGCCGGAAAATTGTTGATCGGGGCCAGGAATTGCCGACCGGATCACCGCGGTTTCACGCATGGCCCGCAACCGGGCGCGGCCATGGGCAATCTCGACCACTTCGCGATAGGCGAACAGGTCGCGCTGGGTAACCAGTTCAAGGAAGGTGATGGCCTCGTGGAAGCTGCTCATCTGGTACAGCGACACCCCCAGCGACAGCAGCATCACGGCACCGAATCCCACGGCCAGCCGGACCGCAATGGATAAATTCATGGGCCAAATCCTCCCACCCTGGCCTTGGCCGCCAGCCGGTCCACGTCCAGCAACACGGTGCCGTCGGCCAATACCCCCCGGCGCATATGCACCGCCACCGTTGCGATGGTTTCAGCCCGGTCGACCACCAGCGCCAGCGGAAAATGACGCAGCAGCACCGCATGGCCGGGACGGTCGGGTTGGCGCGGCGCCGTCTCGGCGGCCAACCCATCCAGATCGGCCAGCAGGACGCGGCGCCCGGCCAGCAACGCCAGCCCCATGAGGGGGGGAAGCAGATCGGGCACCGGCAGCGGATGCGGCAAGGGTTCGACCCGCACCACCGCCGCCAGCGGCACCGCCCACCGCCCAAGCGCGCC
>JACMLB010000161.1 GCA_014379805.1 Rhodospirillales bacterium | reverse complement strand
GTGCCCGCGACCGCCGAGGCCCGCGAGAACAAGCCCATGCCGCCGCAAGCGGTGGGCATCCTGTTCGACTCCACCCTTTGCGTGGGCTGCAAGGCCTGCGTGTCGGGCTGCAAGGAAGCCAACGACCTTCCGCCGGACTTCAACACCGCCGACCAGTTGTGGGACACGCCCCTGGACATCGGGCCGAAGACCTACAACACCATCAAGGTCTACGCCGAGGGCACCGCCGCCACCAAGGATCAGGAGAAGGACGGCTTCGCCTTCGTCAAGCGCTCCTGCCTGCATTGCGTCGACCCAAGCTGCGTGTCGGCCTGCCCGGTTTCGGCCATGACCAAGGACGGCAACACCGGCATCGTCGGCTATGACCCCGACATCTGCATCGGCTGCCGTTACTGCGTCGCCGCCTGCCCCTACGGTGTGCCCCAGGCCGAGTTCGACACGCCGACGCCGAAGATCAAAAAGTGCGAGATGTGCCGCCACCGCCAAGCGGAAGGCAAGATCCCGGCCTGTGCCGAGGTTTGCCCCACCGGCGCCACGGTGTTCGGCCCCATCACCGCCATCCGCGAAGAAATCGGCCGCCGCCGCGCCATGGTTGCGGGTGAAGCCAATGTCTTCGAGCGCCGCACCATCGGTTCCGGCGACACCCATGAACGCCCCGCCGCCAAATATCTGGATCACGTCTATGGCGAGAAGGAACTGGGCGGTACTCAGTTCCAGCTGATGAGCGGCGTTTCCTTCGAGAAGCTGGGTTACCCGACCTTGCCCGAGCGTTCCTACGCCTCGGTCTCCGAGGGCATCCAGCACACCCTGTACAAGGGCATGATCGCCCCCGCCGTGTTGTTCGCCGGGCTGCTTTACGCGGCCAAAAAAGGCGCCAAGCACGATGACGAGCATCCGGAGGAATAGGCGCCATGGGCAGCTTCCATAACGAGCACGAACCCCTGGGCGGCAAGCTGGTCAGCAAGACCACGGCCGTCTGCGCCATCCTTGCGCTGATCGCCGTCTTCCTGCTGGCAAAGCGCATGATCCTGGGCCTGGGTTCGGTCACCAACCTGAACAACGGATACCCTTGGGGCATCTGGATCGTCTATGACGTGGTCATCGGCACTGCCTTCGCCTGCGGCGGCTATGCCATGGCCTTCCTGACCTATGTGATGAACAAGGGCGAGTACCACCCGCTGGTACGCCCGGCCTTGCTGGCCTCCATGTTCGGCTACACCCTGGGCGGCGCGTCGATCATTTTCGATCTGGGCCGCTGGTGGAACGGCTGGCACATCCTGGTGCCCAGCTACATGCAGAACGGCTCGGTGATGTTCGAAGTGGCGCTGTGCGTCATGGCTTACATCTGCGTGCTGTGGATAGAATTCACCCCCGCCTTCCTGGCCCGGTTCCACAAGACCGCGCTGAAGAAGAAGCTGGAAAAGGTGCTGTTCGTCTTCATCGCCCTGGGCGTGCTGCTGCCCACCATGCACCAGTCCTCGCTGGGTTCGCTGCTGGTGGTCTTCGGTTACCAGATCCATCCGCTGTGGCAGACCCCGATCCTGCCGTTCCTGTTCCTGTGCTCGGCCGTCACCATGGGCTTTTCCATCGTGGTGTTCGAAGCCCTGGTGGGATCTTCGGGCTTCAAGCGCTCGATCAAGCACGAGATCCCGCAGCTGGCCAAGCTGGCCAAGATCGTCTCGGGCATGATGGCCGTCTATCTGGCGGTGCGCTTCGGCGATCTGATCGTGCGCGGCGATCTGGGGCTGGCCTTCACCTCGGGCTTCAAAAGCCTGATGTTCTGGCTTGAGATCGCGCTGTTCGCCACCCCGGTAGTGATGTTCATGAAGCCGGCCAACCGCCATTCCAAGAAGGCCCTGTTCGTGGGCGCGGTGTCCATGCTGATGGGCGGCGCGTTCTATCGCCTGGACGCCTTCCTGATCGGGCTGCAGACCGGCAATGGCTGGAGCTATTTCCCCTCGGTTTCCGAGCTGCTGGTGACCTTCGGCATCATCGCCGCCGAGGTTCTGCTCTACATCGTCTTCGTCCGGAAGCTTCCGGTCTTCTACACCCATGCACTGACGCCGGCCGAGTTGGCCGCGGCGCACGACAAGTAAGGAGCCACGGCCTTGTCCAAGCGTATTACCATCGACCCCATCACCCGCATCGAAGGCCATCTGCGCATCGACGTCGAAGTCGATGGCGGAAAGGTCACCAAGGCGTGGTCGTCGGGCCAGATGTGGCGCGGCGTCGAGCTGATCCTGCTGGGCCGCGACCCTCGCGACGCCTGGGCCATCACTCAGCGCATCTGCGGCGTTTGCACCACCGTGCACGCCATCACTTCCGTCCGCGCCGTGGAAAACGCGCTGGATCTGGAAGTGCCGGTGAACGCCCAGTTCATCCGCAACATGATCGCCTCGGCCCATGCCCTGCATGACCATATCGTCCACTTCTATCACCTGTCCGCGCTGGACTGGGTGGACGTGGTCTCGGCGCTGAAGGCCGATCCGACCAAGACCTCGCAGCTGGCCGAGTCCCTGTCCGATTGGGGCATGAACTCCAAGCACGTCATGGCCCAGACCCAGGAAAAGCTGAAGACCTTCGTGGGTTCCGGCCAGTTGGGTCC
>JACMLB010000160.1 GCA_014379805.1 Rhodospirillales bacterium | reverse complement strand
GGCGGCCTGTTCGGCCAGCTGAAGGGCGACGTCAACCAGACCGCCGACAAGCTGTTCGAGATCGTCACCAACATCAAATCCTGCGACCCGGCGGCCACTTCGGAGGCGGCAGAGCCGATCTGGCCGGCGGCGGAGTTGATGTTGGTGACGATCTCGCACAGCTTGTCGGCGGTCTGGTTGACGTCGCCCTTCAGCTGGCCGAACAGGCCGCCATACTGGTTGGTAATGCGCTGGGTCAGATCGCCGCGCGCCACCGAGGACAGCACCTGGGCCACGTCTTTAAGGGCGATGCCGGTCAGATTGACCAGATTGTTGACGCCTTCGCACAGGCTAAGCAGGAAGCCGTCCTTGCCGGCCAGATCGATGCGGCGCTCCAGATCGCCCTCCGAGGCGGCGGTGGCCACTTCGGCCACTTCGGCGACGATGGCGGCTTCGCGGGCGCGCTGCTCCGCATCGGCCTGGGCCTTGGCGATGCGGGCGGCCTCGGCCTCTTGCTCCATGCGCTGCTTGTCCACGGCGTTCTGCTTGAACACCTGCACCGCCTGGGCCATGGAGCCGATTTCGTCGGTGCGCTCCAGAGCGGGCACGGTGACGTCCAGCTTGCCGCCGGCCAGTTCGCCCATGGCATCGGTCATGTTGGTGATGGGCACCAGGATGGAGCGGGCGATCAGATAGGCGAAGGCCAGACCCAGGGCCACGGCGATGGAGCTCAGTAGGCCGGTCTGCACCTTTTGATTGGAAACGGTGTCCAAGGTGCCATCACGCAGGCTGACGGATTCGGTCAACTGGGAATCGCGGGTAGACGCAGCCAGCTCGGCGAACTTGACGCCGCGCGGCGCGAGTTCCTTGCTGACGATGGTGTCCAACTCGAACATCACCGAGGTGGTTTCCTCGAAGGATTTCTCGTAGCTGGCCATCAAGGCGCCGGCCTGTTCAGCCTTAGCGCGGAATTGCGGATCCTTCTCAGCCTCCATCAGCGCTTTCAGCTTCTCGGTCGCCAGGGACAGCTGGCGGCGGGAATCTTCGGCCTGCTTGGACTGGGGCGTGATCAGGAAGCGGGCGACGAACAGGCGCGCGGTCAGGACTTGCTCGACCGCGCGGCCGGTGACGACCATCTGGTCGCTGCCGCGCAGGGAGACGCTATCGCGATAGGCCTGCAGGGCCGCCAAGGTCTGGTTGCCGACGGGGATCAGCGAGTCGTTCAGCAGCGAGGTGCGGCGCTTGCTCAGCTCGACGGCCTTGTCCAGCAGGGTGGCGTATTCGGCGATCAGACGGCTCATGCCGTCGATATTGACTTTACGCTCGGTGCCCGCTGCCGCCGTTGCCGCTTCATCGACCTTCGTGCGCAGCGAGGCTTGCAGGGCGCGGATACGGTCCAGCGCGGTCTGGTCGTCTTTCTCGGTGAACAGGATGACGTTGCGGCGCAAATCCGCCACATCGCGGTCGATCTGCTGGATGCGCACGGTGTCGGTGCTGACCGAGGCATAGCGGCCCACATTGCCGCCAACCGTCAGAAAGCCCCAAAAAGCGAGGCCTGCCACTAGGATCAGCAGGAATAGAATTCCGAGGAAGCCGCCATAGATGCGCTTCTTGACGGTAAAGCCAGTCGTCATGTTGAGTTCCTTTTGCCCCCGAGAGCCGTCAGGCCGCCACGTCGGCGAAATCACCGATCGCGTCGAAATCGAATACCCGATTGAGATCGAGCAAGGCGACCATGCGCCCCTCGACGGTGACCAAGCCGGTTACAAAGCCGGTGGCCGCGCCGTGGTCGAGTTGCGGTACCGGCTGGATGTCGTCGGTGGCCACTGTGATGATGTCGGCGACCGCATCCACCAGGATGCCGGCCACACGGGTTCCTACCGCCACCACGATAATGACGTGGCGCGGCGACGCGTCGGTCTGGACGGTGCTGAAGCGCGCACGCAGATCAAGAATGGGGACGATGGCGCCGCGAAGATTGATGACGCCGCGCATGTAGGCGGGCGTATTGGGCAGCGCGGTCGAGACGGTCCATCCTTTGATCTCGCGGATCGCCATGATGTCCACCCCGTACTCCTCGTCGCCGATGGTGAACGAGATGAACTGCTTGGTGGAAGTATCCGACATTGTCCCTCTACGCACGGTTCCCTGCGGCCTTACGCCGCTAAAGGGACAATACCTCATAAGGCCATTGCCGAAAAGCGGTAAGGCATTGCTTTATAGTATTACGCCCGTTTCTAATGGATGGGAGTTGACGGCGGGCGGTCCAAAGTTTCCTGAAGTATTTCGCGCAATGCGGGCGGCTGCACCGGTTTGTGCAAAATGGACAAGCCGCTGGCCTCGGCCTCGCGCAACCGTTCCGGGGCGGTGTCGCCAGTGATGATGATGCTGGGGATTGGCGAGGAATAGTAATCGCGGATATGGGCCACCGCTTCGGTGCCTGTCCGCCCCTCGCGCAGGCGATAATCGGCGACGATGATGCTGGGCGGGAAGGGGATCGAGGCCAATTGGGTCATGATCTCTTCCTCGGACGTGCCCGCCAGGACTTGATAGCCCCAGCTTTGCAGCACCATGGATAACCCCTTCAGAACAATGGGCTCGTCGTCGATCAGCACGACCATGCGGTTGGCGGTGACCGCCGCCTTGGGCCGGCGGCGCGGGCGTGGCATCCTGGTGCTGGGTGGGGTGGGGCGCAGGGGCACCTCCACCGAGAACAGCGAGCCGCGGCCCGGCGTGGACACCACTTTGATCTGATGACCAAGCAGGCGCGCCAGCCGCTCGACGATGGCCAATCCCAGTCCCAGCCCCTGATTGCGGTCGCGCTCGGGATTGCCCAGCTGGGTGAATTCCTCGAAGATATCCCGCATGCGTTCGGTGGGGATGCCGATGCCGGTGTCGCGCACTTCGATGGTCAGCCGGCCCCCGTGGCGGCGGCAACCCAGCAGGATGCGGCCGTGGGTGGTATAGCGCACGGCGTTGGAAACCAGATTTTGCAGGATGCGGGCCAGCAAAGCCGGGTCGCTACGGATTATGGCCGAGGACGATACCACCTTGAGCTGCAATCCCTTGTCCCGTGCCGGCGGCCCGAAATCGGCGGCAATGCGTTCAAGCAGGGCGGTGGCGCTGAAATCGGTTTCCTTTGGGGTCACTAGGCCGGCATCCAGCTTGGACACGTCCAGCAGGGAATCCAGCAGGATATTCAAGCCCTCAAGCGAGCTTTGCAGATCGTCGAGGATGGGCTTTGCCGCGTGGCCGCGCAGTTTGTGCGACAGCACCGAGGTGAAGAAGAAGATGGCCTGGACCGGTTGACGCAGATCATGACTGGCGGCGGCGAGGAACTTGGTTTTGGCCAAATTGGCCCGTTCCGCCTCGACGCGCGCGGTCTCGGCCACCTCTTTGGTGCGCTCGGCGATGTCTTTGGCGCGGTATAAATCCTCCTCGTGTTTCTTGCTCTCGCTCATGTCGCGCGATACGCTGGCGAAGCCGGTCAGGGCACCGTCACCGCTGCGCAACGCGGTCACTACCACATGGGCCCAGAACTGGCTGCCGTCGCTGCGGACGCGCACGCCTTCTTCCTCATGACGGCTTTCGGTGCGGGCAATCTTCAGCACTTGGGCGGGTTCGTCGCGCTGGATGGCCTCGGGCGGATAGAACAGTGCCAGGGGGTGGCCCTCGGCCTCTTCGGCGTTCCAGCCATAGATGCGCTGGGCACCGGCGTTCCAGCTCACCACGCGGCCTTCGGGCGACAGCATGGTAATGGCGTAGTCGCGCACGCCTTCCACCAGGGCGCGGAAACGTTCGTCGGCGGCGCGCAGGCGCTCGTCCACCGCCTTGCGGTCGGTGATGTCGCGCACGATGCCGGCGAAGATGCGGCCACCGCCCAGGGCGCCTTCGCCCACCGCCAAATCCATGGGGAAGACCGAGCCATCCTTGCGCCGTCCCTGCACCTCGCGCCCGATGCCGATGATGCGGGGCTGGCCGGTGTGCATGTAGTTGCGCAAATATCCGTCATGCTCGCTGTGATAGGGCTCGGGCATCAGCATGCTGACGTTGCGCCCCACCATCTCCACCGTCCGATAGCCGAAGATTCGTTCGCCGGCGGGATTGACGCTGCGGATGATGCCGGTCTCGTCGATGGTGATGATGCCGTCCACGGCGGCTTCCAGGATGGCCCGGGTGCGCGCTTCGGACTCGCGCAGGCGGCCCTCGGTGTGCTTGCGGCTGGTGATGTCGCGGATGGTGCCGGCGAACACCCGGCGGCCCCCGATGCGAGCCTCGCCCACCGCCAGATCCATGGGAAACACCCGGCCATCCTTGCGCAGACCCTGAACTTCGCGGCCGATGCCGATGATCTTGGCCCGCCCGCTCCATAGGTAATTGCGCAGATAGGTGTCGTGCTGGCTGCGGTCGGGCTCGGGCATCAGCATGTTGATGTTGCGCCCGATGACCTCGTCTGCGCGATAGCCGAAGATGTCCTCGGCGGCGCGGTTCATGCTTTCCACTCGGCCCTGTTCGTCGATGGTCATGATGCCGTCCACCGCCGCATTGAGGATGGCGTCGGTGCGCGCTTCCATGTGCATCAGGCGGACTTCGGTGCCCACATCGCGGCGGCGGCCAAAAGAAAATCCGATGGCTGCCCCGGCGATGGCACAGGCAAGGGCGAGCAGCACCAAAACAAACCCATCCGGCATGGGAAAAGCTCTCCGAGAATCAGAGGCGGTACGCACGGGAGAGATTCGGACGTGGGGGGGCGCGTCGAAGGCGTAAACCCAAAATACACAGAATGCGCGAAAGCTTTTCGCCAATGGGGTAGCGCGATGGGGGCGGGGAAAGTAAAAGGGCCAGACCTTGCGGTCTGGCCCAAATTGGCTCCGGAGGAGGGATTCGAACCCCCGACCAGCCGGTTAACAGCCGGCTGCTCTACCGCTGAGCTACTCCGGATCAGGGCGTGCCAGCGGTGGTCGCGCTCCTGGAAACTTTATTCATCACGTCAATCGCCGAAAGAAAATGGAGGCCGAGGCCGGAATTGAACCGACGTACGCGGATTTGCAGTCCGCTGCATCACCACTCTGCCACCCGGCCCACTTTCATTTTCGGCCTGGGCCGACGTGAGGAGGGTGCTTATACGCGGCCCGCGCAAGGCGGTCAAGCCGATGTTGAACGATTTTTACCTGCCATTGAGTTTGGCCGGTCACCCCTTTATAAAGCTTTGGGCAACTCGCCCAAAAACGGGGGCAACCCGAGCACGTCGTATCGTCCGAGAGAGGGAGCTACACATGGACTACACCGCCGCACGTCTTCATATGGTGGAAAACCAAATCCGCACCAATCGGGTGATCGATCCGGCTGTGACTGCGGCGCTGGCGGAAATCCCCCGTGAAGTTTTCGTGCCCAAGCCCATGCGCGGCTTCGCCTATGTGGATGACGATCTCGATGTGGGCGGCGGCCGTTTTCTGGTGGAGCCGCTGGTGCTGGCGCGCCTTTTGGTGGGCGCCGCCATCAAGCCCACGGACGTAGTCCTTAATATCGGCGACGCCACCGGCTATGCCACTGCCGTCATGTCCAAGCTGGCCCAGACCGTGGTTACGCTGGAATGCGACGGCGAATGGGCCGCTCGCGCCACGCAGTCGCTCAACGATCTGGCCATCGACAACGCCGCCGTGGTTCAGGGCGCGTTGGAGCAGGGCTATGCCGCCCAGGCGCCCTATGACGTCATCTTGTTCTCGGGCGCCGTGACCGAGGTGCCTTCGGCCATTTGCCGCCAATTGGCCGATGGCGGACGTCTGGTTGCGGTGGTTACCACCGCTCCCGGCGTGGGCAAGGGCACCTTGATCGTGCGGGTGGGCGACACCTTTGGTCGGCGGGTTCTGTTCGACGCCGCCACGCCACTGCTGCCCGGCTTCCTGCCCAAGCCCAAATTCGTCTTCTAAATGGACTTCTGTCCAGGTCATAAGCGGCCACAGGATAATTGTTAAGAGTTCGTAAATAAATCATTAGTAGGGCCGGGCGAACCATCGTCCGGCTCTTTGTCTTGCTGGATGACCAAGAGCCTACGACTTCCCGGGATTTGCAGGCAAAGGCTTGGCGGGGCGGCAAGGTCAATGGCAAACGGGGCGTTAAGGAATATTTCTTGATCTTTCTTTCGAGCAAGTTATTGTTCGAGGAGAATCTTTCGCCGCAGAGGATTGGGGGCGGTCCAACATTGCTGGAAGGTGCGTAATGAGGAAAGCGTGTTTGTTGGCCGGCGCGGCGCTTGTTGGGCTTGGGTTGCTTTTGCCCCAGTCCGTTCGGGCCGAGACGCTGGAGGATGTTATGGCATCCGCCTACAACACCAACCCGACGCTGGAAGCCCGCCGGGCCCGGCTGCGTGCCACTGATGAAGGTGTGCCGCAGGCTTTGGCCAATTGGCGTCCCACCGTCAGCGTGACCGGCGAAGTCGGACGTGGTTCGTATTATTCCAATCAGTCCTTGGATCGCGAGCAGTGGCGTACGCCGCGCTCGGGCTCGTTCAATGTGACCCAGCCGCTGTATCGTGGCGGGCGTACCGTCGCGCAGACCCAGCAGGCCGAAGCCGCCGTTCTGGGTGAGCGGGCGTTGCTGCAGGCCACCGAGCAAACCGTTCTGTTGAACGCGGCTACCGCCTATCTGAATGTCGTCCGTGATGAATCGGTGCTGAAGCTCAACATCAATAACGAGCAGGTGTTGCGCCGTCAGTTGGAAGCCGCGCAGGAGCGTTTCCGTGTGGGCGAAATCACCCGCACCGACGTCAGTCAGGCTGAAGCGCGCTTGGCTCGCGCCACTGCTGACCGGGTTGCTGCTGAAGGCGTGCTGCAAAACAGCCGGGCCAATTTCATCAACGTGGTTGGCCGTGCGCCGGAAGCGCCCGAGGCGCCCAAGACCGCTACGGTGGTCCCCGCTTCGTTCGACGAGCTCAAGGCCGTGACCTTGACCAAGAACCCCAATGTGATCGCTGCGGATTGGACTGCCCAGGCGGCCAAAGAAGGCATCGATCTGGTTCGTGGTGAATTGCTGCCGACCGTGTCGGTGGTGGGCTCGGTGGGCCGCAATCTGCATACCTCGTCGCAGGAAAGCGAAAGCGAAAGCGCCGAAGCCAAGCTGCAGGTCAGCGTTCCCTTGTATGAGGGCGGAGGTACCTATTCGCGGGTGCGTGCGCAGAAGCATACCTATGGTCAGCGTAAGATTGAGGCCGATCAGGCGCGGCGCGACTCGCTGGAGACGGCGACCCGCGGCTGGGAAGACCTTCAGGCCGCGCGAGCCCTTACCCGGTCTTACGAAAGCCAGATCCGGGCGTCCGAGATGGCCCTGGCCGGCGTCGAGGAAGAAGCTAAGGTTGGATCGCGCACCGTGCTGGACGTGTTGGATGCCGAACAGGAACTGTTCCAAGCCCGCGTTAACATGGTGCGTGCACAGCATGACGAAATGGTCGCTGCGTTCCAGGTGAAGTCCGCTGTCGGTCAGATGACCGCCGACGGGCTGGCTTTGTCGGTCGAAGTCTACGATCCGACCAAGCATTACGAGGACGTGCGCGACCAATGGATCGGTGGCGGTATCACCCCGGCGCCGGGTTATGCCGAATAATCGTTAGCCTGGAAAAGGGGCAGGGGAACAGACCTGCCTCGCTTCCCTTCAGCTATCGAAGATATTTTAATGATTTGTACCGAGTCGTGCGGCATGATGACCGTATATCCGGCACACAGGGACCATCGGACAGTCGAACATGAGCGACGACAAGGCCCAACAGGAACCCTCAATGGAGGACATTCTCGCCTCCATCCGACGCATTCTGTCGGAGGATGAGGCTGAGGATAAAGGCAAGGCACCGCTGCCCGAGCCCATGGCGGAGCCTGAGCCTGAGCCGGCTCCCCCGCCTGCACCGGCGCCCGCGCCGGCACCCGTATCGTCGCCCCAGGACGACATCGACGCGTTGTTCGCCAACGTTACCCCCGAACGGGTTGCTGCACCCGAGCCCGCGCCGCTGCCCCAGGACGATATCGACGCGCTGTTTGCCACGGCCGCGCCGGCGCCCGCACCTGAACCTGAACCCGAAGAAGAAGACGTTCTGGAGCTGACCGACGACATGGTTCTGGATCAACCAGAGCCTGTCTTCGATATGAGCCAGTTCAGTGCCGATATCGACGATTTCGAACCTGAGCCCGAACCCGCGCCCATGCCGCCGCCGCGCCGCATGAAGCCGCCGGTGCAGGACGATGACGATCTGGTTTCCGAACCGGTTGCCCAGCGCTCGACCTCGCTGCTGTCCGACCTTGCCCGCGAGATCGTGCGCACGCGCTCCATCGGAGTGGGCAATGGCGGCGTTACCCTGGAAGACATGGTGCGCGAGTTGCTGCGTCCGATCCTCAAGGAATGGCTCGATGAGAACCTTCCCTACATGATCGAGCGCATCATCAAGAAGGAAATCGAGAAGATGGTAAACCGCGCCGAGAACTATTAGTCTCCGCCGGTCCGAGTTTCAGGCGGCCCGGGCAATCCTGGGCCGCCTTTCGCTTTTTCGCCCACACCAATTCGCTGATAATATCACCGGCTAAATGCGTTTATCGGGCTATCGCCCGAGCCCATGGGACGATGCCCCAGACCCCCTTCTATTTTATTGATTATAAATAAAGGGGAGGTTTGGAGGTTCACCTCCAAGCGGGGACCGGGGCGGCAGCCCCGCATGGCACAACGCACCGCCGTTGGTATAAGCAAAAGCAACAGGAACACCCTGGTCATGCTGGACAAAACGTATCACCCGTCCGAGGTCGAGCCGAAGCATTACGAGCGCTGGGAGAAGTCGGGGGCCTTCGCCGCCCATACCGATTCGCCCAAGCCGCCCTACACCATCATGATGCCGCCGCCCAATGTGACGGGCAGCCTGCACATGGGGCATGCGCTGACCTTCACCCTTCAGGACGTGCTGATCCGCTATCACCGCATGATCGGCCGTGATGCCCTGTGGCAGCCCGGCACCGATCACGCCGGCATCGCCACCCAGATGGTGGTGGAGCGCCAGCTTGAGGCGCAGAAGGTCACCCGTCACGATCTGGGCCGCGAGAAGTTCATCGAGCGGGTGTGGGAGTGGAAGGCTGAATCGGGCGGCACCATCACCACCCAGCTGCGTCGTCTGGGCGCCTCGCCGGATTGGCCGAAAGAGCGCTTCACCATGGATGACGGGCTCAGCGACGCCGTCCGTACGGTGTTCGTCGCCCTGCACAAGCAGAAGCTGATCTACCGCGACAAGCGTCTGGTCAATTGGGATCCCAAGCTGCACACCGCCATCTCGGACCTTGAGGTCGAGACCCGGGAAGTGAAGGGCCACATGTGGCACTTCAAATACCCCGTTGAGGGCATGGACGGCACCTTCATCACCGTGGCGACCACCCGGCCCGAGACCATGCTGGGCGACAGCGCCGTGGCCGTGCATCCCGAGGATGAGCGCTACACCCATCTGGTGGGCAAAATGGTGCGTCTGCCCATCGTTAACCGCCTGATCCCCATCG
>JACMLB010000159.1 GCA_014379805.1 Rhodospirillales bacterium | reverse complement strand
TGGTCATAGCGGGGGAGCTACACCCGATCCCATCCCGAACTCGGCCGTGAAAGCCCCCAGCGCCAATGGTACTGTGTCTTAAGGCACGGGAGAGTAGGTCGCTGCCAGGTCTTCAAAGGAAACGAAGCAAACCTATACACGGAATACAAAACCAAAAGGCGTCGCAGAAATGCGGCGCCTTTTTGCTGTTTGGGCTCAGGCTCGGGGGCCAATGCTATCCGGTGTGTTGCAAGACCGGGCTCTTGCTATGCACGCGAGATTGAGTACATGAAGAGTAATGGATCTATCGTTACCGAGGGGTGCATCCTTCTGCCGCCCAAAAGGTAATCATGGAAATAATATCCGAAATCCTCCAGTGTTTTTGTAAGCTATCAATTGGGGTCAGTTCGGCTAAAGTATTGCGCTCAACCCCGGATTTATTCGGCGACTACCAGGTAAGTGTAGATTGCGAAATTGGACGTCTGCTTATAACTAGAGATCGAGGGTAGGTGTTTATTGATTTTGTTAATCATTGTGGGGCTGTTACACCTGCGCACATATATAAGCCAGCTATGGCATATATATATGGAAGGTCTTCCTGGAAGCTTGACGACATTTTAGAGGCGCTGAAGTGTGCGCAAGTAAAATGAGATCCCTCACATGCGTTCGGGGATGACAATCCGTTTTCGAGGCGAGCGCAATCCTTCAAATCAGGGGCTGGCTTTCTCGAACAGTCGCCGGAATAACTCCTCCGCCCGCCGCTGGCCCTCTTCGGTGAATTCCACCGCTTTTGTCTTGCCGATCGGGTTCGAGATCATGCCTTCTTGATGAAGGCGATCCAAAGTATCCCAATCAAAGCCCTTCCAGGCTCGGTCAACGTCGTGCAGCCCCAACAGCAGCAGTGCCAGTACCGCGTCATCAATGCGGTCAGTATCAATCTCCATCCTCAGCCTCCCTGATGTAGTGATCGTTGCCGTTAGGAAAATCCATTTGCCCCATGTGTACAACAGACAAATAAGCCGGCGGTTTGGAGGCCGCGCCTCCAAGCGGGGCCGGGGCGGCAGCCCCGCATAGGCCCGTCCCACCCATGATTCTTGCGTTTACATCAATCCTACGGCATGGTCCGCGCCCTTATGCAGAGGACGCTCATGGGCATCGACGAGCAGGCCGTACGGCATGTCACCAGCATCACCGAAGAAGCCGCGCCATTTCAGTTGCGCGCCGCCTCGCTGACGCTGCTTACCTTGAAGCTGGTCAATCCGGCGGACCCTGAATTCTTTCCCCGCTTGCGCACCATGCTGTCGCTGGCGCCGGGATTTTACCGCAACGCGCCCATCGTGCTCGACCTGTCGGCAACCGGCGCCAAGCCGCCCGTCGATCTGGCGGAATTCTGCGCGCAGTTGAAGGAATTGGGCATCAGCCCGGTCGGCATCCAGCGCGCCAATGCCGCATGGGAGCGTGCCGCCGCGAGCGCGGGTCTGCCGGCCTTTCCCGCAGGCCGCGCCACCGATGCCACTGCCGCCCAACCGGCAGCCAAGGAACCAACCAAGGCTGCCGGCGGAACCCGTATTATAGCCGAGCCGGTGCGCTCGGGCCGTCAGGTCTATGCCCATAAGGGCGATTTGATCGTGCTGGGGCCGGTGAGCCATGGCGCCGAGTTGCTGGCCGACGGCCACATCCATGTCTACGGCCCGTTACGGGGGCGTGCGCTGGCCGGCATGAGCGGCGATAAATCCGCCCGCATCTTCTGCCGCTCCCTTGAGGCCGAATTGGTTTCGGTGGCCGGCCTTTACATGGTCAGCGAGCAATTGGACCAGACGCTATTGGGCAAGCCGGCCCAAATCCGGCTGGACGGCGACGCGCTGGTTCAAGCGGCGCTTTGATAATTTAGTTCGATAGGGGAAAGCCTTTGGCAAAAGTCATCGTTGTCACGTCGGGCAAGGGCGGTGTGGGTAAAACCACCACCTCGGCGGCTTTGTCCGCCGGCTTGGCCATGCGCGGATTCAAGACCGCCGTCATCGATTTCGATGTGGGCTTGCGCAACCTCGACCTGATCATGGGCTGCGAGCGCCGGGTGGTGTACGACTTCATCAACGTCATCAACGGCGACGCCAAGCTGTCCCAGGCGCTGATCAAGGACAAGCGCCTGGACAAGCTGTTCGTGCTGCCCACCTCGCAGACCCGCGACAAGGATGCACTGACTCAAGAGGGCGTCGAAAAGGTCATCGACGAGCTCAAGGCCGAGTTTGATTACATCATCTGCGACAGCCCCGCCGGCATCGAGCGTGGCGCCTTCCTCGCCATGTATTTCGCCGACGAAGCCATCGTGGTGTCCAATCCGGAAGTGTCTTCCGTGCGTGACGCCGACCGCATGATCGGTCTGCTGACCAGCAAGTCGCGCCGGGCCGAGCGGGGCGAGCCGGTGACCCAAAGCCTGCTGCTGACCCGTTATGACGGTGAGCGGGTGGAAAAGGGCGAGATGCTGACGGTCGAGGACGTGCAGGACATCCTGGCGGTGCCGTTGTTGGGCATCATCCCCGAATGCCCGTCGGTGCTGCAGGCCTCCAACGTGGGCTCGCCGGTGATCTTTGACGAAAAATCCGCCGCCGGCCGCGCCTATGCCGAGGCGGTCAGCCGTTTGTTGGGCGAAGACATTGCCGTCACCGTGCCGCGCGCCCCCAAGCGCGGCCTGATCGATCGCCTGCTGCGGAGGAGCGCATGAGCATCCTCGGCTTTTTCGGGCGCCAGCCCAAGAAATCGGCCCATGCCGCCCGCGAACGCCTGCAAATCCTGCTGGCTCATGAACGGGCCGGCCTGGATGGTGTGGATTTCCTGCCGCAGCTTCAGCGCGAGATCATCGAAGTAATCCGTAAATACGTCTCGGTCGACGAGGATCGGGTGTTGGTCAAACTGGACCGCGACCAGCATTTGTCGGTGTTGGAAGTAAACATCGAACTGCCATCTCCACCGGCTGCACGCCGAAGTTGAAAAAAAGGTGTCGATTAGGTAGATTCAATCGGCAAGGGCGGGTATCGTGCCTTTTGGGGGTCAATAAAGGGCACGCGTATGATGCACGGCATCGGGACATACCGGCATGTGGCGTTTCTGTGGATATTCATCCTTAGCTTCGATGCCTATGTCTTGTTTGATCTGTGGGCATCGCGAGGGCAGGCAGAGCGGCAAGCGGTGCAACTGGCCACCTCCTACGTCCGGTTGGCGGAGGAACAGGCCTCGGCCTCGTTCGACCGTACCAGCATTC
Organism: Rhodospirillales bacterium; assembly: GCA_014379805.1. GTDB lineage: Bacteria > Pseudomonadota > Alphaproteobacteria > Rhodospirillales > Magnetospirillaceae > Magnetospirillum. Next base: position 5,653 of record JACMLB010000159.1, on the reverse strand, counting down.
TGCTGGGCCAAGCCACCGCCCTGCTTCAGCCGGAGGAATTGCGTCAGCCGGCGAAGCTGACGGAAGAGCGGCGCCACGCCCTTGAGCAAAGCCTGGCGGCTTTGCAGGCGGAAGGGCGCGGCATCGTCTCCATCTCCATGACAGACGCCACCGGCCTTGTGTTCGCCAATTCCGTGGGCGCGCCGCCGGGCAACAGCTTGGGCGACCGCGAATACTTCCTGGCTCTGCGCGCGCAGAACTCTTCCTTGCCGGTGGTCTCGCGGGTGGTCAAGGGGCGCATGTCCAATAAATGGGGCATCCAGGTGGCGCGTTCGCTGCGTGGCCCCAAAGGCGTTTTCGCCGGCATGGTGGTGGCCAATATGGGCTTAAGCGAATACTTCCAGCCCTTCTACCAATCATTGCTGCTTGCCCCTGGCGCCATCATTTCCCTGCGCGATGTGGATCACCGGGTGGTGGTCCGTTATCCCTATGCGGAACAGGCCATCGGCCGCCCGTTAATCTCGGCGCCGGTGGACGACGCCTTTGCCGTTGGGCAGACCGAAGGCACCTACCGCCGGCTTTCGCCGTTGGACGGGGTGACGCGGACCAACGCGTTCCGCAAGCTGCCCAATTATCCGCTTTATGCCGTGGTCGGGCTGGCGGACATGGACAGTTTCGCCAATTGGAAAATGGGTTTGAACCGCGCCATTGTCTTCATGGTGTTGATTACGGCTGGTGGCGCCCTGGCTAGCGCCGTATTGCGACGCAAGCAATTGCTGGAGCGGGAAGTCCTGGTCAATGGTGACAAGCTGGCCCTGGCGCTGAAGGCCGCCCATGCCGGCACGTGGTATTGGCATCCGCCGACCAACCGGTTGGAATGGTCGCCCGAACTGGTGGAACTGTACGGCGCCAAGCGCCCCGTCGGTACTTTGGATGATTGGCTGGCCTGCCTGCATCCCGATGACCGCGAGGAAGCGCAGGACGTCATGATGCAGACCATGGCGCGGGGCGACACCGCCTACCGTTCCGAATACCGGGTGCTGAGCGGAACCGGCGGCAGGGACCGTTGGCTCGCCAGCATTGGGTCGGTTTCTTATGACAATAGCAACCGGCCGAACCGGGCGTTCGGCGTCACCATCGACATTACCGCCGCCAAACGGGCCGAGGCGCTTTTGCAGGCGGCGCGGGATGAAGCGTTGGAGGCCAAGTCCGAGGCCGAGCGCGCGTCGCTGTCCCGGTCCAAATTTCTGGCCGCCGCCAGCCATGATTTGCGCCAACCGGTGCAGTCGCTATTGCTGCTGATCGAAGTGCTGAAGCTGCGCCTGTCCGGCACGGCCATGGAGCAGGTCACCGGGCTGATGGAGACCGCCTTGGACGGGCTTCGCATCCTGCTGGACAGTTTGCTCGACATGTCCAAGCTGGATGCCGGGTTTATCGCGCCGTCCCTGGAAGAGGTCGATGTGGGCGCGCTGTTTGCCCGCTTGGGCGAGGAATACCGGGTGCGGGCCATCGAACGGGGCCTGGAACTGCGGGTGGTGCCGACGTCCGTGCGGCTGAGAAGCGACGTCACCCTGCTGGAGCGCGTGTTGCGCAATCTGCTGGAAAACGCCCTGCGCTACACCGCCGAGGGGCGCATCCTGTTGGGCTGCCGCCGTGGTGGCACAGACTTGCGCATCGAAGTGCTTGATACCGGCATCGGCATCGCGCCGGAACATCACGAAGCGGTGTTCGAAGAATTCCACCAAGTGGGAAACACCGCCCGTGACCGCAGCCAAGGCCTGGGCCTGGGCTTGGCTATCGTGCGCCGGTTGGCCGGCCTGCTGGGCGGCAGCATTCATGTGAAGTCGGCTTTGAACAAGGGCGCGCGCTTCACTCTGGTGTTGCCGAAGCGGTAGGGCATTACAGTTTGTGGGGTGGACCCACAGCTATGCGATTTGGTTTTGGAACACTACCGGTCTTCCGGACGCGTCCATGCCTCGCCATGAGAACACGGAAACCCGCTAGCGGGCCACGGAAGGCAAGGAATTTTACTATTTCATCCTAGACGCACTTGCGCGATCCGGGATGACGCTCAAAAACTCATCCGTGCTTTCCGTGGCCGCGAAGCGGCTTCCGTGCCCTCCGTGTTCAACTGGCGAAGCGAAAGCCGTGGAGGCGAGGCGGCAAGTGTTCTTCAGCGTCCTCTTCCCGGCTTCTATCGCATGACGTCGCGATACACCTATGGCATGCTCCTTCCGGGACGTCAGAGGGGCGGATAAAACGATGGCGCGGGAACCGGAACTGGTTACGCTTTACCGTCAGTCGGCGGAAGCGGGCGACGCCGCGGCTCAATTTAATTTGGGCGAAATCTACCGCTTGGGCTCGCGGGTGCCGCGTGACCTGAAGGAAGCGGTAAAGTGGCTCAACCGGTCGGCTGCCCAGGGCAATGCCCAGGCCGCCCGCTCGCTGGAGCAACTGGCTGCCCAAGGGGTGGACATCGCTCCGGCACCGGGCGAAGCCGCGCCCAAGCCCCGCATTCAGCAAAGCCTGGACGAATTGCTCGACAGCCTCAAACCGGCGGAGGGCACCGAGGGCGACGGCGGTGTCGATCAGCCGCTACGGGCGCTCGAACCCGATCCCGATCCCCTGTACGAGGATGACGAGGTCGAGGATGTGGGCGCGCTGACGGCCGCCGCCGAGACGGGCGATGCCTCTGCCCAGGTGGCGCTGGGCAATGCCTATCGTCAGGGCCACGGCGTGGCCGAGGATCATGGCGAGGCGGTCAAATGGTACTCGCTGGCGGCCAAGGCCGGCGATTTGCGCGGGCAGTACTCCCTGGCGGTGATGTACGATCTGGGTCTGGGCCTGCGCCAAAGCAACGCCGAAGCCATGCGCTGGTTCCTTGCTGCCGCCCAAGCCGGCGATGCCGGCGCCCAGTTCAATCTGGGCAATATGATCAAGCTGGGGCGCGGTTGCGCTGCCGACCCAGCCGTGGCGGCTCAATGGTTCAAGAAGGCCGCTGCCGCCGGCGATGCGGGCGCCTTGTTCGCCCTGGGCACCCTGTATGAAAGCGGCATCGGCTTGGCCCAGGACGAGGCTTTGGCTGTGGAATTCTATCGTCAGGCCGCCGATAAGGGCGATTCCGACGCCCAGTTCAACCTGTCCAACATGCTGCGCCAGGGGCGCGGGGCCGAGGCCGATCTGGCCGAATCCGCCCATTACTGCCAACGTGCCGCCGAACAGGGACTGGCCCAGGCTCAATTCAATTTTGGCCTGATGCTGTCGTCGGGCCTGGGCGTGCCCAAGGATAATTTCGCTGCTGTCCGTTGGTTCCGCGAGGCTGCTTCTGCCGGTGAGCCGCGGGCGCAATATCACCTTGCCATGCTGCATGAGCGGGGTGAGGGGGTGCGTAAGGATGCCAAGCTCGCCGCTGAATGGGTGCGCAAGGCTGCCGCCGCCGGCAATCCCCAGGCGCAATACGATCTTGGGCTGATGCGGCTGGCGGGCGATGGCGCGCCCCGCGACGAGGCCGAGGCGGTGCGGCTGTTCCGTGCTGCCGCCGAGACCGGTCACGCTTTGGCCCGTTATAATCTGGGTGTGCTGTTCGCCACCGGCCAGGGCACTCCCAAGGACGAAATCGAGGCCCATCTGTGGCTGGAGCTGGCGGCTGCGTCGGGCGAGAAAGCGGTGGCCGAGCCGGCGCGCAAGGGTGCCGCCCAATTGGCCGCGCGCATCGGACCCGACGGGCTGGCGGAATCCGCCAAGCGGCTGAGCCAGCGCAAGCCGGGGGTTCCGGCATGAGCAGCCCGCCCAATGTGTCCTTTGAAATTCAGGTGCTGACCGACAAGAACTGGGTGGTGGCGGAATTTGCCTCGGACGAGGCCAAGGCCAAAGCCTTTGCCGACAACCTTTTGCAGAAGGGCAACCATTCGGCGGTGCGGGTGGTGCGCGACCGTCGGGGTGCCGACGGCCTGCACAAGGAAACCATTATCCAGGAAAAGACGGCGACGCCGCGCTCTACCGGGCCGGATATCTCGCTGTCGCCGGTGTCCGAGGCGCCGGTCTGCCGTGAACTCGGCCATTTCTATGACCTCAATGCGCGCCTGACCATGGGGCGCCTGCTGCGCAAATACATGGACGAAGTGGTGGTCAGCCCGACCGAGCTGCTGCACAGCGCGTCCGAGATGAAGCGTTTCGGCGACAAGGGCACGCTGCTGTTCTCGTCCATCGACCGCATCTCGACCCTGCAGGCTGCTGCCAGCGGCGAGGATGCCAAGGGCCGGCGCGATTTCCTCAACAAGATGTGGGAAGACGGGTTGGCGCGGGCGCGCAAGTTCCTGGCGAAAAAGCCGGTGACGCCCAAGACCTTTGCCGACGTGCTGAAGGGCGTCGCCCTGGGCGGTGACGAGCATCCCTATCTGTGCCTGTCCTATATGTCCCTGCGCTTGCTGGAGACCCGGTCGTGGCTGGGCAAGCTGGACATTCTGATGGCCTGGGCGGCGGAAGAGCCGGCAAGTCCGGTCATTGCGCTTATGGACGGCATCGTCGCCGACATTCTTAATTCGGCGCAGTTGATCCAGGATCTGTTGGGCTTCCAATCTAATTTGGGTGCCGCGCTGGGGTCCCTGGCTGATTTGGCCGAGGGCAAGGCGCAGGCGGCAAAGTTCGCGCCGGAAACCTTCATCGCCCTGAACCAGATGTTCGCTTTGGGCAAGCTGCCCCAGGCGCGCCAAGTGCTGCTGGGCCGGGTCACCCGGGAATTGGGCGGCCAGAACCCCTTGTCGCGCAACGAGCCCAAGCAGGAGTTCGAGGTCTTCCACAAGGTGATGCACCGGCTGGTCAGCCATCGCGGCGTGCTGGGCGGGGCTGCCTCGGCGGAAGGGCTGGTGCACCGGGTCTCGCGCATCCATGCCCATCTGGGCTCGGTGGGCGCCGGCCAAGCGCTGGAACTGGCGCTGTCGGCCCTGTCGGACAATGTGCTGCGGATCCAGTTGCTGTTGGCCCTGACCGAGGCCCCGGCCATGCAGGGCCTGGGACGTCCACTGACCGACACTCTGGCTAGCCGCGTGCGCGGTGCCACCAAGATCGATGACTGGGTTCCGCTGCGCATGCCGCCGCCCGAGCGCATGGCGGCACTGGCTGCGGCCAACCGCTCGCTGCTGGCGGCGCCGGCCTTGGACGACGAATTGCGGAAAGAGTTGGGCGGCGCGGTGGACGAGGTCCTGGCCGCCTATTTGGTGGATGAAGGGGTTATTGAGAAGATCGACAAGCCCGACGACCCCCTTGCCATGCGTGCAATCCGGCTGATCAAATTCTGCGGCTCGGGCGTGCTGATCGAGGGTAAGTCCTTGAATCTGGCTAGAGCCCGCGTCATCGAGCATCTGCGCCAGCCCCAATTTGAAGAGAAATTTCTGGCCAGCGTGCCCGAGCCGGAGAAGGCGGAAAAACATCTCCGCGAGTTCCACCGGCTGTTGGTCGAAACCGGATTTCGCTGAGAGCCCTGCATTTCTGCCATTGACGGGCGCATGGGGCTCTGGCAATTGGACGTCACGGATGGGTCCGATCGAGATTCACACATTCAGGGGAATTCACACCGATGAACAAGGCTGACCTGGTTTCGCGCGTTGCCGAGCTCTCTGGCCTGACCAAGGCCGACGCTGAAAAGGCCGTCGAGGGCGTGTTCGACGCGATCACC
>JACMLB010000023.1 GCA_014379805.1 Rhodospirillales bacterium | reverse complement strand
GCGCCTCCGCCTGCTGATGCCTCGGACCCGGCGGGGCTGAAGGTGGAAAAGAACGCCCTGGCGCTGGTGTTCATTCCGGCAATCATGAGCGTCACCGAAGAATTCATCGCCGACCGCCCCGGGGTGGTGTTCAACGTGCTGATGGGCCAGTTGGGCACGGTGAAGATCGAGGATGCGCGGGCCGGTATCGACCCACGCAATCCGCAGGGCTCCATCTGTGCCCATGTCTATTCTTCGCTGTTTGCCGTGTTCAAGCACATCGCCACCGCCTACGTCATCACCGTGGTGGATGCGGCCGAGATGGGCGACGCGCAGATGGCCTGGACGGTGGACAATCTGCTGACCCGTTATCAGCGCGCGCTGTCTGAATATTGTGAGCACACCGATTATTCGGATCAGCACTTCACGCCTCATGGCCACGTCATGGCCGGTATCAACACCGCGCTGTTCCTGATTTTGCGGGCGCTGTCGGGCATCATGGTGCTGGGCGAGGCCAAGCTTGGCCGTCCGTTCACCCGTGCGGAGTTGGCGACCACAGTCAAGAATACCCAGCCTTTGCTGCTGACCATTGCCCGCTGCCACCTGGAACAGCTGCTTGAACTTGAAGGCCCGCTTGGCAAGCAAGAGGACCTGTTCATGACCTTGCTGGACAGCACCGCCTATGCCGAGGCTCTGTCCGCCATGTTCGTCATGGCCGAAAGCGCAGAGGGCATGCGGCTTGAAATCAGGCCGGAGGTGCTGGCCGGTCTGCCGGTGATGACGGGCGAGAAGCCGCGCACCGGCTGCCCGGCGCTTTACGCTTCGACCTTCGACAACGTCAACGCCATCGTCGCCCTGGTTCGCCTGACCGAACGTACCTTCGCCGATCTATCCTTCGGGGAGTAATTTGGAAATCGCGGACAGGATCGCCGCGTCCTTGGCCGCCTCGTCTTGCCGGTGCAGGCGGAAGACCGTGTCCCGTGGCCCCAACAAATCGTTCATGCGCCCCAGTGCCACATCGGGCCGGGTGCTGCGAAGCCAGCGCTGCACGGAGATCAGCGCCGCTTGGTCCAGCATCCAGTTATGCGGATGGGGGATGTGCAATTTGCTGCAGACGAAGCGCGCAATGCCGTCGGCAATATCCCGGCCATGGGCATGGGATAGATAGGTGACGCCAGCGGGGTAACGGGACGCCGGTCCGAAGCCCGGATGGGCATAGCAGGCGAAATCCTGTCCGGCCAATTTGGCGTGCAGTTCAGCCAGATCGGTAACGAACTCGATATCGATGTCGCTGATCACCAGATCGCGGCCATAAAGGTCCAGCAATTGCGGGGCGATCAGGAAGCGGTTGCTGGCGAAATAGGACCGGCTGCTGTTGGGTTGCTGTGTTTCCCACGACACGTTCAGCACGGAGTTTTTCATGCCATCCATCAGCCGCTCGATCCGGCTGAGCGTACCGGCTTCCGGTTCCATCACATGGATGTGGATCAGGGCGTCTTGCGTGGTAGCGTCGATGGCGTGGCAATAGGCTTCGGCGAACAGGTCGAAATACAGGCCGTTGCAGCTGGCGACGGCAACCTGTTGGGCGTCATTGAAGCGCAGGGGCCGGTAAAGCTGAACTTGCGGCAGTTCGGGCGGCGGTCCCGCCATCAAGGCCGCCACATAAGGCAGGTCTTCGACCAGCGTTCCCTGGCGATAGGCGACGTTGAAAGGATCGCCGGGGTGGATGGGCAATTGCTCGCGATACTGTTCCACCAGCGCCTTGAAACGGACCAGCAGGGCGAAGGCCGCATCCTCTTCGTCACGCAGCACATGAACGCATGCCGCCGCATAAACCACCAGCACCTCCTCGGTGCCCTGGGCCGGGTAGGTGGCGGCAAGCTCTAGGATGCTGTCGTGCAGGCCATAGGTCAGCAGGATGGTGAAAATGTCCTGAACCAGCGTGAACCGCTCGCCACCCAATTTCTGCCAGAAATCCACCAAGCCGCGAAGCAGGGGCAATTGGCGGTTCATGGCCAGGGCCAGCACCAGCCCGTGCCAAGCCGGGCGGTGCTTCGGCTGCGCGCCGACCGCTTTCATATACAGGCTGGCCGCTTCCTCCCAGCGGGAGTTGCCGGCGGCGGCACTGGCTTGCCGCATGATCTCGTCTAATTGCGCATCCATGGCCTAGCTTCCTTTGGTTCCCGACCATGGCACATTCCGGCGGGGCAAGTCACTTCCCGGGGGCGTGTCGTGGCCCTTGTCCCCCTGCACAATTCGTTTAAAAGGAAGCGGCGTGGCGTGGATCTTATGGGCGGCTGGCCACGGTCGCTTCTTGTTTCAAGGATGTATCGATGACCCGACGTCTGATTTCCTCCGGCTCGCCCTTCGAGGAGGTTGCCGGCTATTCTCGTGCCGTGGTGCAGGATCCTTGGGTGTTCGTGTCGGGCACTTCGGGCTTCAAGGACGGCCAGATTTCCGATTCCGAGGTCGAGCAGGCCGATCAGGCGCTGCAGACCATCGCCGCCGCGCTGGACAAGGGCGGGGCGACCATGGCCGACGTGGTTCGGGTGGTGGCTTATGTGACCGACGCCTCTTATTTCCAGACCGTCGGCCCGGTGCTGGGCAAGTACTTCAAGGCCACCAAGCCGGCCAACACCACCATCGTCTGCGGTCTGGTGGATGCCCGCATGAAGGTCGAGATCGAAGTCACCGCGCTGAAGAACGCGTAGTTTTAGTCCCTCGGCAAATAGGAGGACGCCATGCCCACCATTCTGATCACCGGCGCCAATCGCGGTCTGGGTCTGGAATTCGTCCGGCAATATGCCGCCGATGGCTGGCGGGTGATCGCCACCGTGCGTGATCCGCTGGCGGGCAAGGCGGCCTCCGATGCCGGGGCCGATATTTATGTGGCCGATGTGTCCGACCCCAACTCCATTCAACGGCTGAAAGGCGCGCTGGCCGGGGTGGAGTTGGACGTGCTGCTCAACAACGCCGGTATCTATGGCGAGAACCAGTCCTTCGGCGCGGTCGATCCCGACGGCTTCCTTAAGGTCATGCGCACCAATGTGTTGGGCCCGCTGAAGATGGCCGAGGCCTTCGCCGGACAGCTCACCGGGCGCAAGATCATCGCTTCGGTGTCGTCCATGATGGGCTCCATCGCCGAAAACACGTCGGGCAACTTCTACGCCTACCGCGCCAGCAAGGCGGCGCTGGATATGGTCATGAAGAATTTGGCGCTTGATCTGAAAGAGCAAGGGGTCACCGCCATCGCCCTGTCGCCCGGCTGGGTGCGCACGGACATGGGCGGGCCCAACGCGCCCCTGGACGCGCCCACCGCCATTGCCGGCATGCGCGCGGTGTTGGCGAAAGCCGATCTTAACGACAGCGGTAAGTTCTTCCATTTCGACGGACGCGAACTGCCCTGGTAGGCTTCCCCGAAATGGGGGAGGGAACCATGGACTTCTATTTCGACTTCTCGTCGCCTTACGCCTATTTCGCCAGCACCCGCATCGACGCCTTGGCCGAACGCTTTGGCCGGGTCTGCCGGTGGCGCCCCATGCTGCTGAACCCGGCGTTCCAGGCGTCGGGCAATGTTCGGCTGATCGACCAGCCCATGAAGGGCGCTTATGCCCGTCACGACTGGGACCGCATGTCCCGGCTGATGCAGGTGCCCTACGCTTTCCCCGATCCCTTCCCGGTCAGCACTGTGGCCGCCGCGCGGGCGTTCTGGTGGCTGGACTCAATCGATCCGATCCTCGCCAAGAAGCTTGGCCGTGCCCTGTTCCATGGCTATTTCGCCGAAGCGCGCGACATTTCGCAGCGTGACGTGGTTGCCGCCATCGGCGCGGAACAGGGCATCGACCCGGCCCAAGTGCTGGGCGCCGTGGACGATCCGGTGTGGAAGGCGAAGCTGCGCCATGAAACCGAGGGCGCCATTGCCAGCGGTGTGTTCGGCGCACCCTTCATCGTGGTGGATGGCGAGGCCTTCTGGGGCGTCGATCGTCTGTGGATGGTGGGGGAGTGGTTGGAGCGCGGCGGCTGGTGAGCATTGCGCAGCAAAGGGTGAGAGGATTATTATAGCCCATTTACTGGCCCGGGGAGAAATCCATTGCCTTTGCTCATCGACTTGAAGCCCGGCGAGAAAGTGATCATTAACGGCGCAGTGATCGAAAACGCCGGAACCAACACTAAAATTCGGGTTCATAACGAGGCGAACATTCTTCGGCAGAAGGAAATCATCGGCAGCGAGGACATCGCGACGCCGTCATCGCGGGTGTACTACTGTCTGCAATGCGCTTACATTTTCCAGGACAAGCGAGACTACTATCTCGGCTTGTTCGAGGGTTTCCTTGACGATTATGTGGCGGCTTGTCCGTCGGCTCTCGGTATCGCCAGCGATATACGCAATGCGGTTACCTCGGGCCATTACTACAAGGCGTTGAAAACGTCGCGGAAGCTGCTCAAGCACGAAGCCGATGTGCTGACCGAGCTGGAGGCTACCTCCGAGCAGCTGCGCGACACCATCGACGCGGCGGAGATGAAGAGCGAGGAGTAGTCCTCCTCGCCCTTACTTCATGTAGTTCAGCAGGCTCAGGCCGCGCACGGTTGCCAATGTCTGGTAGGCGGTTTGCATCGCCTGCTGGTCATCCAGCAGACGGGCGACGGCCTCCGTCTTATCGACGTTCTCCATGTCGATGATGCGCGTATCAAGGAAGCCGGAGAAGTCCTTGTGCTTGGCGGTCTTGACGCCGATCAGATTGGCGGTAACGCCGACTTTCGTCTGCAATTGCTCGATATCGCCAACCTCTTCAAGGCCGAACGGTCCAACGCCCGAGCCATTGCGGGCGATTGCGTCCTTGATCAAGAAGCGCGCGTCGTCCACTCGGCCTAGGTTGTTTTCCAGGCCGCCGGCAGTGCCGTATACCCCCTGTGCAATCAGGCCTAAGGCCCGGAAGGTCTTCTCAAAGGCCGGGTCGGACGCATAGGTGCCCACATCCACTGTGCGATCGGTATCGATGCGCTGTTGCAGCTGGATATTGTCGCCGCGATACCAGCTATCAGCCTGCAGGCTGATGTTGGCCGATGCCGCCTGGGTGGTCACCTTCGTGCTTTGAATTGTGACCGTATCGGGCGGGCCTGCGGTAATGCCGGTCACTGCATAGGTGCCGTTGTTGCTGGCGGTGCCCGACACGGTGAACACCTGGTTCAGGGTAAGCCCCGAGCTGTTGGTGACGGTGATCTGGTCGCTGCCGGGAGCGAAGGTCAGATTGGAGGCGACGGTCTGGCTGACGCCCGCCGGATCGGTGTACTGAATGGTGCCCGCCACCGGTCCTTCGGTGGTCAGCGGACTGACGTCGATATGCGTGCCGGTGCCGTTGACAGTCACGCCGCGCACCGTAAAGGACTTGCCGTCATTGGCGCCCGCCGCCGAGTCATCGATGGTGATACGGCTGCCGACCGGGATGTTCGACAGCACATTGGGGCTGGTGGTCAAGGATGCCGCATTGATGGTGCCGGTGGCCGCATCGAAGCTGATGTTGCCGGTCATGGTGCTGTCGGTGTTCAGATCGACCAGATTGGCGGCACGGGTGGTTGGGTAGGTATGGTCATTGCCGTCAAAGATCTGCTGAAAGCCTTCCAGGCTGCCGGCCGCCAGCCTTACCGGTTCGTCGGCGACGCGCCCGCCCGAGAAAATATATTGGCCGTCCACATTGGCCGCCAGATAGGACTGCATATCGACCATGGCGTCAAAAGCCCATTTCTGAAGCTCTTCGACCTTCTGCTGGTCCTTGGTGCTGCTTTGGGCGAATTCATCCAGGCGCTTCTGGACGTTTTTCATGGTCGTTTCCATGGCCGTCATGGAAACATTGGCCGCCTTCAGCCGCGTGGTGACCGAATCATTGCTGGTAATGAAGTTTTGCGCGCGCTTCTTTTCATTTTCCAGATTGATCAGCCGGTTGGTGTCGGCGGCGATGCCCCGGTAGCTCGTCGATTTCTTTTCGGTGGCGACCTGGGACTGCTCGGTTGCAAGGCGCTTTTGTACCGCCGCCAAGCGCGACAGGTATAGTTGATTAGCGCCGTAGGTGCCGATGCGCGACATGGTTCAGCCTCCCTTACCGGATCATCGAGTTGAGGGTGTCCAACATTTCCTGCAATACGCTAATCACTTTTGCGGATGCGGAATAGGCCTGTTGGAAATCCATCATCGCTGAAATTTCCTCGTCCAGATTGACGCCGCTGAAAGACGCGTTTTGGAAGTCCAGCGAGGCGTTCAACGTGGTCTGATAGTCCATGGACGCTTCGGACCTGTTGGCGTCCTGCGCCATCACCGAAATGGTCGCCGATGCGTATTCGGCAAAGCTGTACTTGCCGGCGGCGATGGAACCGGCGGTCCCCATGCTGTTCTTGGCGTTCATGGCCTCAGACATTGCCAGGGCCGAGGTGTTGTCGCCTTCGGACAGGTAATAGCGGCCCACATCGGCGTTCCACTGCATGGTGCCGCGGCTGATCTTGTCCGGCGCGGTCTGGATGTCGGTGCGGACCTTCATGTTCGTGGCGGTGCCGGTGGCGGCATGCTTCGATCCGATATCGCTGAGCAGGTTCTTATTGTTGGCGTCCAGCGTGGATGAGGCATAGACCTCGCCGCCTTGGGTCTGGCGGATGCGCAGCCGGTAGCCCGATCCCTCGGGGACCACCGAGGCCTCGATGCGCTGGGTCGGCGTCATGTCCAGGGTCTGGCCCAGCGACATGGATGAACCGGAAACGGCGCCGCCGGTGACGCTGACGCTCAGCGCTTGGCCGCGCGAATCCGTCAGCCGCAGGCGGCTGGATGAGCCATCCTGGACCACCGAGCCGGTTACCGAGCCCTGGGTCAACTTGCCGGCGATCTCTGCCAGGCTGTACGTGCCCGCAGGCAAGGCCACCGTCACCAGCGTACCGCTGGCATCGCCCACGGTCATGGTCGCGGCAGAGGTCAGGGTCCAACTGGTGGTGTTGAGAGCCACCGATTCGTTGGTTTGTGACTGCGCGTTGATGGCGTCGGCAATGGTTTGCAGCGAGGCGCCCTTGGCAACAGTGATGGTGTTGCCAAGCTTGCCGGTGGCGTCATACAGCGAGATGTCGCGGTTGGCCGTGGTGGCGAAGGTGCTGGGCTGCACGGCGGAGTCAATGATCGTGCGCTGGTTATCGTTTACGTAGAAGTCGTTCAGCCCGAAGAAGTTCGAGAAGCCCTTCACCGTCTCGTCGGTGGCGCCGTCGCCGTTGACGTCGAAGGCGATGGTGGCGTCGCCGGCGGCATCGCCATCGGTGCTGCCAACCTGATCGCGGAAGGCCAGTGAAACGGTGCTGTCGCCCACATTCACGACCATCTTGCCTTCGGCATTAAGATCGACCGAGGCATTGGTGTAGCCCTGGCTGCGCATCCACGCTTCCACATGGGAGCTGACTTCGTTGATGGCCCACTGGTCGTGGTCGCCCTTGGCCTTAAGGTCACTTAATGACCGGTTGGCGCCGATGCTCGCCGCCGTATAGGGCGTGGCCGGCGCGTTGGGGGCGACGGTGAAGTCCAGCTTCATGATGTCGTTAAGGGTCGTCTGCTTCAGCTGGTTGCCCATGCTGTCGAAGGTGGCGATCACCACGTCATCGGAACCCTGCAACTGCATGGTCTGACGGGGATTGACCTTCTCGACCGTGATCTGGTTGGTGCTGGTCCAGCCCACCACCCGATAGCTGCCGTTATTGGCCGTATCCGCGGCGCCGCCAAGGCTGAAGACGGTGCCGACGGGATAGGCGGCGGCGGTGAAGGGGCCGCCGGTAACGGTGAAGTCGCTCTGCCACGGATTGGTGGCGTTGGGAGCGATGCCCAAGCTGGTATAGGTGCCGGGCGGGATCGTGGTGGTGCCTTTGTAGAAGGTGGCCGTGGTCTCGGCGGCATTGGGAACGATGTTGCCCTGCTTGGCGAAAACCCTGGTGCCGTCATAGCGGCTGGAAACGTTGGGCAGGCTGGTGCCGCGATTATGCGCGAGGTTCAGCGCATCCTTCATCTTGCTGGACATTTCGTCCAGGCTGCCCTGCAGATTGGGCAGGGTCTTGTCGCGCATATCCAGCAGCGCACGCAGCTTGCCGTTGACGATTTCGGGGCCGAAATCCTGAGTGCCGCCATCGACGGTGATATCGTTGAACTGGCCGCCGGCGGCGGTCATCCAGCTCTCGGTGGTGCTGGTGGCCGAATAGGACAAAAGCTGCGGGTTGTTATCCAGCAACATCTGGCCCGACGTGCTGTAAATGGTCATGGAGCCGTCGGAGCGCTGGAAATACTGAACATCCACCAGCTTGGCCAGATCGGTCAGCGCGGTGTCGCGCTTGTCTTCAAGGTCGGACGTGCCCGACGAGACGGCGCCGTTCTTGACGATCTTCTGGTTCAAATCGTGGATGTTGGTCAGCAGCTCGTTGATCTGGTTGACGGCGGCTTCGATTTCCTGATCGGCCTCGACGCGCATGTCCTGCAGCGACTTGGTCATGGTGGTCATGGAATCGGCCACATCCTGAGCGCTTTGCATGGTGGACCACTGGGTCGCCGGCTTGTTGGCCTGGCTGCCCAGAGTCTGAAAGGCCGTGAACAGGTCGTTCATTTTATGGGCGATGGAGGTGTTGTCGGCCACTTCACCGAACAGATCATCCAAACGCGGGTAAAAGTTCTGTTCGACCTCAAGCTTGCCGGTATTGGAGTTCTGGCGACGGATGTCCTTCAGCAAACCCTCGTTCACCATGCGGGTGACGGCACCCTCTTGGACGCCCGCGCCGCGGCCATTCAGGACCTTGGAGTCCTGGTTCATCACCTTGCGGGTGTAGCCCTTGGTGTTCACGTTGGTCACGTTCTGCGAGATCACGTCCAAGCCACGCTGGCTGGTCAGCAATCCCGACAGGGCCGTGTTGAGTCCGAGGGTCAGTGACATGGTGCTCTCCTGGCCTTTATGGCGTCAGAGTGTCTGATTGAAGGACAGCGAGTTCTGCTCGCCAACGGAATGTCCCTCGAAATGTCCGGCTGGGCCGTAGGTCACCGTGCTGACGGTGTTGCTTTTGACCGCGTTGACCACGGCGTCCATCAGCATTTGATAGGATTCCATTTCGGCCTTGATGCGGCGCGCGTTCTCCTCGACCAACTTCTTGAGCCGGTGACCCAACCCCAGCAACTCTTCTTTCTGTTCCGCCTCCAGCGTGTCGACCAGTTCGGGCTCGTCGGCCATGGGGGCGACCGCCTGTTCGTAGATGCGGGCCAAGGCGGCCTTGTTGTCGGCCAGATCGCGCACGGTGCGCGGATCGTGGTTGGCCAGCGCCTCGTTCTCGTATTCCAGCAGGTCGCACAGGTTGGTGCAGGCCCAGACGATATCGTCATAGGGGATGGTTGCCGCACTCATGCCGAGACCTCCTGATGCGAGAGCAACACGCGGGTCACCTTATCGGCCAGGCCGATGCCGTTACCGCTGTTGGCGATCATCTTGCCGTATTCGTCCATCAACATGGGGCGAAACATGGACTCGGCCTGACCACCGCCAAACATGCCCTTTTCTTGCTCAAGACCGGTAAACATATGGTTGAGCATCTGCGTCATAAACATCGCTT
>JACMLB010000158.1 GCA_014379805.1 Rhodospirillales bacterium | reverse complement strand
AGGTGTAGTCGATGATGTCCGACACGATGCGCATGCTGGGAGCAGGCGGATAGATGTAGGTGTTGCGGACCATGAACTCCTTCAGAATGTCATTCTGAATGGTGCCCGAGAGCTTGTCCTGGGAAACACCCTGCTCTTCCGCCGCAACAATATAACCCGCCAGCACCGGCAACACGGCGCCGTTCATGGTCATGGACACGCTCATCTGGTCGAGCGGGATGCCGTCGAACAGCACCTTCATGTCCTCGACCGAGTCGATGGCGACACCGGCCTTGCCCACATCGCCGACCACGCGCGGATGATCGGAATCATAACCGCGATGGGTCGCCAGATCGAAGGCCACCGACAGGCCCTTCTGACCGGCGGCCAGATTGGCGCGGTAGAAAGCGTTGGACGCTTCAGCTGTGGAGAAGCCGGCATACTGGCGCACGGTCCACGGCTTGGCAGCATACATGGTGGCGCGGGGGCCGCGGGTGAACGGCGCGAAGCCGGGCAGGCTGCCCAGGTGATCCAGGCCTTCCAGATCGGCTTCGGTGTAAAGCGGCTTGACCGTGATTCCTTCCGGCGTCTCCCAATTCAGGGTGTCCGGCGCGGCGCCCTTGAGATCCTTGGACGCCAATGCGTCCCAATCGGCCAGGGTCTTCTTAGGGAACTCGGTCATGTCCTCTCCTCCGTTTCCCGGTTTTCCACTACCCGGGCGGGCGGGAGTATAACCATCTCACCCGCTCACGTCCATGCGTCCGCGTAATTTCCTTGCGCATGCAGCCATGCAAATGCGGTGGCATTACCATTGGCCCGGCCGGGAAAGTTCCATTGTTAACCGCTTCTGCCGCGTGTCCGCCGGAATCCATTGATATTGCAAGCTTTTGTCGTTTCGGCGCGAGAACAGCGCCACACCCTTGGGGCGTGGACACGTGATAGCAGTGCCCGAGACGGTGCAGCTCAGCCGCTCGAACCCCGGCGCACGCTCGCGCTTGCCGGTGGGGCCGGACGACCACGACCACACCGCGTTCAGCTGCGAACCGTCCGCCTGAGTGACCACCAGCACCCGCGCGTCGCCATTGGGATAGATGCCGACCCAGCGCCCCAGCAGGCCGCGCGGGGGCACCCGTGCCGCATCCGGCGGCAACGGCAGATCGGCCCCCACCGCCAGCCCCGAGGCGGTGTCGCAGGAAAAGTCCGCCGGCAGTGGCGCCGGTGAGACAAAGCGTTGGACGCAGCCGCCATAGATTCGGGCGAACCGTCCGGTCATGGCGGCGGTATGGCCGGGAAAGCCCTGGGGCCGGTCGATGACCACATGGGGCAAATCGGCCAAAGCACGGCGGAACATGGCTCCGCGCCCGCCCACGCTGTCAACGCGGGGATCGTTGGCGAAATCGGCAATCATTACCCGTGTGCCCGGCAGGATACGCGGCAGGCGGGCGCGCAACTCTTCCAGACTGCGGCGTGGCCCATCACCCTTGGTGCCATAGCCGCCCGGAGCCGTGGCGATGACGGCGAAGACCGGGCGCCGCGTCGCCACCATCAGCGCCAGCCAGCCGCCCCGCGACGGCCCCGCCAAGACGATGCGCCTATAGCCACGCCGTTGCAGGGACGCCACCTCGGCCTCCAGCGCCTCTTCCGCCCGATGAACATCGTCGGCGGCACGCAGGCGGGCGAATTTGATGACATCCCAGCCGTCCTCGGCCAGCAGCCGCACAAAGGGCTGCACCGGCGCCCGGTGCTGTTCGTTGAAATCGTCATTGCCGTGGTTGTAGACCACCACGCCCAAGGCGGCACCGGGGCCGCGCAAGGGGCGGTCGGGGAAGGCGGGTTCCTCCCAAAAGCCGGTGTCGGCCCAGGCGAAGGCTGGAGCGAACAGCAGCAGCAGGGCCAACAGCAGGGCGCGAATAGGGGATTGACGGCGCTTGGCCGGCGGGGGCACGGTTTGCGGCGCGCAGTTTGGGATAAAGCTCATGGCATTCCTCGACCACATCGCCGCCTGCAACAGCCACGACCTCGCCAAGTTCCGCCCCTTTCTAATAGAGGGCGCGCAAGTGGGCTGGGTCCGCCACGACGTGGCGACCCGGCTTGCCGATCACGGCACGGTGTTCCGTGTGGAGGACAACGCGGTGCGGCTGCACCCCCGCCTCACCACCCCCGACGAACGTTCGGCGGCGGTGGATGCGGTATGCGCCCATATGCATGCGGAACACCGCACCCCCGCTTTGCGTGGCGAGCGCTATACGGTGTCCCCGCGCTGGGGCGCCGCGCCGCTGATGACGGTGGATCGCGGTGTCGTCAGCCTTTTCGGCGTGCGCGCCTATGGCGTCCATGTGAACGGCGTGATCGGCGGCGACAGTCTGTGGATCGCCAAGCGGGCGGTGGACAAGGCGGTGGCGCCGGGCAAGCTGGACAATCTGATCGCCGGCGGCCAACCGGCGGGGCTGGGCCTGATGAAGAATCTGGTCAAGGAAGCCGCCGAGGAAGCCGACATCCCCGAAGCCCTGGCCCGCACCGCCCGTCCCGTGGGCGTGGTGACCTATTGCCACGAGGATTCCTGGGGCCTGAAGCCCGACACCATGTTCTGCTACGATTTGGACGTTCCACCGGACTTCGAGCCACGTTGCACCGACGGCGAAATCGAGAGCTTCCGCCAGATGAAGGTGGACGAGGTGGTGGCCTTGGTGCGCGACACCATGGACTTCAAATTCAACGTCAATCTGGTCCTGCTGGACTTCTTCATCCGCCGAGGCTGGCTGTGCCCGGACACCGAACCGGATTACGTGGAGATCTTGCGGGGATTGCGGAGAGGCTAATTTTCCACCTTGTGCAGCGCACAAAATGGAATAATATTGCGGCCAATCGCCCTCCCCGCTAACAGGATTGCGCCACAATGACCATTAAGCCGCCCAAGAAGTTCTTCGAGCCGCTCGCCATCGGTGCGCCCGCGCCCTATCGGGAGCTGCCGGTTCGGCTGGAGCGCATGATCCACTTCTTCCCGCCCCATGTGGAGAAGATGCGGGCCAAGGTGCCCGAAATGGCGCGCAATGTGGACGTGCTGCTGGGCAATTTGGAAGACGCCATTCCCGCCGACGCCAAGGAAGCGGCGCGGGCCGGTTTCGTCGAGGTGGCGAAGAACGCCGATCTGGGCGGCGCCAGCCTGTGGTCCCGCGTCAACTGCCTGAACAGCCCGTGGTTCCTGGACGACATCACCCAGATCGTCGCCGCTGCCGGCGACAAGGTGGATGTCATCATGCTGCCCAAGGTGGAAGGGCCGTGGGACATCCATTACCTGGACCAGTTGCTGGCCCAGTTGGAAGCCAAGCACGCCGTCAAGCGCCCCATCCTAATCCACGCCATTCTGGAGACCGCGCTGGGCGTCGATAACGTCAGCGCCATCGCCCAGGCCAGCCCGCGCATGCACGGCATGAGCCTGGGGCCGGCCGATCTGGCGGCGTCGCGCGGCATGAAGACGACACGCGTGGGCGGCGGGCATCCGTTCTATGGCGTGCTGGAAGACGCCAAGGGCGACGCGCCCCGCACCCTGTTCCAGCAGGATCTGTGGCACTACACCGTGGCCAAGATGGTGGATGCCTGCCAATCCGCCGGCATCAAGGCGTTCTATGGCCCGTTCGGCGATTTCTCGGACTCGCCGGCCTGCGAGGCCCAGTTCCGCAACGCCTTCCTGCTGGGCTGCGCCGGTGCGTGGTCGCTGCACCCCAACCAGATCGAGATCGCCAAGCAGGTGTTCAGCCCCGATGTGGCCGAAGTCCTGTTCGCCAAGAAAATTTTGGAAGCCATGCCCGACGGCACCGGAGCGGTGATGATCGACGGCAAGATGCAGGACGACGCCACCTGGAAACAGGCCAAGGTCATCGTCGATCTGGCCAAGCGCGTCGCTGCCAAGGACCCCGTTATGGCCGAAAAATACGGCCTGTAACTTCGTCGGTGCCTCGACGAATACCTTGGGCCGCCGGGCAACTGGCGGCCCTATTTTTTATGCCTCCCCACACCATTTGATTTTGGTGTGACGATCACATATGATGCACGCTTACGTTTTATATCGAGCGCATCAATGTCCGATTCAAAATTGAATCTTGAGCCAATTCTCTCAATGCTGGGCACGATCCCGTCCGGCCTGGAGGAGCAGCAACAGACCGCCATTGGCGAGTTTGTGAACCTGCTCAACCACATCGAAAGTGCCCAGGACAGCGTCTCGCTTTATATCGCCACCGTGGGCATCACCAAGGCGGCGAGCGACATTCATTCGGCCAAGCTTACCGAGTCACTGACCAGCGCCATCAAGGAACGCGTGCGCTCGCGCTCGTTCATTCAAACGTTCTGGCGGTCATTCTCGTCGTCGCCGCTTGGTATTGTCTTATTCGGAATGGTCAGCTTCGGCGTGCTGGCCCTGGCCGTGCTGTATCTATTCGTCAGCGCACTCTTCTACCTTCCCCAGGGGCTTGGGATCACCCTGCCCACCGGGCTGCCGCTTACCGCGCTGGATTTGATCCTCATTGCCCTTTGCGGTGCTTCGGGAAGCGTCGCCAGCATCATGACCCGGGCGGGCTCCATCGATGGGATCGGCATCGACGACAAGAACAAGCTGTTCATCACGGGTTTCTTCAAACCCATTATCGGCATGCTGTTCGGACTGTTTGTCGCCACCCTGTTCAAGTCCGGGATCGTCGTGATCGCCATTCTGCCAGGCAACGAAATGTTCGCGCTGCTGTCCCTGGCGTTTGTGGCCGGATTCAGCGAGCGCATGGTTCAAGATCTGGTGCAAAAGGTCGAGGACAAGGTGGCGGGCGCCGAAGTCGCCACACCTAAGCCGCCGGCTCCCCAAGGCGCCCCTACCTGACCGCCCGGGGCGGTTGACCCTGGGAATAGTCGTGCACGCCCGCTGGCTTGGGCGCCGTTCCCCATGCCGGGGCACAGCTTCCCGCATGGGGTGAAAATGGCCCCTGATAGCCCGACGGCGGCGAATTGTTGCCGACACAAGGCGTGGAAATCCCCAAAGCGGGGCTTGGCGCCACCGCTGGCGCGGCGCCGTCGCATGCCGTAACGGCCAACAATGCCAGCAGCAGAAGCCGTCGCATCAAGCCCCCAATTTCATGTCGAGAAAGCGCGGCAAGTCGCCGTCATAGACCAGCTCGTCCACCATGCGGCGCAGGATTTGGCGGCCCATACGAGTGCCGCCAACGGCTAGCATCATGCCCAGATGGGGCTCCAGCAATTCGTGGATATCCACCCGCTGGGTGGGCTCGCCGGGATCGCGTTTGCGCGGCGGTGCTACGGTGTTGATGTGGTTCAGCGCCAATTCCTGCACCGCCGCCTTCAACAGGGTCTCGGCGGTGTTCTTTTCCAGCAGGGTTTGGTACTCGCGGGAATCCCGCTCGGTCTGCGCCCAGGATGGCTCGGCCTTTTCCGGCTCAGGTGGGGCCCCGCCGCCCATGGCATCCACTTGGGCGATGGCCTTGCCGACCATGCGCGCGGCCACCAGTTCCTCGTCCTCGGTGCAGCCATTGGCGACGGTGCGCGCCATCAGGGCGCGCAGGCGCACCACAAGCCGATCGCGAACGGTGGCGTTTACGGTCAAGGTGCCGGCTCCCAGGCTGTAATACGGTTATCAGCGGATAAGGGTACTGCGCAGGTGACTTCCCGGCAATCTGTCCCTACAGTCGGAACAGAAGACACGGGGGTAGCCATGGCAGAAAAAGGAAAGGTCCTCGAACGGAAGGTCTTCTACGCCGGAGTGAAGGTGTTCAAAGAGGGCGATTCGGGCGACCGGGCCTATCTCATCCAAGACGGACAGGTAGAGATCACCAAGAACGGATTGGTGTTGGCAACCCTTGGCAAAGGCGAGCTGTTCGGCGAAATGGCCCTGGTGGACGATCAGCCGCGCATGGCCACAGCCACCGCCCTGACCGACGTGTCCGTGGTCATCATCGGCCGCGACTCCTTTCGCGAGAAGCTTGCCAAAGCCGACCCGTTCATTCGCGGCCTGCTGAACATCTTCGTCAGAAACATCCGCAACCTCACCCGCTGATGCTGCCCATCGCCGGCCGGTTCGCCGCCGACTTTCCCGATTACAGCTGCGAGCAATTATTCGCGCTTGCAGTAGATATCGAGCGTTATCCCACCTTCATCCCCTGGTGCCGCGAGGCGCGCATCGTCAAGCGCGACGGCATGGTGCTGGAGGTGGACAACCATTTCGGCGCCGGCCCTCTGGACGCCAGCTTTCACACCCGCGCCGTGGCCGAACCGCCGAACCGCCTGGACATCACCTCGGACCACGGGCCGTTCAGCGCCTTCCAACTGGTCTGGACCTTTACCCCGCTGAATGAGTCCGGCTGCCGGGTGGTGGCCGAGTACAGCATGGTATTGCGCTCGCCCCTGGTGCACGGCCTAGCGCGGCTGACCCAGCCCGAGGCCGAGCGCAAGATCGTCCAGCGTTTCCGCGAACGGGCACTAGCCGTATACGGCTAGTGGCTAGCATACCCCCTGCACTTCGGCTAAAACACCCAGGTCCTTTCCGGAGAGTTCCATGTCCGACAAGCCCGAAGCCATGCCCGCCGACGCGCCCGTGCGCGAGCAGGCCGCCACCTTCCGCCCCGTCGCCGAGGGCATGGAAAAGCACATGAACGTCTATCACCCGGTGCTGGACCACGGCTTCATCGCGGTCAAGGACTACATGGGCGACGATGTCTCGGTGCTGCAGATGGCGCGCATGAGCTATGGCAAGGGCACCAAAAGCGTGGCCGACGACCGCTCGCTGCTGCGCTATTTGATGCGCCATTTCCACACCAGCCCGTTCGAAGGCTGCGTCATCAAGCTGCACGTCAAGCTGCCCATTTTCGTCATGCGACAGTGGGTGCGCCACCGCACCGCGTCCCTGAACGAATACTCGGCCCGCTATTCCATCATGCCGGACGAGTTCTACATGCCCGAGCCGTCCCAATTGGCGGTGCAGTCCAAGGACAACAAGCAGGGCCGCGGCGACAATTTGACGCCCGAGCAGGCGGAAGAAGTCCTGCGCATGCTGAAGGCCGATGCGCAGCGGAACTTCCAGTCGTATCACCAGTTGCTGAACGCCGATGAAGACGGCAAGACCATCGACGAGGACCGCGCCGGCATCGCCCGCGAACTGGCCCGCATCGGCCTGCCGGTATCGGCCTATACCCAGATGTACTGGCAGACCAATCTGCACAATCTGATGCACTTCCTGCGCCTGCGCGCCGACGTGCATGCCCAATACGAGATCCGCATCTATGCCGACAAGATGCTGGAGATCATGGCCGATTGGGTCCCGATGACCACCGAGGCCTTCCGCGATTACCAGCTAGACGCCAGCCGGCTGTCGCGCATGGAACTGGCCTTGGTCAAAGACCTGCTGGCCGGCAAGGCCACCATGGCCGACGCCGAGCGCTACGGCATGACCAAGCGCGAAATCCGCGAGTTCCAGACCCGCTTCGAGGTGTGATGGGGGGGCGGAACACTAGCGGTTTGCCGAACGCGTCCACGCCTCGCCACGAGAACACGGAAAGCACGGAAGCCCACTGCGTGGGCCACGGAAGACACGGGTTTTTTTCTGTGTCACCCCGGACGCGCTTGCGCGATCCGGGATCCATGGTGCCGTTTCCCAGTTACCCAATGACTTGTCATTTCGAACGAATGTGAGAAATCTCGTCCCGGCACAGCGTCGGCCAATGCGAACTCCCCACCGTCGCGCCAAGATGAGATCCCTCACCTTCGTTCGGGATGACAAGCTGGGGAACTGCTAGCGCTTTCAATCTAAGCTGCGGTCAGCGAACTAAGCCGAATACTGCTTCTCGGTATTACGGATCAGTTCGATGCCCTGGATCATCTCCGAGGCCATGAAATCGGCGCGCTTGACCGGGCCGCCCGAATTGGGCCGCGGGAACATGCGGGCGAACGAGTTCATCTTCACCGTCAGGCCGCACAGGGCGCCGCCGATGGTGACGTGATAGCGCTCGATCAGGATTTTGACCTGACGGAATTCCTCTTGATTGAGGTTGGCCCACATTTCGCGGGTGCGCTTTTCGAACACTTCCAGCCGACCGGTGATGGACGCCGAGATGTTGTTGATGGTGTCTTCGATGGTATCGCAGGTTT
>JACMLB010000157.1 GCA_014379805.1 Rhodospirillales bacterium | reverse complement strand
GCCATAGGCGATGTCATCGGCGATATCCATGATACTGCAGTCAAATGATTTGTGGACGGATTTGGCGTGACTGTGCCCCTCGGACGTGAGCGTCTGAAACTCCTTCCGGTCACGCTCGTCCAAATGGCCCGCAATCCAATCGAACACGTCTTGCTCGCTGTCCAGAAAGCACTTCGGCGGCTTCGATTTGCGGCGGTCGATGATGCTGATCGCCGTCGGCCCATGATCGAGACAGGGAATGAGGCCGGGATTGACCGCCTTGCCGTACGGAACCGGATACTTGATGATTCCGAGCATTGCCCTGCGCGTAAGGTCTGAGCCCTGGCTCGCTGACATTTTTTCCAGTCGCGACAGGATGCGAAGGGTTTGTCCATTTCCCTCGAACCCGCCGTGGTCCCGCATGCAGTAATTCAGGGCAACCTCGCCCCCATGGCCGAACGGCGGATGGCCCAAATCATGGGCGAGGCCGATGACCTGGATGAGGTTGTTGTCGGGAAGGTGTGGCCAGGATTCATGGCCGCAACAGTGCGTCTGGAATTGGCGGACGATGCCTGCGGCAATCTGGGCCACCTCAAGCGAATGCGTGAGGCGAGTCCGGTAGAAATCGCTGTCACCCAAATTCAAAATCTGGGTTTTGCCCTGCAGACGCCGGAACGACGCCGAGTGGATGATGCGAGCATAATCGACGTCGAACGGGGATCGAGCATCCTCAGTCTGGGGCGTCCATCCGCTCCTGCGTTCCTCCCACGCCAGCGACGTCATTGCTTGCGTCCCTCCAATACAACCCTAATGCGCAGTGTGCGCCTTGAGGGGGAGGTGTCAAGCGGCCAACAGCAAAAGAGCTGCACGCCAGAACCCTGGGCGGGCTTTGCGTTTTATGCGTCAATGCCTGTGGGAATTTGCAGAATATGGGTCACAGGATTTGCATGAAACGTGTCGCCGCATCTTGGGGGATCAAAGGCTTAGCGCCCACCGATTTGCAGGTTTTGCGTCACCCGACACGGGTGACGCATTAAGCGCAAACGCGACGCGTAACCTGCAAAGCCGTGACCGATAAACTGTAAAGGCCGCCCCCTACGGGGCGGCCTTTACCCATCTGCCCTGACCAACTAACCGCTCTATTCGGCTGCCCGCTCGGCAGCCTGCACGGGTATTGGACCATAACAAACGCTAAAAATCTCTAGCCCGAGCTTTTGCCAGTGACTCGATTTGTATTCCCCAATGGCAACAAGCTTCAGCCGCGCCATTGCCTCCTTGTGAAGCTCTGGCGACAGGACGTGTCCGGCACTAATAACTTTGCGCAGACAGCTAATCAGCCCATTTACCGGGGTTAGCGAAAGAAGCGGTGAACGGTTCGGAGATGTGAGACTCCAACCTTCTGTCCCACACGCCTGCATGGCTTGCAGCAAAAACTCGTTTATCGTCTCTACGCAGTAAGCAACATACTCGTCGATCAGCGCCATGTTGACCGAGCCGTCGCGGTTGCGGAGCTCGTCTTTCCGCGCCCACGTACTGTATAGGCTATCATTGCCGTCTAGTTTCACCAGTGGCTTCAGCCCATAACTCACTATCGACGTGGTCGGGATTTTTGCAATCGTATCGAAATACCCTGTTTGCAACTTACCTTTGTAAGGCCCCTTCTGGGACAGACCTTTTACAACAGCTTTTGCAAGTGCGGTGGTGGAAGCCGGACGCACAATCATTTCGATTTCTTGCGTTAGGGTCCGTACTCAATTAAGGGATTCCCAGTGAGCCCGCGCTGTGATTCAAGATTCCCGACAGAGGCGGGAGACTTGGATGGCAGGCGGGCTTTTCTGGTTAAGCGATGACGAGTGGGCTCGGATTGAGCCCTACTTGCCCCGAGGACGTCGAGGCGCTCGCCGGGTAGATGACCGGCGGATCATCTCCGGCATCGTCCACATGCTTCGGACAGGGGCGCGCTGGCGCGATTGCCCGGCCGAGTTTGGCCCTTACACGACGGTCTACAACCGCTTCAACCGATGGAGCAAACAAGGGGTTTGGGAGGATGTCTTCTACGCCCTCAGCGGTTCGAGCGGAGTGGTTCACACCACATCGGTCGATTCCACGCACGTGAAGGCTCACCGCTCGGCCGCTGGCGCAAAAGGGGGGACTACGAACAAGCAATCGGCCGATCTCGCGGCGGACGGACGACCAAAATTCACGCCATAACCGATGACATCGGACGGCCTATCGCTCTTACCCTGACGCCCGGTCAGGCCCACGATCTGGTCGGCGTCGGGGCGCTGCTGCGGCGCATCCCCACTCCGAAGCGCCTGCTCGCGGATCGTGCCTATGATGCCCGCAAGCTTCGCGACTGGCTTGCCGAACGCGGTTGCGAAGCCGTCATCCCGCCGAACCCGACACGGAAGCATCCCCACGCCTACGACCGCATCGCCTACCGCAGCCGCAACGTGGTCGAGCGCATGTTCTGCCGTCTCAAGGATTTCCGAAGGATAGCCACGCGTTACGACAAGCGCGCCGACACATTTCTCTCGGCCGTCTTCCTCGTGGCCGCCCTCGTGTGGTGGCTCAATTGAGTCCGAACCCTAGATGAGCAAATCCGACGCTTTCAGGCGCTGCTGGAACCGATCCGCGGGACTGAGCTATGACAGTT
This sequence comes from Rhodospirillales bacterium, assembly GCA_014379805.1. Lineage (GTDB taxonomy): Bacteria > Pseudomonadota > Alphaproteobacteria > Rhodospirillales > Magnetospirillaceae > Magnetospirillum. The sequence continues at coordinate 9,140 of JACMLB010000157.1, read as the reverse complement.
AAAGCTTCCACTCTGGCTGCTCTTGAAGCGGCGATGATCCGGCTGCTGGGTGGAAAACCTTTGCATACTGACGGCTCATTAACGGTCGCCAACCTGGCCAGGGAGGCGAGGGTCGGCCGGGCAACGGCCAACCGCGCCAAGGATGTGGTCATGCACTTCCAATTGGCGGTCAGTGCCCGCAGGCCGGCGGCAAGTGGCGACCCGAAAGACGATGGCATCAACGCGGATACAAACAGCAAAGAAGAGCGTCGCGCACTTCGGGCGCTGGCGTCGCAGGTAACTATTCTGACGCTGGCGCTCCGAGATGCGGAACGAGAGGTTAAGAGGCTAACAGCCCTGCTCTCCCAGGAGCGGGCGGCAAGGAATGATGAAAAGGTGTTGGTGCTACCGGTTCGAACGCCCGGCTAGGCCTTCTTCACATATTCCGACTTCAAGCCCATGGCGCCGATGCCGTCAATCTTGCACGAAATGTCATGGCCATCGGCGGAGTCGGGCACCAGGCGAATGTTCTTTACCTTGGTGCCACCCTTGACCACCAGGGACGAACCCTTGACCTTTAGATCTTTGATCACGGTGACGCTGTCGCCATCGGCCAAAAGGTTGCCATTGGCGTCCTTGACCACGCCCTCCGCCGAATCCGCCGCCACCGTGGACGAGGACCATTCATGGGCGCATTCCGGGCAGATCAACAGGCTACCGTCCGGATAGACATGTTCAGACGAACATTTGGGGCACTTCAAATCATCGTCCATCATCAACCTCGTATTCACCGCAAAGGGAAAGGCCAGCCCGAGTCGCCCCGGCTGGCCTTTGCGTAACCTGCGGCCAAGTATACCGAGTTGCCATGGCCGCACAAGGATTGAGCCTAGGGCATGCCATCAACCTGAGCCAGATGGCGCCGCCGACCGGCAGAGCCGTACAATTGCCGATTTCCGCGTGCCTACTTCAAGCCATGTAGCTGGTCGCGGCTCGGGCCTTCGTTGGTGAAGGCTGATCAAAGGCCGTAACCGCCTAGTTTCTTCCCCAGGAGTCTAGTGCGCGCTCAGCACCATGCGTGCCGGAGGCCAGAAGGCGATCAAACAGATCCAGGCATTGGGCACGAAGATCACGATCGGCATCGGCTTGGCGGTAGGCGCGCAGCAACAATTTGCCAACCCGGTCCCCAGTCATCGCGTGGCGGGTCCGGATGTCGCCCGCTTCCTTCCCGGCGCAGTCCATGAACCGTTGGGCCGCCTTGAACAGCAGTGCAGGGGGCGCATCGACGATCGTCTCCAACATCCGGAAAAACGTGTCCGGGTGCTCGGCATATGCGCGGCTGCTCAGATAAGCCTCGGCTAAAGGTAAGAGGGTTTCGAGGGTGCCTCGGTCGGCGATAGGGTGGATCCAATCGTCGGCTGCCTGGCGCACCTTCTCATCGGGATCGTCGAACAATGGTGCAAGGCGAGGGGCGCAGATTTGATAGTGCCGGAGCACGTTGTGACTAAGGACATCGGCTACTCCTTTCCGCATGACGGCGTCGCCGGCGAGGGCGCACTCAGCAAGCGTATTTGCTTCCTCCTCGGAGAGTGCGATCAAAGTGGCTTGTCGCGCTCCCGCCTCCCTCGCGCCGTCCTCCGACGAAGCCATCATGCGCTGCAGCACGGGTGACATTGCTGGCCAATCATGCAGACCAGTGTAATGGACGAACTCCTCCACGGGGTGGATCGCCAGGATCGCGTCCTCAGTGTCAATGAGCCGCAAGAAGAGGGCGATCGCTCGTTTCCTGTCATACCGAAGCCCCTGAGAGCATATTTCAGCCGCGCAGGAGCGCACCGAGATGGTTCTGTCCGAGACCAGCGCCTCCGCCGCTCGCTGGAAGAAATCCCAATAAATGCGGTCGGCGGTGATTAAGCGGGAAATCGCCCCCGCAGCACTGCCTCTTACCGTGTTAATTCCGTGGAAGCGGGGATTTCCCCCGTACATTTTCGGGCCGGCCTCGTTGCCGCTGCGCCAGATGTCGGCTTCCGGATCCTTATCTTCAGTAGCGTACCAGGTAACCGCTTCCAGTAGTTCTCCCGGGAGGTCGTGTTCTCGGTTGGTTGCGATCATTCCCGGTATCCAGCGCCCGTGGGGGCGTCCGGGCCGATTGTGCAGGAATTTCACTACGTCCAGGAGCAAGTCGAAGGGCAACTTTGCGCCGTAAAGCCCTGAGGCTACGGCGCTAAAGTAGTGGGGGTTTGCATCCGCGGGAAATTGTAGCGCAAGGCGGGCTAAGCGCTGTGGGTCGGCCTTCATCCTCTCACTCAGGGAATGGGCGAGTTGTTCCGCGCCACCGATGACCTTGTCAGCAAGCCACTCGCGTTCATCGTTCTTGTCATATCGCTCCATGGCAGACAGCCATTGCGCATCACTCATCTTTTCAACGGCGGCGGCCTTTATAGGCGACACCACCGTGCCGCCCCGAATTGAGACCGGTTTTTCCAGCTTCCGGCCCGCGAACTTTCGTTCAAGCTCATGGCGGCGGCGCTTTCCCGCTGCGGATACCCCCGCCGAACACGAGGAATTGGTACGGGCGATCTTTCCGGGCTCGTCGGTGCAGTGGATCGGGGACTGCAATCAGAATATCTACGGAGGGTCGGGTAAGCCCTGGACGCCCGGCGAGGATTGTCTCGACCTCGGCGGGAGCAAGCGGTTCGGGCACAAAACGGCAGCCTTCGCAAGCCGGCTGACAATGGTCAGGCCGCAGGTAATCTCCGGCGAGGAGGGGCGCGACGCTCTGCATTCCATCTTCTTCTTCGACAGGGATACCGTCGGCAACGTTATCCCCGCATACTGCGCCGCCCTCGCGGCGACGGACCAGTTCCATGGTGACGCGGAGATTTGGGCCGTGGCGGCCCGCCACAAAATTCCTGAGGAGGCGCGTAAGGCGTGGCCCAACTCTATTGGCGACTACTGGCCGGAATACGCGCATCCAAAGCCGTACGGCGAGCGCGCCGGGACGCTTCTCGGCGTCCTGTTGGAGGCGAGGCACCGGACGGCCGCGACGGGTTCTCCGCAGGAGGCGCTTTCGGCGTTCGGAAGCGCCCTGTTTCGCTTCCTTCAGGCTTTGGGTTGGAAGCCACACGATGCAGCCCGCTCACAGAGCGCCCTTTGGCAGGCTCTCGAAGCCGCTTCACCGGGCTCGCGCCTACGCATGCGTACCCTCCTGAAGTCCACGTTAACGACGGGGTTGCCTATCGATGCCGATGGATGGAGGCGGTTCGCGGGGCCGGTCGCGGACCTCGCGAAAGACTTAACGGGAGCTCGCCCGGACATGGGCGGCTTCCTCGCCTTCGAGGGGCATGCAGCCGCCCATGGCGGGACTGACCAGAATGTCCACATATGGGAGGAGGGAGGTGCGCGCCTGAAGGTCCGGCTCGGGACCATCCACTCTGTCAAGGGGCAGACGCACGACGCGACTCTCGTCCTCGAAACCAACGAAGGTCAGAAAATGGATGTCGCCGGGGCAGTCACAACCGCATTTCTCGGTGGCGAGCGGCCGAAGGGCAAGCAGGTTACAAAGGCGCTGATGAACATTTTCGTGGGGGCCACTAGGCCACGCCGCGCGCTCTGCCTCGCGACTAGGCGCGAGGCCGTCGACGCCGATCTTGAGAAAGCGATCTTGGCGGCGGGTTGGTCGGTGCATGACCTAACGGTGGGTTGAACACGGAGCTGGGCGGCGCCGTTGCAAATAGTTGTTTTCCGCCATCGGTGTAGCGCTGCCTTAAGGCGGCTTGGGAGGCGCCCTCAGCGGTGAAGACCGCCGCCAGGTTGCGCCCGGTCGCCAGCGAAGTGAGCCGGCGCTGGCCGCGCCGTCTTGCACTTCGCAGCCGCCCGCGCGCTCAAAAAAAGAATTCCATAGACTGAGACGTCTCATTCTGTTCGCGTCAATTAATCCTTCAAAATCAACGCGTTCTAAAATGAGACACCCGGTGGTTCCTATCTAATCGGGGCAAACCCACAGGCTGCCATCGTGATAAACGTGCTCAGAGCTGCACTGAGGGCACTTCAATCCATCGGTCATTTTTACCTCGTAGCTGATGACGAGATACTAATGCACTGACGCGTTGAAAGCCAACGGGCAGGAATCGCCCTAATAAACGCCCTTGGAATTCAGATACGTGGTGTAGCGCCGGTCGTCGGTACAGATGTGATTGACCAACCATTCCTTGAGGAAGGTCAGCATGGTTGCACTGTCGGCGAAGCCGCGTTCCTGAATCTGGTCGCGGGTCTCGCCCAGCATGTCCATCAGGCGGGCGTGGCGGGCGCGGTGGGTTTCGGCCTCGGGATAGCCGTGGCGCTCCATCAACGCCTCTTCCTCGCCGAAATGATAGCGGGCGTATTCGGCGATGGCGTCCACCAGCGACAACACTTCGGGCAGGTCGCGCCCGCAATCCACGGCGTCCAGGATGGCATTGGCCTGTTCGAACAGGCGCCGGTGGTGGGTATCCAGCCGCAGCACGTCGACCCGGTATTCCTCGTGCCATTGCAGCACGACGCGGCCCATATGCTCGCCCTCGAAGATCGAGGTCATGCGCTTGCCCAAGGTCTCGAACAGCTTCCAGCGCACGGACGGGATGCCTGCCAGCATGCCGGCGGGGATCAGGAACACTTCGGTGGGTTCCACCGGCTTCAGGCGGAACATGCTGGGCGTCCAGAAGATGGCCAGTTCTTCGCCGAAGAATTCGCCGGCCCCCAACATCTCGACGATGTGTTCGCCCAGGATGCGCGCCACAGTGCCGCGGATGATCAGCGCCACCGCTTCCGGCCCGATCTCGATGGTCTCACCCACGTCGAACCGCTTCAGGGTCAGTTCCTTGGCGATGCGGTTCAGCGTGCGGGTGGACACCACCTCGCCGAACAGCCAAGTGCGCTGCAGGAAGTCGCGGTTCTCGAAGATGCGGGTGATCTCGGCGGACAAATTATTGCGGCGCACGAACTCGCCATATAGCGCACACGGGATTTCCAACGCCTTGACGAAGCCGATGGCACGGTAGGTCTCGGACACCGGCGAGCCGAACAGGGCCGACAATTCGCCGATCATGGCGCCCGCCGACAACACCGAGCGTCCGCCGCCATTCACATGGATGGCCTCGACGCTGCCCGACAGCAGCAGGAAGATGGAGGGCGCCGGCTGGCGTTCCTTGACCAGGATGGTACCCGGATTGAAGGTCGCCACCGGGTTGTTCAGCAGCACGCGGACCTGATGGTGGGGAATGCCGGGGAAATAGCCCTGCAGCAGCTCGTAGGCCGAACGCCAGATGAAGTCGTGATTGGACGGGATCAGCACCTCGGTGGTGCCGAAGGACGCGGTCGAGCCGATGGCTTTTTGGGCGATGGTATGACGCAGCGAGGTGTGCGCCAGGATCACCTTGCCCGAGGTGTCGTCGCGGAAATCATAGGCGTCGCCGTGGATCATGCCGCCGCCCACATCCACCTTCTTCACGTCCACCGGTGTGGCGTAGTCCCGGACGACGCGTTGGTACAGCGCAGGCGTAATGCCGGGCAGGGTCTCGTCTTCGCAGATGAAGCTTTTCAGTACTTCCAGCCGGCAGATATCGGCCATGTGGGCATAGGTGCGGAAGCCGCCATCCCACAGCGCGCGGAACAGGAAGGTGGTGGTTTCCACCGGATGGGGCGAGAACAGCGGCTTGACCTCAAGCCCCTCGATGTCGTTCCAGACGTCCTCAACCAGATCGTGGCATTCGAAATAATCGGCGAAGGCCGACTGCTCGATGGATAGCAGGGCCGCCATCTTGCGCGCCACCGAGGCGCGCACCAGCGGCGTCGCATAGTATTTGATGCGGTGGTCGGCGCGGATCAGCGTGGTCAGGCCGGCAAAATGGTCGTCATGGGAATGGGTGTGGAAGATGCCCTCGATCTCGTTGACGCCGATACCCAGCGCGTCCAGCGAGTTCAGGATATTGGGCCCTGCGTCGATCAGATAAACCTTGCCCTGGAACATGAGCACCGTGCCCATGGCGGGCCGGTTGATGTCCCAGCCGTCGCCCTCGCCAGAATGGACCACGGCGAAATACTCGCGCGGCATGTTGTAAAAGCCCAGCGGGTACGGGCATTCATAGGTCTCGAACGGCGGCAGGTTCAAATCCACCGTGACCGACTCGTCGCCATAACGGAACTCGAACAGGTTCAGGCGCAGACGGCGCACGCTGACCCCGTCGCGGATCTCCACCGGCTCGCTTTCCACTGCCAGGGTGTCGATGATCTCGGACGGATGACAGATGCGGCCGAAGGCGAATTTAAGCTTGAGCCGCATGCGCTCGCGCGCCACTTCGGGGCTGGCGCCAGCATCCAGCAATTCTTCTTCGCTGTTAAGACCGTAATTGCCGCGATGGATATATTGCAGCTGGGCACGGACCTGCTCGGGCGAACCGATAATCAGCGGTTTAGTCCCGGTATTGCCGGGATGACCGGGAATAATCATGCCCTGGCGGTAAAACATCTGCAAAACCGGGAACTCGCCCAGATTGGCGAAGGTGCCGTTCTGGACCATCACGTCGGACAGCAGCATGACGTTGGGGCCGGTTTCGAAGGCGACACCATTCACTTCGATGGACGCGATCAGGCCGCGCTTCATCAAATGCTTGACCGCATCGGCGGGACACCCGCACAGGATGCGCACATCGGCGGCGGGTATCTCGACCCACCACACGCCGGTAGTTACCTCGATCTTCCGTAGCGCCTGCATACGTCTACCCAAACCCAGCGTAATTTTGCCATGCTAGGGCTTTAGTCTGTTCGCATCAACCCGCAGACCTTCATTTGGCAATAATTTATCTGCTTTTTTCTGCTTGTAAGCGTTGGAAAACAGCCATTTTTCGCACTGGTTTTCGTGGAAGTTAGCCGGACGGGCCCAATCGCATCTCCAAGATTGGGGCGAATCTTAGTAATTTGCCTATTGGACCGCCCGTTCTTAAGCCAACTGACCGCCTAGGCGCCCGCCGTTGCCCCATTACGGAGTTGCCCCGCCTCGCCAATTCACGCCAAGCCGCCCGCCGCTAGGGGTCAGCCATGCGTGGGACGCATGCGCCTCTGTGCGTATACAACTTGCAACGGGTGGGGCAAATGGGGTTTTCTCCAACCTGCCTACCCGTCAGGGCAGGTAAGATTTAAACTTAAGGGTAGTAGCCATGAACGACGACACCATGGTCTCCGATCAAGACACCAACAAAAGCAGCCTCACTTTCCGCATCGTCGTGCTGGGTAGCGTGTACGCTTTGGCGGTGCTATTCGCAGTGGTGTTTTCGCCGTCCATGAGCGTCGCCCCGCACCATCCTGCAGGTGCCGGCAACGTCGCCTCGGTGGAACCGGTAGTCCGGCACTAACCTTTATCACCCCGCCACCCCGCCCCCTTTTGGGAGGCGGGTTTTTTTGTGCCATGCGTCCAGGTAATGAGACTGCGAACAAATCGCACTTGATTTACACATTAAAGTCATGGCTATTCGATTTATTGGCAGTTTCACATGAGGTCCCGCCCATGCCTTGCCGTCCCGTCTTTTTGTTCCGCTCGGCCTTGGTGCTGCTTTTGGTCGTTGCCGGGGTGCCGGCTGATGCCGCTGACGGCCATTGGATGGCCCAGGCCAACGGCGTCGCCAAGGCGGTGGACGAGGCCGAGGCCAGCTTCGCCAAGGGCGACGTGGCTGGGGGCAAACGGGCGCTGACCGAGGCCTATTTTCATAACTTCGAAGACACCAAGCTGGAAGCCGCCATCCGCAAATATGTGAGCGCCAAGCGCGCCACCGAGATCGAGCGATCGTTCGCCGCCATGCGCAAGGCCATGACCGCCAACGATGCCGCCGGGGTCAAGAGCGCCGGCCAATCCATCCGCGAGGCGGTAACCGCCGAGGCCAAAGGCCTGGACGCCGCCAAGGTCGCCCCCGGTGTGTTCGAGGTGAACCAATGATGCGCGCCGTGTTTAAGCTGTTGGTCCTGCTGGTCCTGCTGGTCCCTGCCCTCGCCCATGCCGAAGAGGCGCGTCTGGATCATCGTGCCGTCGCCGCCCAGATCGTCCAGCAGGGCAATGCCCTGATGATGACTTATGATCCGGCCAAATCCACAGACACCGCCGACGCCATGTCCGACGTCTATTTCTCGGTGTTCGAGGAAAGCGGGTTCGAGGCCGATTTGGGTGCGGTCGATCCCGACGCCAAGGGCGAGCTGGAATCCAAGTTCGCCGCCGTTATCAGCCAAGCCAATGCGGGCGCCGACAAGGCCAAGCTGGAGCAGTCCTGGCGCGCCCTGGAATCCCGCCTGATCGAAGTGGCCGCCGCCCGTGCCGCCGCGCAAGAGAGCGCGGGCTGGCTTGGCGCCTTCCTGCAATCCCTGCTGATCCTGCTGCGCGAGGGCTTCGAGGCCATTCTGGTCATCGGCGCTTTGGTGGCCTATCTCAAGCGCCTGGGCGCCGACGACAAGCTGAAGGTGGTGTGGCAGGCGGTGGGCTTGGCCCTGGTCGCCAGCGCCGCCACTGCCTGGGTGATGAACACCGTCATCAACGTCTCGGGCGCCAACCGCGAGGCCATGGAAGGCGTCACCATGCTGGTGGCCGCCGTGGTGCTGACCTATGTCAGCCACTGGCTGTTCGCGCGGCGTGAAGCGCAGCGCTGGCAGAGCTATATCAAGGAGCAGGTGGAAAAGGCGCTTTCCGGCGGTCAGATGTTCTCGCTGGGCTTCGCCGCCTTCCTGGCGGTGTACCGCGAGGGCGCCGAGACCGTGCTGTTCTATCAGGCCCTCATGGGCAGCGCCCCCGGCCAAACCATGCCCATCACCGCCGGCTTCGTGGTCGCTGCAATCGCTTTGGTGGCGGTTTACTGGACCATCAACAAGGCGTCCATGAAGCTGCCGCTGAAGCCGTTCTTCACCGGCACCGCCATCCTGCTTTACGTGCTGGCCATCGTGTTCGCCGGCCAAGCCATGCTGGAATTGCAGGGTGCGCGCTGGGTCGCGGCCACGCCGCTGGACGGTTTCCCCAATCTGCCCGCCTTGGGCCTGTTCCCCACTGCTGAGTCGGTGGCGGCGCAGTTGTTGCTGCTGGCGACCTTGGTGCCGGTGATCGGCACCTGGGCGGTCAAGCGCCTGCGGGCCGCGCCATGATGCCCCGCCAG
>JACMLB010000156.1 GCA_014379805.1 Rhodospirillales bacterium | reverse complement strand
GTGACGGCGAGGGGGTGGAGACCAAGCGTATGGCGGTGGTGGAAGATGGTCGCCTGACCACGTGGCTGCTGGATTGCCGTTCGGCCCGCCAGTTGGGCATGAAGACCACCGGCCATGCCAGCCGGGGCACCGCCTCGCCGCCCAGCCCGTCGGCCAGCAATCTGTATCTGGAGCCCGGCCCGGTCACCGTGGCCGAGATGATCGGCGACATCACCTCGGGCTTCTACGTCACCGATCTGTTCGGCCAGGGCGTCAACATGGTGACCGGCGATTACTCGCGCGGCGCCGCCGGTTTCTGGATCGAGGCCGGCGAGATCGCCTATCCGGTGTCGGAAATCACCATTGCCAGCAATCTGAAGGACATGCTGTTGAACCTGACGCCGGCCAACGATCTGGTGTTCCGCTACGGCGTGGACAGCCCGACCCTGCGGGTGGACGGCTTGACCGTGGCGGGCCGCTGATGGAGCCCCGGCTGTCCCTGATCACCCTTGGGGTGGCCGATTTGGCCGTCTCCCGTGACTTCTACGGCAAGCTGGGATTCGAGGAATCGTCGGCCGGCAATGACAGCGTTGCCTTTTTCCAGGCCGGTGGCGTGGCGCTGGCCCTGTTCGGCGTTGAGTCGTTGGCCGAGGATGCCTGCGTACCCTTCGTATCGACCGGTTTCCGTGGCGTCACCTTGGCGCACAATGTGCGGTCCAAGGAGCAGGTGGCCCAGGTGCTGGAGGAAGCCGAGCAAGCCGGTGCACGCATCGTAAAGGCGGCTCAGGACGTGTTCTGGGGTGGTCATAGCGGCTACTTCGCCGACCCCGACGGCCATCTGTGGGAAGTGGCGTGGAACCCATTCTTCCCCATGGATGAGGCGGGCCAGCTGACGCTGCCCAAATAACACTCCGCGCTTGCGCATTCCCGGTACCGGCATTAGGTTAACCACACCTAATGCTCCGTAATTCGCTGGGAGTTCTCCAGTGCTCGATGGTAGACGCGTCCTCCTGGTCATTTCCGGCGGTATCGCCGCGTATAAATCCCTCGAACTGATCCGGCGGCTGAAGGAGCGCGGCGCCCAGGTGCGCTGCATCCTGACTCGCAACGCCCAGGAATTCATCACGCCCTTGGCGGTGCAAACGCTGTCGGGCGAGAAAGTCTGCTCCGACACCTTCTCCCTGACCGATGAACACGAGATCGGCCACATCACTCTGGCGCGCGATTGCGATTTGGTGGTGGTGGCGCCGTGCACTGCCAATCTGCTGGCCAAGATGGCCACCGGGCTGGCCGACGATCTGGCCTCCACCGCGTTGCTGGTCACCGACAAGCCCATCCTGGTGGCGCCGGCCATGAACTTCCGCATGTGGAACCACCCGGCGACCCAGGCCAACCTTGCCACCGTGCGCGGGCGGGGTGCGGCCATCGTCGGTCCCAATGCCGGCATGCTGGCGGAAAACGAATCGGGCATGGGCCGCATGTCCGAACCTGCCGAAATCCTGGCCGCCGTGGAAGGCATCCTGGCCGCCGGCCCGCTGAAGGGCATCAAGGCGCTGGTCACCAGCGGCCCGACTTATGAGCCCATCGACCCGGTGCGCTTCATCGGCAACCGCTCCTCGGGCAAGCAGGGCCATGCCATCGCCCTGGCCTTGGCCCGGCTGGGTGCCGACGTCACTTTGATCACCGGCCCGGTCGCTTTGCCCAATCCCGCCGGCGTCACCACCATCCATGTGGAAACCGCGCGCGAGATGCTGGGCGCCGCCTTGGGCCGGCTGCCGGTGGATGTGGCGGTGTGCGCCGCCGCCGTTGCCGATTGGACGGTGTCCAATGCCAGCCGCGAAAAGCGCAAGAAGGAGCCCGGTTCGCCGCCGCCCGCCATCGAATTGGTGCCCAATCCCGATATCCTTGCCACTTTGTCGGAAAAGGGCGGCGCTCGCCCCCGTCTGGTGGTGGGCTTCGCCGCTGAGACCGAAAAGGTGGTGGAGCACGCCAAGGCCAAGCGTGACCGCAAGGGCTGCGACTGGATCGTCGCCAATGACGTTTCGCCCGCCACCGGCACCTTCGGCGGCGACTTCAACACCATCAGCCTGATCACCGCCGCAGGGGTGGAAGAATGGCCGCGCATCGCCAAGGCCGATGTGGCTGAACGCTTGGCATGGCGCATTGCCGACGTGGTTAAGGGAGTGTCCGTGTGACCGTTACCGTTGCCATTCAGCGCCTGTCCCACGCCGCCGACCTGCCGCTGCCCCGTTACGAGACCGCCCATGCCGCCGGGCTGGACCTCATGGCCTGCATCCCGGCGGACATTTCCATCGCGCCGGGCAAGCGCGCGCTGATCCCCACCGGCTTCGCCCTGGCCCTGCCCGAGGGTTTCGAGGCGCAGGTGCGGCCCCGTTCCGGTCTGGCGGCCAAGCACGGCATTACCGTGTTGAATTCGCCCGGCACCATTGACGCCGATTATCGCGGCGAGGTGGCTGTGATCCTCATCAATCTGGGTGATGTAGATTTTGCCATCTCGCGCGGTATGCGCATCGCTCAGCTGGTGGTGGCGCCGGTGTCGCGCGCCACCCTGGTCGAAACCACCGAGCTGCCGGCAACGGATCGCGGCGCCGGCGGCTTCGGCTCCACCGGTGTTCAGTAGGAGAACAATGACATGCTGAGGCCGTCGAAGAAGATGCTCTTCGCCATCGAGGCGGTGCTGGACATCGCCTACCATGCGGGCGGCGAGCCGGTGCAAAGCCGGGAAATCACCCGGCGCCAGGGCATCCCCCGGCGTTACCTGGAACAAACGCTGCAGCAATTGGTGCGCTCGGGCGTGCTGGTGGGCGTGCGCGGTCCGCGCGGCGGTTACCGCTTGGCGCGTGAACGCCGCCGCATTTCGGTGGGCGAAATCGTCCGGGTGATCCGCGCCATGGAAACCGCCGAGGACCCCTATCAGGACGTTCCCGCGTCCGAGCTGGGCAAAAGCGTGATCCGGCCCATGTGGGGCGATCTGGCCGAGGACATTATGGTTCGGCTGGATGCCATCACCGTGGATGATCTGTGCATGCGCTCGTATAAATCGGGCATTCCGTCCGAAGCGCATCAGAAGCTGGACTTCACTATCTAACAAGTGCACTGTAGTTAAAAATGTTAACTACACTTCGATGCGGGGAAATGACATGAGCGAGTTTCGCGGTCGGATTTATGACTCCATCATCGACACCATCGGCGGCACTCCGCTGGTGCGCTTCAAGAAGCTGGCCGCCGAGGCGGGCGCCAAGGCCGACATCGTCGGCAAGTTGGAATTCTTCAATCCGCTGTCCTCGGTGAAGGACCGTATCGGTTTCGCTATGATCGAAGCGGCTGAGCAGTCCGGCAGCCTGAAGCCCGGCGCCACCATCGTCGAACCCACCTCGGGCAATACCGGCATCGCGCTGGCCTTCGTCGCCGCCGCCAAGGGCTACCGCCTGATCCTGACCATGCCGGAAAGCATGTCACTGGAGCGCCGCAAGATGCTGACCCATCTGGGTGCTGAGATCGTGCTGACCCCGGCCTCTAAGGGCATGACCGGCGCGGTCAAGGAAGCGGAAAAGCTGGCCGGTGACATTCCCGGCGCGGTCATCCTGCAGCAATTCAAGAACGCCGCCAACCCGGCCATCCACGAACGCACCACTGCCGAGGAAATCTGGAAGGACACCGACGGCAAGGTTGATTTCGTGGTGTCTGGCGTGGGCACCGGCGGCACCATTTCGGGCGTCGGCCACGTGCTGAAGGCGCGCAAGCCCAGCCTGAAGATGGTTGCGGTCGAGCCCGAGGACAGCCCGGTGCTGTCCGGCGGCGCCCCCGGCCCGCACAAGATCCAAGGCATCGGCGCCGGCTTCGTGCCCGATATCCTGGATCGCGGCATCGTCGATGAAGTGCTGCAAATCGGCAACGAGACCGCTTTCGCCACTGCGCGCAAGGCCGCCAAGCTGGAAGGCATCCCGGTGGGCATCTCGTCGGGTGCCGCTTTGGCCGCAGCCATCGAACTGGGCTTGCGCCCGGAAAACGAAGGCAAGCTGATCGTCGCAATCATCCCCAGCTTCGCTGAACGCTACCTGTCCACCGCCCTGTTCGACCAGGGCTGAGGCCATATGCTATAACTCCCCCTCCCCCCTCGCGGGGGAGGGAGGGGCCCGAGCCTCGGCTCGGGAGGGAGAGGGGGCCTTCGGGCCCCCAATTTGTTTTCCCCCTCTCCCGCTCGCTTTGCTCGCCACCCTTCCCCCGCGAGGGGGGAGGGTTAGGAAAGAGGCTCATGGATTTCAGCGAAGACCAGATACGCCGCTACGCCCGCCACATCATCCTGCCCGAGATGGGCGGCGTTGGTCAGGCCAAACTGCTGGACTCCCGCGTGCTCGTGGTGGGCGCCGGTGGGCTGGGCTCGCCGGTGATTCTGTATCTGGCCGCCGCTGGCGTGGGCACCATCGGCGTGGTGGATGACGACACGGTCGATTTGTCCAACCTTCAGCGCCAAGTGCTGCACACCACCGCAAGCATCGGCACCCCCAAGGTGGACAGCGCCGCCCAGGCGGTTGCCGCCATCAATCCCGACGTCAAGCTGGTGCCCATCCGGGCGCGCCTGGACAAGGACAACATCCGCGCCATCATCGCCGACTACCAAGTGGTGGCCGACGGCTCAGACAATTTCGCCACGCGGTTCCTGGTGAACGACGCCTGCTGGCTGGAGCGCAAGACCCTGGTGTCGGCGGCCATCCTGCGTTTCGACGGCCAGCTTGCCACCTATCGGCCGGGCGGCCCGTGTTATCGCTGCATCTACCGCGAGGCGCCGCCGGAGGGTGCTGTGCCCACCTGTTCGTCGGCGGGCGTGCTGGGCGCCATGGCCGGCACCATGGGCTCGTTGCAGGCCACCGAGGTGGTCAAGGAGTTGCTGGGTATGGGCGATACCATGGCGGGCCGGCTGTTGATTTACGACGCCCTGGCGGTGACGTGGCGCAATGTGCGGGTGCCGCGCGACCCCGGCTGCCCGCTCTGCGGCGACCATCCCACCATCACCGATCTGTCAAGCCACGGGAGCACCAATCATGCCTGCGGCTGAGGCTCCCGCCAAGCTGTCCATCGTGGTGTTCTCGGGCGAGTTCGACCGGGTGCATTACGCTCTGGTCATGGCGGCGGCGGCGGTCGCCACCAATACCCCAGTCACCCTGTTCTTCACCATGGGCGCCGCCAAGGCGCTGAAGAAGGACGGCGGCTGGCGGACCTTGCCCGGCGCCGCGGAAACCGATGCCGGTTTCCAGGCCAAGAACCTGGCGACGTTCGAGGATTTGCTGGAAGCCTGCGTGGCCCTGGGCGTCACCTTCATGGTCTGCGAGATGGGCCTTAAGGCACTGGGCATGGATTCCAGCGAATTGCGCGACGACGTGCCGCTGACCCAAGGCGGCGTGGTGACCTTCCTGGCCGATGCCAGCAAGGACGGAGCCATGTTGTTCGTCTAAAGCTTCTTCCAAAATGCTTCTATATTACCCCCATTTTGCGCTATCCTGACGCAAGACAAGCCATAGTTCAGTTTTAGTTATCACTTGGAGCTGGCGAGCGCGGGGGTTTTGTGGAAGAGGTTCGCGTAATGAACAGCGATACGGATGCTGCTCAACCATCAATAAGTCAAGCAAGCTTTATGGAGACTGCGTTTGCCGCCGTCGATGCGGCGCGCGATGCCACCGGTTTGTTGGGTTTGGTTGACGGCATTGTATGCCGACTGTTCAAGCGAGAGGCCGATGCGCCGCACCGGGAACAGGCCCTGCTGGCGGTCACCAGCTATTTCTATGGTATCCGCGACACCAAGGGCATGGCCGAGGCCGACAAACTGGTCACACTGCGCAAGTTCTCCAAGGAAATGCTGCAGATTGTCGTCAGCCAGCGCCCGCTGATCGCCGCGCGCGTGCCCGATTCCGCACCCAGCCGGCGCGCGACCGACCCGCAACAGACGTTCCGCGCCGCCGCGGTAGAGGTCGCCACCGATCTGTTGGATACCAGCCTCAGCGTGGATGACGTGGAAAAACCCACCGCCATCCAGACGTTTGAGCCCATCTGGCCTGCGAAATACCCCAGCTTCCGGGAGCTGTTCACCGCAGCCCTTCAGCACCGGCTTAGCGGCGTCACCCGCTTTTTCCAGCGCCACAATCGGGAGCTCAACCGCGATCTGGTCAAGCCGTTCCTGCTGACGGCGGAATTCGAGGCCAAGTTCATGACGGTGGTCGCCAAGAT
>JACMLB010000155.1 GCA_014379805.1 Rhodospirillales bacterium | reverse complement strand
TCGTTTCCCGCCCCGGACCCGCAGAACACGCACAGGGATTTCAGCCGGGGCAGCCGGGTTTTCGACATTGCGCTCTCCGTTCAAGGTCGTTGCCGCTTCCGGTGATATAGTCACGGACTGGCGAGCCGGCACCGGCTATTGCCTCTTAAGGGGGAGGTGTGCCGCGCGATCGGCTGCCCTTCCCTACATCCACGGAGGGGACATCCATCATGCGCTTTGCCACTAAATTGCTGACCGCCGCTCTCGCCACCGCCACCGTGTTGGGCGCCGCTTCGGCCCAGGCCCAGATGAAGCCCGAAGATCAGTTGAAGATGCGCCAGGGCTTGATGCAGACGGTCAAGCATCAGGCCGGTCCGCTGTTGGGCTTTGCTCAGGGTAAGGCCGATCTGCCGGCGGACGCCGCCGCCCGCGCCGAAAATCTGGCCGCGCTGGCCAAGATGGCCCCGCTGGGCTGGGGCAAGGGCACCGAGGCTCTGGCCGGTTCCAACACCAAGCCGGAAGCCTTCACCGATGCCAAGTTCACGGATGGCTGGAAGGCCACCGCCGTGGAAGCCGCCAAGCTGGCTGAGATCGCCAAGGCCGGCAACCCGGACGCCATCAAGGCTCAGGCCGGCGCCGTGGGCAAGCTGTGCAAGGGCTGCCACGACGACTTCAAGAAAGAGTAGGCTGGCTTAAAATGAAACAGCCCCCGTTCGTAGGACGGGGGCTGTCTTTTACAGTACCTTCAACCCGCCCCACACCAACGCCGCCGCCACCGCGAACAGGACCACAGCCAGCCATGAATTGGCGAAGCGAACCCCCTGGACGCCCATGGGCACCTTCTTGGTGCCGGTGAACATGGCCCGCACCAGATCGTCCTTCTTGACCCATTTGTAGAAGACCACGGCGGCCAGATGGACCGCGATCAGGCCCAGCAGCACCTTGCCGCCGATGCGGTGAACCGACGACAGCAGCGCCGCCGTCTTCGACGTCACCAGATGGACCAGCGGGCCGTCGGTGAAGATGTCGTCGGTGGTGAACAGGCCGCTGGCCGATTGGGCGATCAGCAAGCCCAGCAGCGCCAGCACACTCAGCGCGCCCAGCGGATTGTGGCCGATGGAGCGGGCGGTGCCGGCGCGCGCGGCGGCCAGATAGTCGCGGATGGCGCCGGGACCGCGCACAAATTGGCTGAAGCGCGCGGTTGGGCTGCCGATGACGCCCCAGCCCAGGCGGAAGATCAGCAACGCCAGCACCCATAGGCCCAGAACCATATGGATATCCAGCTTGCCCAGTTGGCCGGTGATCCACAGCACGCTTACCGTCAAGGCAAGGCTCCAATGGAACAGGCGGATGGGCAGGTCCCACACTTTGACCTCAGTCGTTTCACCCATATGGCTCATCTTTGTCTCCCGATTGCCGTGCCACTGTTCCAGAGCGGCATGGCCCCGGTCAACACGCGGGTGGGCGGGGGAGGCCTCTTGGGTTGCCGGTTGTGGTCCAAGGCGGTAGGGTTAGGTTCGCTTTTTCGCGCACAACGCCAGGCATCCCCTTCTTGCAACGTCCCGTCCTGATCGCAATCATCGGTTTCGCCGCCGCCGCCGCCGCTTTGGGGCTGGCTATGACGTTGGAGTCCCAGGACTCTTTTCGCGGCGCCGTGCCGCCCCTGCCGCCCATAGCCCAAACCGGCCCGCAACAGGCGGCGCAGTCGCTGCCCGCCTTCGA
>JACMLB010000022.1 GCA_014379805.1 Rhodospirillales bacterium | reverse complement strand
ACCGGAAAACGCCGCCTCTGGCGCCTAATCACGGCGCTCATGCGCGTCGTCATCGCGCCGCACGCCGTAAATCCGATGACGGATGCCACTGCCGCCTGAAAACGCGCAAAAACAAACCCCGCCGGAAAACGACGGGGTTTGGCAATTACGTGCATTGGTGACATATCAGCCTGCCGGCGCGCGCTCCGGCAGGCCAGACAGGCGGATATTTATTGCCTGCGTAGATACTTGGAACATTTTGGCCATTTTTTCCGCAGTATTTTTCTCGCGTAACCGCTGAATAAGATCCTCTGGCATCAAAACGCTTGCAGCGAAACGATTTGCCTCAGACTCCTCACGCGCGGCGATATTACGGTTGAAATATCCACCAGACCCAGTGCTCCGGTAGGCCCGATTATCATCAACACCTGAACCAATTAGGTGCAGATGGAACACGTAGTGCCCCAACTCATGCGCCATGGTAAAACGTTGGCGGTAATAATGGTGCGCCTTGTTGACAGAAATATTATAATTTCCGCTCGGCAAACGCTCGATCAGGCCAGATACTTCGTCTTCAAGGTCCGCGCAACTCGATCCCAAGGGAGCGAATGATGCCCTCGATATTCACCGGTGGGCCTTCGTTGTCACGAAGGGTCGTGGCTAGATCAAGCATTCCCGTCCTCTTCTTCGATACCTTCAGCGATGTCGCTCGCCTCCTGGACCGTCACACCGCCCATCATTGAGCGTAATTCAAGGGCGCGCCCCGCAGCTTCGAAAAGCATTTCCGGCCTTTGCTGAAGCGTCATCGCTAACAGTGTAACACCATTTTTACTCATATAATCAATCAACTTCGGCTCTATCAGCCTACCCGTTGTTTCTTCAGCAACCTCAGAAGCAGCCTGCTTGGCGCTATGCCTAATGGTAACAAAACTGGCGACTGCGGCGATCGCCACTTGGATAGCATCTGCGGCTTTTTCACATGCTTCGCACGGAGGGCCGACCATTGGCGGCCCTGAACGCGCCCAAAAGACGTAACCGAACAGGACCAGCCAAATAGCATGACCGGAGAACGCGACCCAAGCTATGCCACTGGGCCGCCATAGCTTCCTGTGCCTGTCCGTGCTCATGTCACCCCCACCAACGCTCCCCCTCCTTACCGACAAGGGAAGCCTGGATCAACATGACATCAAAAAGTTGGCACCCCCGCCAGGAACTCTTCCTCCTCCGGCGAGGTTTCCCGCTCCAGCACCTCGTTGCGGTGGGGAAAGCGGCCGAAGCGGGCGATGACGTCCATGTGGGCGCGGGCGCGGTCCAGGCCCTCAGGGTCGTCGCCGGCACGCTCGAACAGTTCCACGCAATAGCGCTGATCCGACAACACCTCGGAATGCTCGAACGGCAGATACAGGAAGCGGCGGCGGATGGGGGTCAAGGCGCGGTCGTGGCCGCGCAGCAAAGCGGCTTCGGCGATGGCCAAGGCGTGGCTGTCGAAGGAATACGCCTGTCGCTTGCCGCGGAACACGTTGCGTGGAAGCTGGTCCAGCAGCAGGACCAAGGCCAACGCACCCTCGGCGCTATCCACCCAGTGGTCCAGCGAGCCATCGGACGCCTTCACCATGTCCTGGCCGAAGCGCTCGGCCAAGTCACGGTCCAAGGCCGGGTCATTGACGAACCAGCGTGCCTCCATGCCGGGCGCGAACCAGAAATCGAGGATGGCGGCGACGCGGCTGACATCCTGGCCCATTAGCGCCGGTCCTCGATGCGGGTCAGGATTTCGCTTTTCTGGTCGTCATCGGCCAGTTTCCAGGCGCGGATTTCGTCCAAGGTCCGCCCGCAGCCCTCGCAGGTTCCGGTCTCGGGGTCCATGTGGCACAGGGAAACGCACGGGCTGTCGATGGACAAGAAATCCTCCAAGGTCGCTACCCCTTAGGTGGGGTCTGCCACAAGATGGCCCCTCCCCGAGAGTGGAACAAGCCCCCATCCCCCTGTCACCCGCGCGGGGAATGACTTATCCTTCAGCAGAAACAGCCGGGAACGGAGAAGGTGTCATGCTCCACGGTAAGGTGCTGGTGGCCCAGGGTGGCGGGCCGACTGCTGTAATCAACCAATCCATGGCCGGCGTCGTGCTGGAAGCGCGGAAATTCCGCAACGTCGATCTGGTCTATGGCGCCTATCACGGCGTGCGCGGCATCATCAACGAGGACTTCCTGGATCTGACCCAGGAGACCAGCCACAATCTGGAAATGGTGGCCGAGACACCGTCCTCGTCCCTGGGCTCCACCCGCGACAAGCCCGATTTGAAGTACTGCCAGGAAATCTTCAAGGTCCTGAAGGCCCACGGCATCGCCTATTTTTTCTATATCGGCGGCAATGATTCGTCGGACACCGTGCGCATCGTGTCCGAGGAAGCGCGCAAGGCCGGTTATCCCCTGCGCTGCCTGCACATCCCCAAGACCATCGACAACGATCTGGTGCTGAACGACCACACGCCGGGCTTCCCCTCGGCGGCGCGCTTCGTGGCGCAATCGTTCATGGGCGCCAATCTGGACAACGCCGCTTTGCCCGGCGTCTATCTGGCCGTGGTCATGGGCCGTCATGCCGGTTTCCTGACCGCCGCCTCGGCCTTGGGCAAGAAGTTCCCCGATGACGGCCCCCATTTGATCTATGTGCCCGAGCGCACCTTCAAGGTGGACAAGTTCCTGTCCGACGTGAAGATGACCATGGACAAGCATGGCCGCTGCGTCATCGCCGTGTCCGAGGGCATTCACAACGAAGCCGGCGCGCCGATCATGACCCAGCTGGCGAAGGAAATTGAGAAAGACGCCCACGGCAACGTCCAGCTATCGGGCACCGGCGCCCTGGCCGATCTGCTGTGCGAAGAAATCAAAGGCAAGCTGGGCTACAAGCGGGTGCGCGGCGACACCTTCGGCTATCTGCAACGGTCCTTCGTGGGCTGCGTCTCGGACGTGGACCAGCGCGAGGCCCGCGAGGTGGGCGAAAAGGCGGTGCAATTCGCCATGTGGGGCCAGCAGGACGGCTCGGTCACCATCCAGCGCACCGGCTTCTATTCGGTGGATTACAAGCTGATGCCGCTGGAGGCGGTGGCCGGCAAGACCCGCGTCATGGAAGACGAGTTCATCGCCGAAAACGGCACCGACGTCACCGACGCCTTCCGCCTGTACCTGCGCCCGCTGCTGGGCAAGGGCATGCCGGACGCCTTCCGGCTGCGGCTGAACCGCGTGCCGAAGGTGTTGAACAAAGGGTGAGCTGCCTCGCAGACGGAACCCTGGATGGGTTCCGTCTGCCCGGAGGCTTACGCCCGACCGCGCGCCCAGCGTTGGGCGGCTTCAGCGACACGCTTGCCCAGATATTCGGCGGTCTTGCGGTCGGCTTGCGGCGGCGCCACGTCCGACCCCTGGTCGGAATTGGCCTGGGCCATGGCGCCCAGGTAGCTGCTCAAGCGATTGAGGTCCGCCACGCTGCCGGTCGACGAACTGTTACCCGGCAGCAGATCGTTGCCGACCCAGACCATGCCGTGCTGGGCGGCGAAAATCGCCATCTGGACCAGAGTGTTCAGCTTATCGCCGCTCTGACCGGCCGAGACGGTGAAGCCCGCCGCCAGTTTGTCGGCCCAGCCCCGCACGTACCAGGTCTTGGACGACACCTCCATGAACTCTTTGAACTTGGCGGTAACGGAGCCCATGTAGGTGGGCGATCCGAACACAATGGCATCCGCGCCATCCAGAATGGCGGTGTTGGCCTCAGCATCTTCCACCGGAATTAGGTGGGCCTGGGCGCCGGGCACCGAGGCGATGCCGGCGGCGACGGATTGGGCGAGCGCGGCAGTGTGGCCGTAGCCGGAATGATAGACGATAGCGACGGAAACCATGGGCTCTCTCCTTGTAATCGTAACGGTTACGGTTTCATAAAGGGTCAAAAAAAGGGGTCAGCCTGCCTCGACCTGAATGGCGTGGATCACCTCGGACAACAGGGTCTGGCCCAGCACCGCCTCCCGCGCGGCTTCAGCCCGCTGGATAATGCCGGCCAGCACGGGCTGGATGCCGCGCCCCACGGTGCACAGGGGATTGGGCTTTTGATGATGCAGGGCCGGGCCGCCATCCTCGTCCACCGCCTGGGCGATCTCCAGCAAGGTGATGGTCTCGGGCCGGCGCGCCAGCACCGAACCGCCCGCGCTGCCGCGGATGGAGGTCACCAGCCCGGCCTTGGCCAGTGCCGACAGGATGCGGCGGATGACCACCGGGTTGGTGTTGACGCTGCCGGCAATCCATTCCGACGTGCACGGTGCCTCGCCATTAAGGGCGAGCACAGAGGCCACATGGACGGCAACGGCGAAGCGGCAGTTCTTGGACATGGCGGTAAAGTAACTACCACTGTTACATATGTCAAGCGCGCTTGCGCCATACCACGCACAGATTGTTGGCGGGCATGGGGATCGCATCCACATGGTCAAGCCCCACGGCCTGGGCGCAAGCGCCCACCGCTTCCAGATCGCGCACGCCCCAGGCCGGATTGCGCGCCTTGAGGTCGGCATCGAAGGACAGATTGGACGGCGCCGTTTTACCGCCCACCTTGAACGGGCCATAGAGCACCAGCACACCGCCCGGTCCAAACACCCGCCCAGCGCCAGTCATCAGGCCCAGAGTGCATTCCCACGGCGAGATGTGAATCATGTTGGCGCAGAACATGGCGTCAACGCGGTCCACCGGCCACATGTCATCACGCACGTCCAGACACACCGGCGGGCGCAGATTGGCAAGACCCGCTTCGTCGCGCCACGCGGCGATAGAGGCCAGCGCCGACGGTTCCGCATCACTGGGCTGCCACTCCCGCCCGGCCAAGTTTGCGGCAAAGAACGCGGCGTGCTCGCCGGTGCCCGAGGCGATCTCCAACACCAACCCCTGGGGCGGCAGCCATTGCTTCAGCACGGCAAGGATGGGCTCGCGGTTACGATTGGTGGCCGGTGCGTACTGTTTCATCACGACGTTCCTTGCTGCGCTGTAAAATAAAACCAACGCATCCGACTTAGGCATGAGGTTTCTCCAATAAAGTATGAGCAATATATACAATTATAACTACTACCACACCCCCTTTAACGAACAACTACTTGGGCATAGAATGCTGCCTGCGCGCGCCGGAATACCGGATGGAGTTATGCAGACAATTTGCGCTATCTTGCGACGGACGGCCAAAATGGCCATTGTCGCCCTGGCGCTGGGAAGCTCCCCCGCAGCCTTCGCAGAAGAAGCGAAGCCGGTCGATCCCGAACTTCTCGCCAAGATCACCAAATCCAACAACGAATGCTTCGCCTGCCATACCAAGGCGGGCCTGAAGGCACCGCCGCAAGACGGACTCGACCTCAAGAAGCTTGAAGCCACGCTGCGCGACCCGGACACCTTCCATGCCTCCAACCACGGCAACATGGAGTGCAAACAGTGCCACGGCCAGGGCTACACCAAATATCCCCATGCCGAAGGGGCCGCGCAGCAGATCAGCCCGTGCTCGGAATGCCACGCGGTCAAGGTCTACAAGATCGAACAGCAATGGGACAAATCGGTCCATGCCCAAAAGCTCAAGGGCAAGATGACCTGCAATTCCTGCCACGATCCGCATGTGGCCAAAATTGCCTCCAAGCTGGGTGATCCCAAGCTGATCGTGGCCCAAGACAACGCCATGTGCCTGGACTGCCACAAGTCCGATCTGGCGTTCTCGAAGCTGGCGCCGGACAACCGCAAGCGCCCCGACATCGACACGCTGCATTCCTGGCTGCCCAACACTAAGGCGCACTGGCAATCCGTGCGCTGTGTCGAGTGCCACACGCCCCAGGCCAAGACCCTGTCCCACGAAGTCCTAGCCAAGGACAAAGCCGAAAAGAACTGCGTCAGCTGCCACAGCAGCGACTCGGCCCTGCGCACCCGGCTGTACCGCCATCTGGTCCAGGCCGAGGAAAACCAGTACGGCTTCGTCAACACCGCCATCCTGAAAAGCTCGTATGTGATCGGCGCCACCCGCAACCAATTCGTGGATTGGGGCATCATCGGCATGGTCGCGGCAACCGTCGGCGGCTTGGGCCTGCACGGCGCCATCCGCGTGTTGATGAGCATCCTGCGCAGGAGAAACCGCAAATGAGCGAGCGCATCTATCTGCTGCCGCCGTGGATCCGCCTGTGGCATTGGACCAATGCGGCGCTGATCCTGACCCTGGCGGTCAGCGGCTACAGCCTGCATTTCGCCGACCCGTCCTTGCCAATCCATCGCTCTATTCGACGAGAAATTCGGCTGCCAGACCGCCTGCCACGGCGGCGAGACCGGAAAGCCCTATGGCAACAAGTACACCGAGGAAGAGGGCGAGCTTGGCGATATGTGGCACGCCAAATATGTCCGCATGGGTGTGATCAACCAGTTGGACGACGGCTATGTGGATCATACCCGCTATGACGCCGTGAAAGAAAAGAACGCCGGTCGCAAGACCGATGCCAAGACCGGCGGCGGCTATGAGGATGTCAAGCTGGTGAACGGCAAGCCCGAATTCATGGGCAAGGACGCCAAGGCTGCCAACAAGGGCGGTACCTACTGGCTCAAGGCGGAAGATAAGGTCGCCTTCGACGACAGCAAATTCGTGGCTGGCGACGAAGTCGCGTCGATCATCATCGCCCCGACGGTCGGCGATCGCGGCGACGTCACCGTGGTGTCCAAGTGGAAGGACGGCAAATGGGTCGCTGAACTCTCCCGTAAATTGGTCACCGGTTCCAAGACCGACGTCCAGTTCGACGATCTGACCAAGAGCTACGGCTTCTCGACCGCCTTCTTCGACAACGCCCAGGTTCGTCACGCCTATGTGCAGGAGCCCTTGTTGCTACAATTCCAGAAGTAATCTTGCCTGACCGAAAAAGGGCGGCGTCGGGAAACCGGCGCCGCCTTTCTTGCCGGCCACCCCCTATGCGCACCCCAGCTCCGGTTTAGAAAAGGTTAGCTTTCGGTCATACCCCATGCTGGATAGGACGAAAGGCGCGCCCCCTGTGAGCAGAAGAAAATACCTCTTCGCCGCCCTGATGGCTTTGGCCCTGGTTCTGGCCAGCGCCGTGAGTTACCCCCTCTATCGCGGTCTGGCGACCACACCCAAAGCCCCGCCGGTGACCGAGACCTCGTATTCCGGTCTCAAATCCCTACTGGGCCAGGGCCAGATTGCCGAGCTGACCTTCTACGGTCACGGCATCGGCATCGGCATCGACCGCGCCGGCGGCATGCACCGCGCCCAATTGCCCAACGCCGTGGCGGCCAAGCTGGCTGACGAGGCGGCATCGGCGGGCGCCAACGTGGCCTTTAAGATTGAGAGCCCGGCGCCAGGAACCGATTTGAACTTCGAAACCGTGCTGGCGGTGGCCGGCAACGTCGCCATTTTTGCCCTATTGGCCACCGCATTCTGGTTCTTCGTCATCAAACGTGGGTCGCTTGCCAGCCTGATCGGGCGCGGCAACAAGGCCAAGCTGGCCAACGGCAGCGACATGGACGTGCGCTTCACCGACGTGGCCGGTTGCGACAACGAAAAGCTGGAACTGATGGAGGTGGTGGAGTTCCTGAAAGACCCCTCGCGCTTCGCCAAACTCGGCGCCCGCGTGCCCACCGGCGTGCTGCTGTCCGGACCGCCCGGCACCGGCAAGACCCTGCTGGCCCGCGCCGTGGCCGGTGAAGCCGGGGTGCCGTTCTTCTCTATCTCAGGGTCCGACTTCGTCGAAATGTTCGTGGGCGTCGGTGCCGGTCGGGTGCGCAAGATGTTCGCCCAGGCCAAGAAGACGGCGCCTTGCATCCTGTTCATCGACGAAATCGACGCGGTGGGCCGCCAACGCTCGGGCGCCAATGCCCGGGCCGCCCATGAAGAACGCGAGCAGACCCTGAACCAGTTGCTGGTGGAAATGGACGGTTTCGCCCCCAATTCCGGCGTGGTGGTCATCGCCGCCACCAACCGCCCCGACATCCTGGACGAGGCGCTGATGCGGCCGGGCCGTTTCTCCCGCCATGTGGTGCTGCAGACCCCGGACGTTTCGGGCCGCGAGAAGATTTTGGGCGTGCACGTCGCCAAGCTGACCATCGACCCCAAGGCCGATCTGCGGGTCGTCGCCCGTGGCACCCCCGGCTTTTCCGGCGCCCAGTTGATGCATCTTGCCAACGAAGCGGCCATCGTCGCCGCCCGCCATGGCCGCGCTTGGGTCACCATGGTGGATTTCGAATCGGCCAAGGACCGCATCCTCATGGGCACCGAGCGGCCCAACTTCATGGGTGAGGACGATCGCCGCCTGACCGCCTATCACGAGGCCGGCCATGCGGTCGTCGCCCTGCACTGCCCCGCCTCGGACCCCATCCACAAAGCCACCATCGTGCCGCGCGGAAATGCTTTGGGCATGGTGGTGCGGCTGCCCGAGAAGGACAGCCCGGCGTTGCGACGCTCGAAGCTGAAGGCCGATCTAGCCGTCGCCATGGGCGGGCGCGCCGCCGAAGAGATCGTCTTCGGGGCGGAGGAAATTTCCACCGGCGCCTCGGGCGACATCCAGATGGCAAGCCGAATCGCGCGCAAGATGGTCACCGAATGGGGCATGAGCGACCGCGTCGGTCTGGTTGCTTTCGGTGGCGCCCACGGCGATCCCTATACCTCCGAGGGCATGCGCGCCGACGACACCAGCCGCGAGATCGATTCGGAAGTGCGCACATTGGTGGCCGAGGCCCGCATGAAGGCGCTGACCATCCTGAAAACCAACGCCGCCCAATTGGAAGCGGTGGCCCAGGCCCTGCTTGAGCGGGAATCCCTGTCGGGTGCCGAGATCAACGAGATCAGCCGCGATGCTATCATGGACGATATGGATCAGGCGGCGTTCCGGGAGATTTAGCCACTCCTCCCATTCCATGGACAAAAAAACCCCCGTCGCTTGGACGGGGGTTTTTCTTTACCGGGCTGCCTTACAGGCTGCCTTCAACCCATTCGTAAAGCTTGCTTTTGGGCAGGGCGCCGATCTTGGTGGCCGCCACCTGGCCGCCCTTGAAAATCATCAGCGTGGGGATGCCGCGCACGCCGTACTTTCCGGGAGTGCCGGGGTTTTCGTCGATGTTGATCTTGGCGACGGTGATCTTGCCGTCCAAATCCTTGGACAATTCTTCCAGGGCGGGAGCGATCTGGCGGCAAGGGCCGCACCACTCGGCCCAGAAATCGACCAACACGGGGCCGGGGGCCTTCAGCACGTCGGCTTCGAACGAGGCGTCGGTAACATTCATCATCGCCAGTATCCTTGCTCCATGGTCGGGAGGGAGGGCCGGTCGCCTCGCCGCTCCCCAAATTTGCGGTTACTCTAGAAAGGCCCGGCGGAGGCGTCAACCGATGAACCCCCGACCGGCCATGGTCGCCCCACAGATATGGGCGATTATTTTCTCGGATACGAGGGGCGCAAACACTTGCCCCTTTCCCCACTGGCCCCTTTCCCCACTGGCCCCTTTCCCCGCCGGCCCCTTCCCCCACCGGCCCCGCCTCCCCACATCCTTCCCACTGATCCGTGGGACAGGACCGCATGGACATTTTCAACCTGCTGACCGGCGGACAGCCGGTGGCCTATGCCATGGTGGTGCTGTCGCTGGTGGCGGCGACCGGGCTGGCGCTGGGGTCGGTCAGCGTCGGCAATATGCGCCTGGGCATCGGCGGCGCCCTGTTCACCGGCATCGCCTTCGCCCATTTCGGCGTCACCGTCGATCCCACCATCCTGGGCTTCATCCGCGATTTCGGCCTGATCCTGTTCGTCTACGCCATCGGGCTACAAGTAGGGCCGGGCTTCTTCAACGCGCTGAAGAAACAAGGGCTGGCCCTGAACCTGCTGGGTATTGCCATCGTGGCCATGGGCATTGCCATCACCGTGGGGCTGGTGGCGGGGACCGGTTTGCCCATGGCGGCGGGCCTGGGCATCTTCGCCGGCGCCACCACCAACATGCCGTCTCTGGCCGCCGCCCAGCAGATGCTGAAAAGCGTGGGGGCGCCGCCCGCCGATCTGGTCACCGCCGGGCTGGCCCTGGCCGTCACCTATCCCTTCGGCATCATCGGCAACATGGTCGCCATGCTGGCGGTGCGGCATCTGCTGGGCATCTCGCCCGCCGCCGAGGCCAAACGTTTCATGGACGCGCGCATGGCCGGCCAACACGGCGTCGAGACCATGAACATCGAGGTGCGCAACCCGGCTCTGGACGGCCTGACCGTGCGCCAAATCCCCGGCATTACCCATCTGGGCGTGGTCCTAAGCCAAGTGCTGCACGACGGCAGCCAAGCCCCGGTGGGACCCGACCAAAAGCTTGCCGTGGGCGACGTGGTGCTGGCGGTGGGGCCGCGCCACAAGCTGCACGATCTGCGCGTCATCTTCGGCGGCGTCGAGGCGCCGGTGAACCTGGAGGAAATGCCCACCGATCTGCGCTGGGAGCGTCTGGTGGTGACCAGCAACAAGGTGCTGGGCCACACCATCGGCCAGCTCGATATCGCCAAAACCTATGGCACCGTGGTATCGCGCTGCACCCGCGCCGGACTGGAACTGACTCCCAGTTCCCAGCTGTCCCTGCAATTCGGCGACATCCTGACGGTGATCGGCGAGCCCGAGGATCTGAAGCGGGTGGCGGTGTTGGTGGGCAACACGCCCGCGGCGCTGAACCATGCCCATGTGGTGCCCATCTTCATCGGCATCGCCCTGGGCGCCATCCTGGGCAGCCTGCCCCTGCACATCCCCGGCCTGCCCGCACCGTTGAAGCTGGGTCTGGCCGGCGGCCCGCTGATCGCCGCCATCGTGCTGGCCCGCATCGGCCATCTGGGGCCGCTGGTGTGGTTCCTGCCGCCCTCGGCCAATCAGGTGCTGCGCGAGCTGGGCATCGTGCTGTTCCTGGGCGCGGTGGGCGTCCAATCGGGCGGACAGTTCATCGACACGCTGGTGAATGGCGACGGACTGCAATGGATGGCCTATGGCGCTTTGGTCACCGCAGTGCCCCTGGCGGTGGTGGGCTGCGTGGCCCGGCTGTGGCTGAAGCTGAACTTTCTGACCCTGATGGGCGTGATGTCAGGCGCCATGACCAACCCGCCGGCCCTGCAATATTCCAACACCATGCAGCATTCGGAGGCCCAGGCGCTGGCCTATGCCACCGTCTACCCGCTTGCCATGTTTCTGCGCGTGCTGTCGCCGCAGATCATGGTGCTGTTGCTGGGATAGGCACAAAAAAACCCCCGAGGAAATCCCCGGGGGTTTCTGTCTCAAACCAGCAACAGCAATTAGCTGTTGACGGCTTCCTTGAGGCCCTTGCCGGCCGAGAACTTCGGCTGCTTGGAGGCCGGGATCTGAATCTTGTCGCCGGTGCGGGGGTTACGGCCTTCGGAAGCAGCGCGGTTCGCAACCGAGAAGCTGCCGAAACCGACCAGGCGAACTTCGTCGCCACCCTTCAGAGCAGAGGTGATCGCGTCGAACACGCCCTCGACGGCCTTTTCAGCGTCGGCCTTGGTCAGGCCAGAGAGCTCGGCAACGCGCGAAACCAGGTCAGCCTTGTTCATCGGTGTGAATTCCCCTGAAAGTGTTGGTTCTGATCGGACCCATCCGTGCACCCCAATTGCCAGACCCCCATCCCCCCGTCAATGGCAGAAATGCAGGGCTCTCAGCGAAATCCGGTTTCCACCAACAGCCGATGGAATTCGCGCAGATGCTTTTCCGCCTTTCCCGGCTCGGGAACGCTGGCGAGGAATTTCTCCTCAAACTGAGGCTGGCGCAGATGGTCGATGACGCGGGCACGAGCCAGATTCAAGGACTTACCCTCGATCAGCACGCCCGAGCCGCAGAATTTGATAAGCCGGATGGCACGCATGGCAAGGGGGTCGTCGGGCTTGTCGATCTTCTCAATAACCCCTT
>JACMLB010000154.1 GCA_014379805.1 Rhodospirillales bacterium | reverse complement strand
GACGGCTCAAGGATTTCCGCCGTATCGCCACGCGATATGACCGGCTGGCCCGCAATTACCTCGCCGCCGTCTGCCTCGCGGCGACGTTCTGCTACTGGTTATGAGTCCGGAGCCTAGGGCTTCACTCCGCCCGATACGCAATCCCGTATTTGTCCAACAACCGGTACAGCGTCACCCGCGACACCCCCAAATGTTCGGCGGTGCGTTTGACGTTGTGGCGGTGGGTCGCCAGGGTCTGGCGGATCAGGCTTTCCTCGGCCCCGCGCCGTGCGGCATCCAGCGAAATCAGGCCGGTCAGGTTGCCGTCATCGGCTGCGGGCAGGGCTAAATCCTCGGGGCGGATGGTGTCGCCGTCGGCCATGACCACGGCGCGGCGGATGGTGGCGATCAACTCGCGGATGTTGCCGGGCCAGGCATAACGGCGCAGCAAGGCGGCGGCGTCGGGCGACAGGCTGCGGGTGGTTTTGCCGGCATCGCGGCAGAATTTGGCGACGAAATGGGCGACCAGCGGGTCGATGTCCTCGCCGCGCTCACGCAGGGGCGGCATTTCAATGGTCAGCACGTTGAGGCGGAAATACAGGTCTTCGCGGAACCTGCCTTCGGCCACTGCCTTGCGCAGGGGCACGTTGGTGGCGGCGACGACGCGCACGTCCACCTTGATGGGGTGAACGCCGCCGATGCGGTCGATGGTGCTTTCTTGCAGGAAGCGCAGCAGATGGGCCTGCAGATCCATGGGCAGATCGCCGATCTCGTCCAGGAACACGGTGCCCCGGTCGGCGGCCTGAAGGCGGCCGATGCGGCGCTGGTCGGCGCCGGTGAAGGCGCCTTTCTCGTGGCCGAACAATTCGCTGGCGATCAGGGCCTTGGGCAAGGCGGCGCAGTTTATGGGGACGAACGGCCCCATGGCCCGGGGCGATCGCTTGTGGATAGAGACCGCCGCCAATTCCTTGCCGGTGCCCGATTCGCCGGTAATCAACACCGGGGCGTCGGTGATGGCGACCTTGCCGATGGTGGTTTGCAGGCGCCGCAAAGCCGGGCTGGCCCCCACCATCGGCGGATCGCCGGATATGTTCGGGGACAGCCGGGCCTTCAATGCCGGCTTCAATCGATCCAGCACAGCGGGATCGCGGCCCGCTTGTTCCAGAAGTATTGATGCGAGCACTTCGACGCCCAGGCTCGCGATCATCTCTTTAGTAATGGACGCTTCGCCGGTATTTTCGCAATACACGGTATTGGCTCTCCGCACTGGTCGAACCGGGGCGAGTGTTGCAGATATGATTTCGGGTTTCACACTCTCTTCCGGAGTGCATAGCCGCGCATCCGCACCGATGCTCACCCGTCCGGGATCGCATAGGCCATAGTTAACCTCAGTAATGATGCCCTCTGTCCTATAGGACCTAAGAGAAAATCGGCTGCACCCGCTGAACGACTATGTTCGTTGCCGTTGCTGGCAACACGTCGAGGTGAGACCGCCATGAACCGTTCAGCGTTGCAGGGAGCCTCCGCCACCGTGGCGTTGCTCGTCGGGGGGCTCGGATTGGGGGACCCGGCATGGGCCGCCAATGCAGAAACAGAAGCCATCGCGCGCGTGCGCCAGCATGTGCAGATGATGAAGGAGAACCGAACCGTCGAACCCGCCAAGGCCGTACGGCTGAAAGCCAAACCCGGCCTGCGTCTGGTCGCCTACAGTCCCGACGAATTGGCCGCTGAGGCAGAGGAGGAGGTGGCGGAGCCCACCATCGTGGAAGTGCCGGTGGAGATGGAGGTCGAGCCAGCCCCGGAGGTAACCGACGTCGCTCCACCACCGCCGCCCAAATCGGAAAGCCAACAGGTGGTGACCGCCAGTGCCGAGGTGCCGCCCCAGCAGGAGATGCCCGGTGTGTTGACCCGCAAGGGCACGCTGGTGGTCGAGCCCTCCATCGAATACGCCCATACGGACGTGAACCAATTTGCGTTCAACGGTGTGGAAATTGTCAGTGCCGTGTTGGTGGGCGCCATCGAGGCCAAACAGGCTAACCGCGACGCGGTGACGGCCACCTTGGGCCTGCGTTACGGCATCACTAACCGCATGGAGGGCGAGTTGCGGTTGCCCTACATGTACCGCAATGACACCAGCACTAACACCTTCGTCAGTTCGGGCAATATCGCCCAGCGCACCGACCTTAGCGACCACGGGTTGGGCGACATCGAGGGTGCGCTGCATTACCAGCTCAATGACGGCATCGGCAAATGGCCGGTCATGGTCGCCAATTTCCGCGCCAAAAGCACCACAGGTACCGGGCCTTACGACGTCACCCGCAATGCGCTGGGCATCGAGGAAGAGTTGGCCACCGGTTCGGGATTTTGGGGCTTTGAGCCGTCGTTAACAATCATCGCGCCGTCCGACCCGGCGGTGTTCTATGCCAATGTCGGCTATCTGTGGAACGTTGAAAGCGACATCGATAAGCAGATTGGCAACCGCACGATCAACACTGTGGACCCCGGCGATGCCGTGCGCTTCAGTGTGGGCATGGGGCTGGCGCTGAACGAGAAGGTGTCGTTTTCCATCGGCTACCAGCACGACTTCATCATGAAAACCAAAACCCAGTTCGCCGATGGCGAGGTCAATTCGGAGTCCCTGTCGGTGGGCTCCATGACCTTCGGCGTGAATTGGCAGATGAGCGACACCACCGCGCTCAATGTCTCGGTGGGCGTGGGCGTCACCAGCGATGCGCCAGATGTCAGGCTGATGGCCCGGGTGCCAATTGCGTTGAATCTGTTTTAGGGGCAAGTGACACGGATGGATGGGGGCGTTTCCATCCGTGTCCAACTTCCAGATCGTGATTCCAAGGGGGCTGCCGTTGCACCAAACAAAATGGGGACCTCCCTTGCGGAAGGTCCCCCAGTTGGTCCGGGAGGGAACGGCGGAAAGTCTAGCGGCGACCCAGGCCGCTCATGGCGGCGTCCATGCCCATGTGGACGGCGCGGTTGTTGCCGTACCAGGTTTGGGTCAGCGAGTGGAAGCCGGGCAGATCCACATTGACCTCGGTGCGCTGGTTCAGCGACACGTCGTTTTTGGTGTTGGCGATCAGCGCGGTGATCTGGTCGGCCAGCACCTGATGGATGATCCGGGTCCCCGTTGGCAGGCTCATGGTCATGCCGCCATCGGCATTGGTGGTCACAGTGGTGCCGGTGGCCGCGCCAATGGCGGTGGTAACCGACGACGCAAGGCCGCCCTGGTCGTTGACCGTCAGCATGGTTTGCAGGCCCTGGGCGACGGCGCCCTCGACCGTGGTGCGGATCATAATGGCGAAGTTGATGGGAATGCCGTTGATCATCATGCCGCCGCGGGATTCGCCCAGTTCGGCATGGCCCAGGGGCTCAAGGGCGGCAAAGGGATCGTCCTGGGCGGCTTGTGCCGGGCCGGCAAAGGCCAGCGCCAGGGCCAATGCCCCATATAAGCGGATCATATGAGTCTCCCCGTGGTTCGTGGTCCGGTGGTCCATCAGAACTCGAAGAGTCCGGGCAGGGCGATGGAGAACGTCGCCAGCCCATTGCGCGATAAGGCTGTGCCGTAGGGGGCCTTGCGGCGCACGGCCCATTCCTCGGTGCGGTTAAAATGTTCGCGGCCTTGCTCGATGCCGTCGTGGATGACGAACATCACGCCTTGCCACATGGCGTTGAACTCGGCCTTGGGGATGGCTTTCAGGCCCATGGCCGGATCGCCGACCAGGACGTCGCCGTCCTTGACACCCTTCACCACCACGAAGTGATTGTAGCCCTTTGTGCTGATCAGGGTGATGGCGGGCACGCCCACTTCCGCCAGCTTGTCCAGGCCGACCCGGTAGCCTTCGGCGCGGAAGCCGACCGAGGCCAGATAGCGCTGCATGTCGAACAGCGAGAAGCCGAATTTTTGGATGGCCTGCTGATCGCCCGTGGCGTACATGGCCTCGAACGCGTCGCGCTCGCTGGTGGTGCGGCCATAGTGATGGGTCAGCAAGGTCGCCAACGCCGCAGAACCGCACGAGAAATCGTGTTCCTGGCGGATCACGGTTTTGAAGCGGGCCTCTCTCAGGCTGGTAACCGGCACGGTGTAGGTGCCGCCGCTGAAGGCGAGTGTGGCATCAGCCGCCTGGGCGGATGGAATGGCCCAGGCAAGGACCAAGGCCAAAGCGGCTATTGGGCGGGCCGGCATGGCGGTCCTCCTCAGCGCATGTAGACGTTGACGCTGGTGGCGTTATTCATGTTCACCAGATCGCCGGTGTTTTGCATGACGGCGGTGATGCCGTGATTGTTGGTCACAGTGGCCGGCGCGATGGTGCCCGAATATTTCTGGGCGCCGCCGCCCACGCTGACATTGCCCGTATTGCTGCCGCTCAAGGTGGAATCGTTGGCTTGGACCAAGGTGCCGCCATCGGTGCCGCCGCGATTGGCGGACAGCTCGTCAGGGGCGATGGCGGCGTCTTGAAACAAATCTTCGGCCATGGCAGGGGCCAGGGTGGCGACCATCAGGCCGGCCGCCAGGATAAGGGGTGCGCGCATAATCTCCGTCCTTTGGCTGTGGCGAAAGGAAGCCGGCGGGGAAGGCGACCCCGCCGGCCGGAGGCATTTAGTTGGTATGGGCGTTGATGCTGAACGCGCTGAACTGGTTCGCCGACAACCCGGTGTTCTGGGCGATGTTGGCGATACCCGACATGGTGCCGATGCCGATGCCGCCGATGGCGCCGGAACCGAAGGACACAGTGACGTTGCCGCCATTGCCGCCCTGGGTGGCGCCGGTGGCGGCGTTCAGGGACTGCCACGAGGCCGCCTTCTGCGACAGATCGCCGCCCGTGGAATAGGCCTTGGCCATTACGTCGCCAGAGTCGCCGCCATTGCCACCGTGAGCCGCCGAATGGGCGTTCTGCGTCTGGCTGTTGCCGGTCTTGCTGGAGATGTCGCCACCGGCGCCGCCCACGCCCATGGCCGCTGATTTGGTATCCGCCTTGGCGGTGGCGGTGGGCTTGGCGACGGCCTGGGACATGGCATGAGCGTCCTGCCACTGGCCGGCTTTGCCGCTGGCATCGGCCGAAGGCGAGTCGCTGTACTTGGAATTACCCTGAGCAGTCGCCCTGGTCCGGTTGGAGTTGAGGCCAAGATTGGCCGCACCGGACAGCGAGGCGGAGCGGGCATCGGCATCCGCATCGGCTACGCCGACAGCACCGCTGAAGCCATTGCCATTGCCGCCGTCGCTGTCATTGCGGGACCGCGCGCTTTGCAGGCCCAGATTGGCGGACACGGCGGTGCCGTTGCCGCCATCGCCGCCCCGGCCCGAGGTCTGATTTCCGGTATCCGCATCGGCATCGCCGCCGCGGCCCAGATTGCCGGTCAGGGCATTCTGGCCGGCGGTCAGCGCGCCGCCGGTGGCATCGCCACCGAAGCTGCTGCCCGAGGTCAGACTGATCGGCCCCACATTGTTCGTCGCCGCCATGTTGGTGGTGTTGGTCATGGTGGTGTTGAACGAGTCGTAATTCACGTTGTCGCCCAGGATGGCGGTGCCGTCGATGTCGGCAGCCGCACGCGAGCGGAAGGTGGCCTGGGCGGCGTCGGACACGCCGCTCTGGTTCGGCGATTGCACATCGTTGTTGTCGCTGCCGTCACCGATGGCGTTGCCGCCGTCGCCGGTGCTGGCACCCGGGCCGGCAGCGCCGCCCGAACCACTGGCGGGGGTGGCGACGGTGACGTTAATGTCGGGCAGGGTGACGTGCTGGCTTTGGGAACCGGCGACGAGTTGCCCCTGGCCCTGGACCTGCTTGCTGCGGGCAGCGGCATCGCCGCCGTCGCCGGCATAGGACTTGGCCGCGGCATTGCCGCCGCCGCCGCCGCCCCAGCCGCCGCCGTTACCGCCATCGGAATAAGCCTTGGCGGTGCCACCATCGCCTCCGTCGGCATAAATCTTAGAGCCCTGAGCCTGGCCCTGAACATTGGCGGCCACGAAAGACTGATCCTGTCCGATCGAGCCACTGGCATGGGCGGAGACGGCGAACATAAGCGCCGCACCGGACACGCCCATCAACAAAGCCTTCTTCATTTTGCCTCCTATTGGCATTGCCTAACGAAGTCGACGTTCGTCAGCCGCGTGAGCCCCATGTGATGGGCCGGGCGCGTCGGGTGCGCTCCCCTCCTTGGCGAAGGGGCGCATCAGGGCGTCCGGGGCCTGTTGGCCGCTCTCGGGCCCCTCTACAAAGGCAACTGCCGTGCCAATCCTGGGCGAAAGGCCTAAGTGCTTGAAGACATTGGAAATGCAATCGCCGGCCTAAGGGTTTCCCCTAGGCCGGCGATGTAACGCAGACGAAACGCAGTGTTCAGGTGTGTGACGTTAGCCCAGGTTACCGCGCTTGGGTGATGGTGACGTCCAATTCCGCCAGTCCGGCCACCCGGCCGATCAGCCGGTCGCCGGGCAGGACCGGGCTTACGCCGTCGGGCGTGCCGGTGAAGATCAGATCGCCCGGGCTCAGATGATAGTATTGGGACAGGTGGGCGATCACCTCGGGGATGGACCAGATCATGTCCGAGATATCGCCGCGCTGACGGATCTCGCCGTTGACCTCCAGCGTGATGGCGCCTGACAGGATGGGCGTGCTGTTGCGCAGGA
This sequence comes from Rhodospirillales bacterium, assembly GCA_014379805.1. Taxonomy (GTDB): domain Bacteria; phylum Pseudomonadota; class Alphaproteobacteria; order Rhodospirillales; family Magnetospirillaceae; genus Magnetospirillum. Next base: position 4,526 of record JACMLB010000154.1, on the reverse strand, counting down.
TCGGGGTGATGGGGGCCGAAAACTCGAACGACTTGCCCAAATCCCACGGACGGCCCTTGTCGCGGGCGGCAAATTGCAGGTCGCGCCGGGTCATGTCCAGGCCGATGGCATGGCCGAACACCGCCTTGGCGGCTTCCTCGGGGCTGGCCTGGAACACCGCAGCACCCAGGGCGACCACCAACTCGATCTCATGATGCAGATTGGCGGTGGCGGGCGGGTAGGAGATGGCGCCGCCGCCGGGAACCAGGGCGTCTGCCGCCTTGGTGAAATAGAAGGGCGGCTCGCGGTTGGGGTCAGAGCCCATCTCGCGGGCATGGGCGGCATAGTTGCGCCCGACGCAGAAAACACGGCGAACCGGATACAGCGCGTCCTCGCCGGCCACCGGCACGGCGGGTTGGGACAGCGTGAACAAAGGGGTGGGCATCAGGCGGTTCTCCGGGGGAAGTGACGCCTAACAATGCACTTCCCAAGGGGGTGGGATCAACCCGAGACCCCGAGATTATGCAAAGTTACTTGACAGTTTCCTTGAGCTGGAAATCATTGAGGCATGAACACGTCCCGATAGAGGACGGTCAGGGAGGATTTTACCCGTGCAATTCGAGCTTGGGGACTATGTCCCCTATCTGCTGAGCCGTGCCGGCGTTTCGCTGGCCACGAATTTTTCCCGCGAACTGGATCAGTTCGGCATTACCTTGCCCATGTGGCGGGTGATGGCTGCCTTGTTGGACGAGGGCGAACAGCGTCTGGGCGACCTTGCCCGGCTGACCGCCATCGAGTTGTCCACCTTGTCGCGCATCACTGCCACCATGGAGGTCAAGGAATTGGTCACCCGCCGGCGGTCGGGTCAGGACGCAAGGGCCGTACTGATCGGGCTGACGCCTGAGGGTCGTCGCAAGGCTGAAGCCATCGTTCCGCGCGCACTGGATTGCGAAAGCACCGCAGTGGCCGGAATGAGCGTGGAAGAGGTGCAGACCCTCAAGGGCCTGCTGCACCGCCTTTACGGCAATATCGCCGGCTGTGACCCCCTGCTGGACAAAGCCAATTTCTAGCACGTTGAACCGCCGTCAGTTGGTACTGGGCGCCGCCTCATTGGGTGGCGCCCTTGCCATGCCCATGAAATTTGCCATCGGTCAGCGGGCTCGTCTGGGCATCGGGTTGCTGCTGCCCCAATCCGGGCTTTATGCCGGGGTGGGTCAATCCATCGCCAATGGCCTGAATTTGGCTTTGGCGAAGACAAGCGGGCGTTTGGCTGGGCGGGAGGTTCGGCTGATCATCGCCGATGACGGCAGCGATGCCGCAACCGCCGCCGCCAATGCGCAGCGCCTGATCCAGGTGGAAAAGGTGGATGTGCTGGTGGGCGCCGTGCATTCGGATTCCGCCCAAGGGATGGTCAAGGTCGCCCGCGACCGCGCCATTCCCATCATCATCGCCAATGCGGGCTGGAATGCCGCCACGGGGGCGTTCTGCGCGCCGAACCTGTTCCGCACCTCGTTCACCAATTGGCAGGTCAATTGGCCCATGGGCAAAGTGGCGGTGGACCGCAATTACCGCCGGGTGGCCACCATCACTTGGCGCTACACCGCCGGCACCGAAATGATCGGCGCGTTCGAGGAAAACTTCACCCGTCTGGGCGGCACCATCGTCCAGCGCATCCAGATGCCCTTCCCGCAAATGGATTTCGCCCCCCATCTGGCCACCCTGGCCGCCGCCCAGCCCGATGCGATCATGGCCTTTTTCGCCGGGGCGGGTGCCAGACAGTTCATCACAGACTATGCCCAATCGCCGCTGAAGGACGTGCCGCTGCTGGGGCCGGGCTTCTTGACCGAAGGTGTGCGCGATCTTCCCGCCGCCGAGGGCATCCTGACCACTCTGCACTACGCCAACGCCCTGAACATGCCGGCCAATCGCCGCTTCCGCGCCCAATATTCGGAAACCTATGGCCGCCCCGCCGACGTTTACGCGGTGCAGGGCTATGATAGCGGCCAATTGATCGCCCATGCGGTCGAGGCCATGAAGGGCGACACCGTCAACCGCGCCGGCCTGATCACCGCCATGGAAACCGCCCGCATCGACAGCCCGCGCGGCAGCTTCATTCTGTCCAAGGCGCATAATCCGGTCCAAGACATCTATCTGCGCCAAATCCGCAACGGCGAAGAAATCGTCCTGGGCATCGCCCAGCGCGCGCTGGCCGACCCGGCAACCGGCTGCAAGATGGCGAAGTGACCATGGATCGTCTTTATCTGGACGACATGGAACTGGAGTTCACCTGGATCGGTACCCCCGCCGCCCATGCCCTGGTGTTCCTGCATGAAGGTTTAGGTTCGGTCTCCCTGTGGCGGGATTTTCCCGCGCGCGTCAGTGCGGCCACCGGCCTGCCGGCCCTGGTGTTCTCGCGCGCCGGCTACGGGGGCTCGTCGCCGGTCAGCCTGCCGCGCCCACTGGACTATTTGGAACGCGAGGCCCGCGACGTGCTGCCGCGCGTGCTGGACGCCGCCGGCATAGCCTCCGCCATCCTCATCGGCCATTCCGACGGTGCCTCCATCGCGTTGGTGCATGCGGCGCTGGATCATGGCCGCGTTAAAGCCGTAGTCGCCATGGCGCCGCACAGCTTCGTCGAGGACATGTGCCTAGCCGCCATCGCCCAGGCCGCTGAAGCCTATGAAAAGGGCGACCTGCGCGCCCGGTTGCAACGCCACCATAGTGCCAATGTGGATTGCGCCTTCTGGGGCTGGAACCGGGCTTGGCTTGATCCGGCGTTCAAGCCCATGGATTTGCGCCCCTATTTGCCGCGCATTCAGGTCCCCGTGCTGGTCATCCAAGGCGAAGACGACGAATACGCCACCCTGGCCCAGGTGGATGCGGTGGTTGATGGTGTCGGCGGGGCGGTGGATCGCTTGGTGCTGCCCCAATGCGGGCACTCTCCGCACCGCGATCAAGGGGACGCTGTGGTGGCGGGGATTGGGGCGTTTGTGAAGCCCTAAGAAAAAGGCCCGCCGCGATGTGCGACGGGCTTTTTTATTTTACTCGGCGGCGGATGCTCGCGACGCCCGCATGGCCAGCGGGCCGCCATCGTCGTGGATGGTGGTGGCTTCCTCGGGGTAGGCGCCGATTTGATGGATCGCCAGATCGGCGCCCATATATTCCTCGTCCTCGTCCAGGCGGATGCCGATGGTGGCTTTCAGGCCGCCATAGACTGCCAGACCAGCGGTCATGGCGAAGGCGGCGCCCAGAACGGTGCCGGTGATCTGCGCGCCCAGGCTGACGCCGCCCAGGCCGCCCAGGGCCTGGGTGCCGAACACGCCGGCCAGGATGCCGCCCATGAAGCCGCACAGGCCGTGCAAGGCCCAGACGCCCAGCACGTCGTCGATGCGCCACTTGTTCTGGCACTGGTTGAAGGCGAACACGAACAGCCCGCCAGCCAGGCCGCCGGTGACGAAGGCCCCGATGGGGTGCATGACGTCGGAACCGGCGCAGACCGCCACCAGACCGGCCAGGGCGCCGTTATGGACGAAGCCGGGATCGTTGCGGCCAACCACCAACGCGGTGAGGATGCCGCCGACCATGGCCATCAGCGAATTGAGGGCGACCAGACCGGAAATGCCGTCGATGGCCTGCGCGCTCATGACGTTGAAGCCGAACCAGCCGGCGCACAAAATCCACGACCCCAGCGCCAGGAAGGGAATGTTGGACGGTGGAATGGCGACCACATGGCCGTTCTTCTTATAACGGCCACGGCGCGCACCCAGCATGAGCACGGCGCCCAGCGCGATCCAGCCGCCCAAGGCATGAACCACGACTGAACCGGCGAAGTCATGGAAGGGGACGCCGAACAGCGAGGTCATCAGGTCCTGGAAGCCGAAGCGGGTGCCCCACACCATGCCCTCGAATAGCGGATAGACCAGACCGACCAGGACCGAGGTGGCGATGAGCTGCGGCCAGAATTTGGCGCGCTCGGCGATGCCGCCCGAGATGATGGCGGGAATGGCGGCGGCGAAGGTGGCAAGGAAGAAGAACTTGACCAGATCATAGCCGTTGGCAGCGAAGGTGGTGCCCTCGGCCTTGCCCACCAGAGTGGCGGCCGAGCCGAAGAAGTTCACCCCGTACGCCACCGCATAACCGATGAAGAAATAGGCGGTGGTCGAAACGGCGAAGTCGGTCAGGATCTTCACCAGCGCGTTGACCTGGTTCTTTCTACGGACGGTGCCGACCTCGAGAAAGGCAAAGCCCGCATGCATTGCCAGCACCATGATCGCGCCCAAAAGGACGAAAAGAACATCCACCCCTGACTTCGACGCTTCCATTGTCAAACCTCCCCAAAACCCGCTCCCGTCCATGACGGGCTCGGGCCGCGTTATCAAAACGCGTGCCATTTGGGGTGTGTGGAGAAAAATGTAGGACTATCAATGGGGTGAATTGGTGGTGCAAAAATAGGCAGGCAGCGAGCGCATAGAAAATGTGCGCATTATTCGGCGTATTGCTGTTTCCATATGCAAACCATTCCTGGAATGACCATGGGTTGTCCCCTG
>JACMLB010000153.1 GCA_014379805.1 Rhodospirillales bacterium | reverse complement strand
TCGGTGAACGGGAAGAAGCTGGGGCGGAAGCGCACCGGGACCTCGTCCACCTCGAAGAAGGTGGTGACGAATTCCATCAAGGTGCCCTTGAGGTGGCCCATATGGGTCGCCTTGTCGATCACCAGACCTTCGATCTGATGGAACATGGGCGTGTGGGTCATGTCCGAGTCGCAGCGATAGGTGCGGCCGGGGGCGATGATGCGGATGGGCGGCTTGTTGGCGACCATGGTGCGGATCTGCACCGGGCTGGTATGGGTGCGCAGCAAGTGGCGCGCGCCGTCGTCCTTCTCACCGAAATAGAAGGTGTCATGCATCTGCCGGGCGGGATGGTCGGCAGGGATGTTCAGGGCGGTAAAATTATGGAAGTCGTCCTCGATATCCGGGCCTTCCGCCACCTGGAACCCCATCTGGGCGAAGATGGCGATCATCTCGTCCATCACCTGGGAGATGGGGTGGATGCGGCCTTGGGTCTCGGGCCGGGTGGGCAGCGTCACATCGACGCGCTCGCGCACCAGCCGCTCGTCCAGGGCCTGGGCTTCAAGCGCCGCCTTGGCATTGGCGATGGCGCCCGCCACCTCGTCCTTGACGGCGTTCAGGGCGGCACCGGCGGCCTTGCGCTCATCCGGGCTCATCTTGCCCAAGGACGCCATCAGCGCCGAAATGGTGCCCTTCTTGCCCATGGTGGCGACGCGGGCGGCTTCAAGAGCGTCCAAGCTGTCGGCCTGCGCCACCAAAGCCATGGCCTCGCCACGAATTTTCTCGAGTTCGTCCATCAAACTTCCCCGTACAGACGCAAAAAGGGGCCGCCCAATCGGGCGACCCCTCCCTGTATTTTCCCTCTCCCCGAAGGGAGCGGACAGCCTACTGGAGGGCCGCCTGGGCCTTTTCGACCAGAGACTTAAAGGACTCGGGCTCACGCGCCGCGATATCGGCCAGAACCTTACGGTCCAGCATGATACCGGCCTTCTTCAGGCCGTCCATGAAGCGGGAGTAGGGCACACCGTACTGACGGGTACCGGCATTGATGCGCTGGATCCACAGGGCGCGGAAATTGCGCTTCTTGGCGCGACGGTCGCGATAGGCGTAACGAAGCGCCTTTTCGACCTTCTCGATCGCGATGCGGAAGCACGAATTGGCACGGCCGCGATAGCCCTTGGCCAACTTGATGATCTTCTTGTGACGGGCGTGAGTGATTACGCCCCGCTTGACGCGCGCCATTACTTAGCTCCCGGCAGGTAGTACTTCTTGACGTTTTCGCCGTCAGTCTTGAACAGGATAAACGTGCCGCGGGCCTGACGCTTCATGTCCTGGGGCTTGGCCGACAGGCAATGGCGCTTGTTGGCAACGTTACCCTTGACCTTGCCGGAGGCGGTGAGCTTGAACCGCTTTTTGGCGGAGCTCTTGGTCTTCATCTTGGGCATTTTCGCTTCCTTATGGATACGAGTGCGAGCGATTTCTGAGCGACTAGGCATGCCACTGGCCCCGGCCGCTCGAGGAACGATGCTTATAACGACTTGGAAACGCGATTGCAAGCGGCGGGGTATCTAGTAACGCGGCGCTACTCATGCGATAAACTTAGACCGGTTACAGGGGGCATCGAAAGCGAATGAGCGCCGCTGGCGACATCAACCGCTCACGCGACTTATATGTCGCTTTCGCTTTCGCTGCCGCCGACCTGTTGGTCGAGGTGGAAGCGGACGGCACCATCGGCTTTGCCGTCGGCGCCGCCATGGCGCTTGCGGGCCGTCCGGCGCGCCTGCTGACCCACCAACCGCTATCCAGCATTTTCATTCCCGAGGACGAAGAACGCATCGCCCGCGCGCTGGGACGCATGGATGCCGGCCAACGCGTGCGCCATCTGTTGCTGCATACGCCCGCCATTGACGACATTCCGGCCAAGCCGGTGTCGCTGTCGGGCTATCGCCATCCCCATCGCCCCAACGCGCGTCTGGTGGCGCTGACCCATGCCAGCAGCCTGGACATCCCGACGGGAGCCCACGACCCCATCACCGGCCTGCTGGACAAAGACAGCTTCATCGACCTTGCGCGCGGCATGCTGAGCGAGACCGCCACATCCGGAACGGACGAAGCCTACCGCCTGACCATGCTGGAACTGCCCCAGGTTGAGCAGGTGCGCGCCCAATCCGGCACTCTGGTCGCCGACGAATTCATGGCCGAGTTGGGCGGCAAATTGCGCTCATGCTCGGTGGGTGGCGATGCCGCCGCCGAACTGGGCGACAACCGCTACGGCCTGATCCACGGCCCCAGCGTCAGCACCGGCACCATCGAGGAAGCCGTCAACGATTTGGTCAAACATTTCCTGCCCGCCGCCGGCAGCCAAGTCGTCCTGACCGCCTCGCTGTCCCTGGACGGTGAGGGTATTTCGTCGGAAGAAGCCGCCAATGCGCTGATCTACAGCCTGAACGCCTTTTCCCAAACCGGCGGCATGACCCTGGACGGCCTTGCCAACGACCTGAAGCCGCGCCTGTCCGAGACCGTGGCCCAAATGCGGGAGGTCAAAGCGGTAATCGATTCCGGCGGCTTCGATCTGGTATTCCAGCCGGTGGTGGATCTGTGGACCGACGTGGTGCACCATTTCGAATGCCTGGTGCGCTTCCCCGGCCAGGATTCGCCGTTCGAGACCGTCACCTTCGCCGAAAATGTGGGCATCGTCGGCGGGTTGGACCTCGCCATCCTTAAACGCGCCATCGAATTCATCCGCTCGCCCCAGGGCAAGCACGACGCGCTGCGCTTCGCCGTCAATCTGTCGGGCCGCTCGCTGTCGCACCCCGCCACCGCCCGGCAATTGCTGGACATCACCCAAGGCGCCCTGGATTTGCGCGGACGCCTGCTGTTCGAGTTGACCGAATCCGCCGAAGTGGAGGACCTGCCCGCCGTCAACGGCGTGCTGCAATTGCTGCGGCGCCAGGGCTTCCCGGTCTGCCTGGACGATTTCGGCGCTGGTGCTGCGGCCTTCCATTACCTGCGGGCGCTGCAGGTGGACCACGTCAAGATCGATGGCAGCTACATCCGCGAAATCTCGTCCACCGGCGACAGCACTCCGTTCCTGCGCGCCATCGCCGCCCTGTGCAGCGAAATGAAGGTCGGCACCATCGCCGAATTCGTGGAAAACGCCCAGACCACCAATCTGCTGAAATTGCTGAAGGTGCGCTTCGGCCAGGGCTACCATTTCGGCAAGCCCATGCACCCCAAGGAAGCCGGCGACAATCCGCTGCGCGGCTGGGGCGGTGATACTCTGACATGGCATAAGGGGCTGTTGATGTGCCGCCCCATCGGGGAAAGCTGACAGCGCCGGGCTTTTCCGTTATTGCTGCGGCCATGAACGAGGCTCCTACCCTGAACGGCGACATCCCCGTCGGCAATTGGATCGACCGCTGGGTTCCGGCGGCGGCGCGGCCCTATCTGCGGCTGGCCCGCATGGACCGCCCCATCGGCACCTGGCTGCTGCTGTTCCCCTGCTGGTGGAGCGCCGCCTTGGCCGCCGAGGGGTGGCCCGATCTGCGCCTGTTCGTGCTGTTCGCCATGGGCGCGGTGGTCATGCGCGGCGCCGGCTGCACCATCAACGACATGGCCGACCATAAATTCGACGCCCTGGTGGCGCGCACCGCCGCACGGCCCATCCCCTCGGGCGCGGTCAGCCTGCGCCAAGCCGCCTTGTTCCTGGCCCTGCAACTGGCCTTGGGGCTGGTGGTGCTGGCCCAGTTGAACGGCTTCGCCATCGGCTTGGGCGTGGCCTCGTTGCTGCTGGTCTTCCCCTACCCGTTCATGAAGCGCATCACCTATTGGCCGCAAGCATGGCTGGGGCTGACCTTCAATTGGGGTGCGCTGCTGGGCTGGGCCGCTGTCACCGGCGAACTGAGCTTGGCCCCGGTGCTGCTATACGCCGCCGGCATCCTGTGGACCCTGGGCTATGACACCATCTATGCCCATCAAGACAAGGACGACGACGCCCTGATCGGGGTGAAATCCACGGCCCTGCGCCTGGGCAGCGCCACTCCGCACTGGCTGGTGGCGTTCTATACGGGTGCCCTGGCGCTGATGGCCGCCGCCGGCTGGGTCGCCGGGCTTGGCTGGGCGTTCACTGCGCTGCTCGCCGTTGCGGGCGCACAATTGTATTGGCAAGTATTCGCCGGCAACATCGACGACACCACGGATTGCCTGACCAAATTCAAGTCAAACCGCTATTTCGGCTGGCTGGTCCTGGTCGCCATCATCGCCGGCAAGCTGCTCTAAATTCCTCATAGAAAGTGTCAGGCTCATGTTGGACGTCGAACATCTAAGGCGCCTCATGGCCCAAGACCCTGCCCAGTTCATCCGCGAGGTGACGGAAGTCGCCCAGCCGCCGGCCTGCCCGGAAATCGATTTGTGGCTGGCCACCGAGGTGACGCCCCTGTGGGAAGCCACCGAATCGGCGTTGTCGCGCTGCAATCTGCCGCCGCCCTATTGGGCGTTCTGCTGGGCCGGTGGTCAGGCCCTGACCCGCTATGTGCTGGATAATCCCGAACTGGTGCGCGGCAAGCGCGTGCTGGACTTCGCCGCCGGCTCGGGCGCCAGCGCCATCGCCGCCGCCAAGAACGGC
>JACMLB010000152.1 GCA_014379805.1 Rhodospirillales bacterium | reverse complement strand
GGCAATTCCCGCTTTTCCGGAGCCCCGAGAGACCGCGCGGCAGCCTCAAGCTCGGCATCGATGTCCAATTCCAGGTGGTCGGCAGTGCCCTGTTCTCGCGCAGTCAAATCCTTCGCGCGATCGTCCTCCCACTTCGCCCATCTTTCGGACGCCCAGCGCTCTTGGGCTTGTCTAAGGCCAGCCTTATGTTCCGGGGAGAGGCCGTGCTCTTCGAGATGGAGAACAGCCGCGGCGTGCTCGGAGCCAAGATACGACACGGTGTAAGACTCGAGATTACGCCGCCACATCTCACGCCGTGCATCAGCAGACATAGCGTCGAGGTCCATGCCGTGATCCTGCTGGAGGCCCTCGCTGTGATTGATGCTGGCCTGGATGATGCACTCCTCATAATCATCGACCTTAAGGAAGTATGCCTCCTTCTCCTCGGCGGTGAGCGTGTCCAGGTCGGGCTGCAAGGTCTCCCTGAGGCGCTGGTGCTTTTCAGCAGCCTCGTTGGCATTGGCGACCATCTGCTCCACATCGCTCAGGCTACGCGGCTCGAAATCCTCGGCCAGTTCCTCCTGCTGAACAGTGTCCGTGCCCTGGACCTTCTCGGGCTGCTCATCAGCAGCATCCTTGGCGACGAAGGACGACTGGGCACGGTCTTCAACAACACCGACGGCCACGCCAATCTTCTGCTCGTCATTGCTGCCGACGGTGCCCTCATCTTCCACTTGGTTCTGGGCAGCGGTTCCCGAGGCCGGCTTGGCCTCCCGCTCTTCGCCCGCCCGCCACTTGTGAACGTCCACCTGCCGCTCGATACCGGCAACCCGCTCAACATCCTGACGATTGCTGACCTCCATCCCCTGGCGATCGGCCAGGGCCAGGGTCTCCTTGGTGTGCTCGCGGGTGGTGGAAGCCGCAGGCCGGTACTCCACCGATTCATGTCCACGCTCGCGCATAGTCTCCATGGCCAGCTTGGCCACCTCCGGGTCGTTGGCGCGGTAACGGACACCAATGCTGCCTTGGTCGATCAGCATTGGCTGACCTTCGCGGTCGCGAACCACCACGCGCTTGTTGGCCAGATCCACCTCAGCCTTGTAGCCCTTGTCCTGCCAGTGGTTGACCTGACGCTGATAGGGCTGCTCCAAGAACTCCTTGCTGCGCTGGGCCCGCCATTCATCCGTCCCATAGCGCGGTTCGGCCTTATCCTGGGCTTGCTGACGGGCGTGCTTTTGCATGGCGCGCAGCTCGGAATGGCTGAAGATGCTCTCCAGCCTGACCTTGCTGTGATCCGGCGCCGGGCCGCGTGGCTGCTGCTGTTGATCCTGCTGCCGGGCCTGCTCGGGCTGACGCTCAGGTGCCCGCTGAGCCGCATGCTGCTGGCGCTGTTCCTGCTGGCGGGTCTGCTCGGCCATCTGGCGCGGCGCAGCAGGGGTGAAATCCACGCCCTGCCCCATTTTCTCCAGCGGGACATCAGCCTGTAACGGCTTGGCGGCTTCGCCAGCGGCGGCGAAACCGTTGACCTCAGCGCCCTGGGCCTTGGCATCGAAGCCCTGAGCGTCGAATCGACCTTTGACAGCCTCTTGGCGGGCGGCGAACTCAGCAGTGCGCTCCTTGGCCCGCTCATTTTCCAGGGCGAAGGCATGGTCATGGGTGAAGGCCAGCTCGCGGGCGCGATCGGTTTCACCCTCGACATCGAAGCGGTGGCCGCGATGACGCTCATAGTCCTGCTGCTGACCGGCATCACGAAGGCGATAGCCCTCGGCGCGGTACGCCAGCTCGCCCTCGCGGGCGGTCAGCCATTCGGCGCGCTCCAGCATGTCATCGGTACGGGCTTGCTCGGCTTGACGGGCGTAATCGGCCGCCATGACAGAGGCCACTTGGTGCTGCTGATCCTTGGGTATCTTGGCGAAGAAATCCTCACGCTTCTCGGGGTCGGTAGCATAACGGGTTGCCACCTTGGCCTGGGCCATCATGCGCCGCTGGGTATAGCCGTCGTTGTTGACGATGGCCCCCTGATGCCGCGCCGGCATCTCGCCGATGGCCAAGCGCTCGCTGTAGGTCAGCTTCGCCTGATCAGCGCGGGCACATTCGATTTCCTCCATGGCTGAAGAGGCAGCGAACATCTGCCGGCGGCGGTCGAACTCGACGATATAAGGCGAGCGCAGACGACTCTCAGCGGTGGCCAGGCGAGCCGGGGCGGAACGCGAGGCTTCGAGAGCGGGCGTGTCGCCCTGCTGATGCTTGGCGGTTGGGATGGAAAAACGGCCCCGGAAACGCTCCAGGGCCGCCATGAAGTTTTGCGGATTGTCCATCTGGTGTTCGCTCCGGCTCAGGCGGCCATGCCGTTCAGCTTGATGAACAGGTCCCAGTCGCCATTGGCAACGGCGTCGTCCCGCTTGGCGATCCACTCGTGCATCCGCACGCCGTGGCCGACCTCGGCATAGAAGCCGTCGGGGGCGGTGGCCATATGGGCGCGCCAGCCGGAGTCACGGTTGGCCTGCATATCAGCGGCTTCCTGGCCAATCCGGTAGCTCACGTCGGCCTCGGCGGAAGTGGCCTCCTTGTACGGGGCCCGGGCCGGGACGAACTCGTCCATGCCGGTGGACAGCAGGTCGCCGAAGGGCGAGGGAACCGGGACGGGGGTGTGCGACTGGGTGTTCATGGCGCCCTCCTATGTGGGCTGTAAATTTCCTTCTGAATTTAATATAGACTGACAAGCACAATAAAACAATGGCTGCAACAAAATAATTAGACAACAGCAAACAACATACAAACAACAAAGGGCGGGTAAAATGCCCCGCCCTTCGTTCATTTTGACTTTTGAAGTACATTACGCCGGGTCGGACCATCCCGACGCCGGGACGCAGTAAGTGTAGCTCTCCGTGCCATTCTTACCTTCCCTAGAGGCATAGGCCCGCTGAAGGTCACGGCACACGTTGCCATTTTCTCCGGAACGGAATTCGCCGACGGGTGTGACGGAACCACTGGCTGTCGGCGACGACCAGGCCACCTGCTGATTGGTGGACGTCAGCACCGCCTGCTCAGTGGCGCCGCTGACCTTCTGCCGGTCCTCGCAAATCAATCCATCAGCGAACTGGCTGGCGACGAAGCCGAGGCCAGCGCCGATCAGGCCGGTCAGGATCTTGCCGTTGCCTTTACCGAGTAGGCCGGCACCCAGAGCAGCGCCGCCAACAGTGCCGACGACGCCAACGGCGACCTTGCAGGTGCTGGGGCCTGAGCCTGCGGTGGTGCCGATGCCATTGGTGGCGCAGCCGCTCAAGACCAGGGTGGAAACAAGGGCGGCGACAATGGGGTAAGTGGTCTTCTTCATGGTCTTCTACTCCTCACGTTTAACGCAGGTACTTGGCGTCGAGGGTGGTGGCCACCTTGTTCTGGACAGCTGCGGCCGCCAGATTGTGGCTGCCGTTGATGGTGCGGCAGGTCACGGTGTTACTGCCGGCCTTGATCTCGCGGCAGATCAGGCCACCGCGCTCAAAGATGTAGGCCGACATGGCCTTGGCATCGCCGCTGCCGGCGATGCCGGCCAACTGCAGTCGGGTCCCGTCGGCGAACTGGACGGAAGCGGTGTCTGGAGCGATGGCGTAGCCGGACCAGGATTTGGGCTGCGGCGCTGCACCCTTCTTGGCCGGGGCTTTGGTGGCAGGCTTACTCGTCTTGGCGACGGGTTCGGCCTTGGGTAGGTCGGCCTTGGGTTCAGCCTTGGGCTGCTCAGCGAACGGCGCGGCCACCGCGGGTTCCTGGGCTTCGGCCACAGGGGCGGTGATCGGGGCCGGCGCGGTGGCTGGAGCTTCGGCGGCCTTGGGCTGTTCCACCACCACCGGTGCGGTGGCCGGGGCTTCGACCGGTTTTTTGAACATTGATGCGTTGGCGGCCGGTGCCGAAGCGAGGATCGCCACGGTGGCCAGGAGTGAAATGAGGCGGTTCATCGTGTCAGATCCTCGTCTTTGCAATTGGAGCCTTGTTGGGCCTGGGAGGGTTGAAGGGAGGAAGGTTGAGGGGGCGCTGGTGCCGGTTGGACGGCTTGGAACGCAGGCATGAGCTGGTCCATGGACAGGTTGGCCAGGGGATCGAAGCCCTCCTCCCAATCACCCCCCACCATCTCGGCGGCAGGGGGCTGTTCAACAGGGACTTCGACGACTACCTCGACGATTTGCTCGTGGGGTGCGTCGGCAACGCTTACTGCCGGCCCGCCTCCAGTTGCTGGGTTTTTCCCAGGCTGAGGAGCGCCTCGTCCTCCTTGCTCTTGCTGTCGCGGGCCCACGCCTGGGCGGAGGCCATGCGCTCCTCGCTGACAGTGACGCCGCGCGAATTGTCGAATGCGGCGGTGCGTTCGCGACGGATCTGCACCATCTCGGCGGTGCTCATTTCGGCGGTGTTGGTAGTCGTGGTGTCGCTCATGGTTGGTGCTCCTTAGCGGGTGGCGAGCTTGATGATGTCGCGCTGAGAACCGCCAGCGCGGTGCCAGAAGGCCCAGGCGTAGCCCTGCTCAAGCTTGATGATGTCGGTGCCGTTGAAGACGTCGCGCTTCTCCACGCCCGTGGAACGGATCTGCGCGTTTTTGTCCTCTGCACGCCACTGGGCTGCAGAGATTGCCGCGAGGCGAGCCGTGATGTTGTCCTGCGGCCCGGTCATGGTCTGGATCATCGACGGCGGGACATTGCTGAGGTCGACGCCGTGGATGTCTTGCTGAACAGCCTTACCGAGGATGATGGCAGACGGATCGAGGATGGCTTGGCGCATCGCCCGGAAGTCCGACGGCGTCACCGGGCTTTCGTAGGCCGCAGCCGGCAGCGACACCGGAGTGAAACCGGTGGCCAGGGCACGATGCTCGATGGTCGAGTAGAGCCCATCTTCGGTAGCCTGAACGCCGTAGGTCTCACCCGACAGATCCCGAACCAGATCGAAGGTTTCCTTGTCCTCGATGGCCAAGACCAGCTTGTTGCGTAGGCAGGTGAGGAAATTGTCGGAAGCCGGTTTGCCAAGGCGGTAGTAAAGCGAGGCCACGCCCTGGAAGGCTACGATGAGCGTGAGCCCCGTCGACCGGGTCAAGTTGGCAAAATTCACCTCACCGCATGCCCCTTCTGTAGAAACGCTGACCAATTCCTGGCCCTCGTCCAAAACGACAGCGCACGGGGTTTCCCAGCAGGCCTTGCTACCGATCTTCCGCTGACGGACACGGGCGTCGAAATACAGGCGCTCCTTGATCATCATCAGCACCAGCCGGGCAGCCGGGCCATCGCGGTCGGCATTGATGCTCGACGTGATGATCTTGCTGTTGAGGGCTTCCGACACCGGCAGGATCTTGGTCGCCATGCCGCGGCAGAACTTATCGTTCAGCCTTTCGGACAGCAGCAGTTTGCCCCAGACCGAGCGGATGTTGGCGACGATGCCCGAACGGGTATTAGGCGCCATGGTCTGCCACTCAGTGGTGACATAATCGACAGCGGCGCGAACGCTGTCGCTGTCGTACTTGTAGCCGTAGGCGCGGTAGTTCTCCTCGCTGGTCAGGCCATTGCGAACGATGCGGGCGGCCCACAGGACCTGCATCGGGCTGACGGCCATGCGATAGACACTGGCATGGCTGTTTGGGTCGGTGAGGTTGGCTTCCATCCAAGCATCACCCTCCGGGGTGCGCGCCAGGGCGAAGCCGATGAAATCACAATTACCCATCTGGTCGTTTGCAAGCGGCTGCCAGATGTCACCATCCTCAGACTTGGCGATGGTGCCGGAGACCGCCGACATGATGGCGACCGATTCGGCCGGCATCAGGCCGTCCTTGATGTCGACGCCGTACTCATCGTCGGCGGTGCCGATGCGGTAGACATCACCCATGCGCCCCGTGGCCTCAAACTCCGGCTGGAGATCGGTACCCAGGACACCCTTGCCGCAGGCGGCGAACATGCCCATGCGGGGATTGCTGAGGACTTGGTACGTCAAACCGCGAAGCACACCGCGAGTCTTGCCGGAACCGATGGCACCGGAGATGGCGGTGCCGAATGTGAGACCTTCGCCATCGATCACCACGCGATTGCCGGAACGAGGGGCAGACAGGTCGCCGCGCGAACGACCCAGACCCGTGGCCTCACCAAGGTCGTAAAGGGGCGAGTCCTTGAGCCACGTGTTGGCACGTTCGACACGCGCAGCGTAGGTCTCCATCATCAGGGCGCGATCCACTGCGCGGGACTTGGCCAGCGTCAGGGCGTCCTTGGTGGGAACGATGTAGGGGACGGCGTACTCCTGCATCTTCGCCTTGAGCGTGGTCATCATCATGGTCAGGGTGACGCCGACACCGAGAACGATGGTGGAAGTGGCTGCCGGAAACAGCATGGACAGGATGGTGAGAACGCTGTCAGCCAGCCGGGCGAAGGTGAACGACACGCCCATGGCAACGGTGTCGCCATATCCCCAGTTGTCACCGACGGGGGGTTGAAAGCTCGCCAGGGGATCGGCGACGCCGGCCACCGCACCGGAGATCCTCAGATCATGGAGGATGGAGCGAGCGGCGAGGCTCATGCTGTCGGGCAGCATCTGCACGAGGTCCCAGATCGACAGCGACCCCATGAGCTTGGACACCACCACCACGATGAGGGCGCCAATAGCGGTGGCGAGACCGGCGATGAAGCCGCCACGGATGCAGTTGTCCACCAGGGTATTGGTGCAGTGCTTGTCGGCAAGGTGGGAGATCGGCTGATTGTTGACCAGCACGCCGTCTTCCCAAATCTCGCGCAGCATGTCTGCATGCACGGCCTGCCAAAACCATGGGAACTTAGCCCTGGGAACCTGCACCTCAGCGGCACCAGCAAGATCGCCTTCCAGCAGGGCAGTTTCGTACGTGCCCGTGGGGCCGATGATCCAGTTGGCGACAACGCGGAAACGTGGGTCCCAGTAAGACGGGGTCGTGGCCTTGATCATCACCTTGCGCACGCGGACGGTGATGCCGAAGAGGCGGTCGGCCATGTCGTAGACCTTGCCGCATGGGTACCACAGCGGCGTGGCGATGAAGCCGATGGCGCCCAGCAGCGTGTAGGGCATCAGATGGATCGCCCCTATCAAACCATGCTCTTTGATTTGCAGCACGACGACGCGCAGCACAGCAAGCGCCGCGACTGCCAGCACTACGATGAGTGCCCCGAAGATGATTTGGGCCTGGTTGTCCATTGGAGGTTACTCCTCGCCAGTGATGGTCATGGCGACGTCAGTTGGTTTGAGCACAGATGACCTATCGAGGCTTGGCGACATCTCTCCGCCTTCGATCGTCCAGGTGTTTGGGAGAGACAAGCCGCGGCTGTACCAGGTGCCATTGACACCCTTGCGATAGACCTGAACCCAACGGCCGGGCCGGTACTCGTTGTCCTCGGTGTAGGCGCCGACGAAGATCGTCTTGTCGTTGGGCTGCCACACGGCGGCCTTGCCGAGCTTCCAATCGCCGGCCAACCAATCTTTGCGGCCAAGCTTGTCGGCATCGAGATCGGGGGGCAGCTTGCCGGTGGAGCGGAGCGCCTCAGCGATCTCCTTGTCCTGGCCATAGACATCGTCGTTCTTCGGCAGATGATCTGCCGCCCGCGCGACCTCGGCTGGCACCGGCGCCATGCCCATGGCGATCTTGGCGGCGGTGGCCTTCATCTCCCGGGCGTCTTTGGCAACACCCTCGATCGCCGAGACTCGGAAGCCCGTGTGATCTTCCACGGTGAAGGTCCTGATCATCTGGGCGCTACCGATCAGCAGGCAGGCGATGCCGATGGCGCGGACCACTTTCTGAGCGCGTCGGATGTGTTCAGCGGTGCCATGGCCTTCGGTGGCGAATGGCGCCCACCCCATCACGTTGGAAGACAGCACAGAGAACGGCAGCTCTTTGGCATTGGTGAGATCGGCCGCCATGATCACGCACCCCGCTTGATCAGGGCCGACACGTTGGCCGTCGTGACGGGATACCCGGCGGCCTTCATGGCATCGGCGATCCGCTTAGTGGACAGCCCCGCGAGCTTGGGCAGGATCTTCTTGATGCCGGCCATGTTGGGCCGACCGGTATCGAAGGTCTGGTACTTATCGGCCAAGGCCAGAACTGCCGCGTAGGTCAGCGCCGGCTTGGCCCGCAGGTACTCACGCAGGGTGGCGCCGCTGATCTTGAGGCCCTGCTTCGTCAGCACCTCGGCCAACTGGTCGTGGGTGTAGCCGCGATTGGCCAGCGCATCTTCCAGGGCGGGGCGCATGGACTGGACGGCCTCGGCCTTGGTCAGGCCCTGCGGTTCGACCACCGGCAGGGCCTGCAGCGCGCCAAGCGAGGCGGCGACAAGGTCATTGGTGATCAGGGTGTGGGAAGGGTTAGGCATTTTTCACCTCAGGGGGGCTAAAGCGGTAGCGGGTGGGCTTGATCTATCAACCGGTTTACACATATTAGGTAGGAGACCCCCCACACTTTCGTCAAGGCCACCACCGCAAAAAAGTGGAGCTAGCCGCGAAGAAGGAAAACCGCAGATGCAAACCCAGCTTAACTTCAACGGCAGGATAGAGGCTCTGCCCCCCGCCCCCGCCCCCCGCCGCTTCGCGTCGTGGGCCGGTGCCGTGGGTCAGACCGCACCAAATGTTCGGCGCTTCGCTTCTCACATTAGGCGCTGCCTTATCTGCCCTGCGGGGCCCGTGATGCTGGGTCGCTCCGCGGGTCTGAGGTGCCAATCGCAACGGCCAATAGACCAGCCTGGAGGCCTCAAATGAGCCACTCCAAATCGCGAGTCATGGAGGCCGACATCAAGGTGCGCATGTTCGAGCACACCAAGGCCAACGCAGAGCGCAATGCCGCCCTGGCCGGGCTGTCGGTGCAGGAATATGTGCGTCGGCTGATCGACGGGCATCAGGTCCGATCCAAGGCCGACGGTAAGGCCATGGCCGATCTGGGACGGCTCGGCGGCGTGCTGAAAATGTGGCTGGTGCAGCACCCCGAATGCAAACGCGCGCTCGATGAATACGAGGGCGATGTCCGCCGTCTGCTGGAGCACATCAAAGCGGTGGCCGCCACTGTGGCCGCGCCCCCGTCGGAACGCGCCTTGTCGATCGCGGCCGAGATCTCGGTGATGGCCAAGCGGCTGGACGAATTGTCGCGCCTCGCGGGTGTCCGAGTGGATGCAGAAGAGGAATCGGAGGTCACGCCATGAACGGGGTCAAACTGTCCGACGGTGCCGCAGAAGATGCGCCCAGCATGAGCGATTACCCGGTTCGCGGCGAGATCGGCGAGAAGGTGAGCGCATTCGAGCACGTCAATCTGTTCCATGAAATGGCCGGGGATACGATGCGCGACACGGCGCGTCTTTCGGCACGCTGCAAGCGGCCGCTCGAGCATTGGATGTTCAGCTGGCAGCAGGGTGAAAATCCGACAGACGAGCAGGCCCTGGAAGTGGGCCGCGCCTTCGTCCGCAAGCTGGCCGAAGCCCACAATCGCGAGATCGGCAAGAAGGGGCGGAAGGGCGCGAAGCCCATCGATCCCGATGCCATCCAGTACGTCGTGGCAGTGCATCGCAATACTGACAATGCCCACGTCCACGTGGTGTTTAATCGGGTGACACCCGACGGTGCCGTGCTGTCGATGTACGGGGACCGTTACACCTCCCAGACCCTGTGCCGCGAAACCGAGATGGCCCAGGGATGGGCGGCCGACAACGGCTTGGTGCGCATGGAGGAAATCGACGGCGTCATGACGCCGGTGAACGATCAGACCGTCAAGGATGTGCAATCCGCACCCAAATTGTCCAATGCCGCGGGTAAATATGAGCACGTCACCGGCGAGACCTCGTTGGAGCGCGACGCGCAGGAAATGGCGGCGCCGATCGTCAAGCAGGCGCGGTCCTGGCAGGAGGTGCATGAGGGGCTGGCCAGGGTTGGCATGGAGATCGTTCCGTTCGGCTCAGGTCTCGTTCTGCGACGGGGCGAAGCCCGCATCAAGGCCTCGGCCATGGGCGGCACCGCTTACGGCAAAGGGCATCTGGAAAAGCGCCTCGGTGCATTCGCCCCGTCGCTGATGCAGCTGGGTGAATCCATCGGTGAAAGTGTGGCCGTGCGTGAGCGCCAGGCACTCGATCAGACCGCCCGCGACAACGTCCGCCCTGCCGCCAGTGACGCCCATCTGGCGCAACGCTGGGCGGATTACCGGCGCGCGCAGGAGGCCACCGCCAAGGCGCGAAAGGCACCGTTGGACGCCATCAGCGTCGAACAACGAAAGGCACTCGAAGCTGAACGGGATGCGTACCGGCAGCGGCGCAGTGACCTCTTCAAGGTCAGCTGGAAGGGCAAGGGCGGTGATCTCAACATGCGCCTCTCACTGCTCGCGTCCGAGCACGCGAAAAGCAAGGCCCGCATCCGCCGGGAACATGCTGAGCGCCGCGATGCCGTGAGGGCAGAGTTGGGTGATACCCCGCGTCGCCTGACCTGGGCCGATTGGATCGATGGCGAGGCAGCCGCCGGCGACGCGGCCGCCAAAGCCCAGCAGCGCAGCCGCTTGTATATCGAGCAGCGCGGCCATGCCGCAGCTGAACGGAATTGGGGCGAAGGTGAAGGCATTTTTTATGCCGATGGCCGCGGCCAAATCATCAAGCCGCCGGCCTCGACCATCGAGCATTTCGACGGCTTGGCGCGCCCTGCCAAGCGGGCGGTGGATTATATGGATAAGACGACCCAGCGCGTCGCGTTCAGCGATGCCGGCAACCGCGTCATCCTCCATGAAACCGAGCGCCGCTCGCTGATCGCTGGCCTGGAATTGTCGGCAGCGAAATGGCAAAGCGGCTTTGTGATCACCGGTTCCGATGACTTCAAAGCCAAAGCCCTGGAAGCTGCAAAGGAAGCCGGTCTATTGCATCTCATCAAGAACCAAGAGCTGCAGGAACGCATCCAGGTGATGCGGGACGACAAACCTTGGTCCAAGCCCGCCAATGACAGCAAAATGGACCGTGCTGATGTTGGCGTGGATCTGCGCCGAATCTGGCAGCTAGACCCATCGGACTACCTCAAAGACAACGGCTACACCAAGGTTCGGGGCACACCGGAAACCGGCATCCTGTTGCGCAATCAGGATGGTCGCGAGCTGTCCATTAAGCGGTGCGACGACGCCAACTGGGTGTTCGTCGCCCAGGACGGCAATGATCGGCCAGCCAGCGGCCGCAACACCGAGTTGGTGCAACACCTCATGGGCTGGCCTCGCTCGCACGTGCTGGGTAAAGAACGTGACATCCTGGCCCCATATATCGAGCGCGCCAAGGACGCACCGCTTGCCGAACCGACGCCCGACATGAGCCGAATGCGGGCCATGTGGTCACGATATTCCGCCGAGGTGGATCGCAGCGCATACCTGCGAAACCTTGGCCTGTCGGACCGTTCCATCGCCATGGCGAAGGGCGATTTGCGCATGGACCGCAGCGGTGCCCATCTGTTCGCTCACCGCACTTTGCAGGGGGATGTTGTCGGGTATGAGATGCGGTCCGGCCAGTGGGACGGCAGGTTCGCCAGGGGTGGTCAGAAGCACCTGGCCGCGTTCGGCGAAAAGGCTGCACCGCGGCGTATCGTCGTGGTCTCCGACGCCGTCGATGCGTTGTCCTGGTCGCAGCGGCACAATCATCCCGCCAACACCATGATGGTGTCGATCGCCATGGAGGCCGGGCCGTGGGGCAAGCGAGACCTAGCAGATCTGGTGCGCCGGCACCCTGACGCTGAGGTGGTCCTGGCGTGTCGCAACGATCAGCTCGGCAAGACACAGAACACGGCGCTCCATGGCCTTGTCGAGGAGGCGCGGATGAATTCCTCGGGTGGAGGTTCTGGCGGTGGCCAGGGTGGCGCTGACAAGCCTGCGGCGACGGGCAGCACTGGCGGGGTGTCAGTGGCTCCGCCGCCAGCAGCGGTGCGGGTGCCGGATGGTCAGACGATGGCGGTGACATCGTGGAACGATCTACTGATGATCGAACAGGGCGTGCGCATCCAGCAGGCCAATGCCGTGGTGGACAAGGCCAAGGAGCAGACGCTGAGCTTGGGGGCCGGACAGAAGCGGAGCGAGGAAATGCAGATGTGAAAATGGAGGCCTGATTACCCCCGTTACCCTCATATCCCCATATGCCTATTGATCAGGGATCAAGCTGCTTCGGCGCGACTCTTCGTTGTGAATGGATTACCATTCCCCCGATAATTCGCGGAGGGGCGCGTGACAATTAGAAACGTTCGTCGTCAGCACACAGTCGGCCAGGGATTTTTTCATTCAAGCGAAATCACCCCTGAAGATAAAGATGCATTTCTATTTGTTTACGACTGCGGATCTAAAGATAAATACGCAGTCGCAAGACGCCGAGAGATTGATTCATACATCAATATAATAAGTAAAAATCGCACAATCGACATCCTATTCATCTCACACACCCATGCAGACCATGTAAATGGCCTACCTCAATTGCTTGATATAAAGCATGGTGCGCGAGTTGATACCATCGTCCTTCCGCTAATCAATGTCGTAGAGCGTGTCATAACGTTCGCACGAGCGGCGGCTGAAGATTCCACGTCGGCAAAGAGTGCCTTTTATCGAGACTTCATCGTGGATCCGGCGGCGGCAATGGAGCGCTTCCGACCGCGCCAAATTATCTTCATCCGCAGAGGCGGGCCTGATGGCAGCGCTCCAGATGGCGACGAGCCCCCGACAAGAGGCCCTGAAGGTGCAGACTTACATGGCCGAATAGTTGATGGCTTGGGACCGACATGGAAACTGGTCGGTCGTGGCAAGGTTGAGGAGATTGAAGGGGCGGACAAAGACAAATCCAAAGCGCGGCGATACGTGCTCGATGACAGCGGAGCAATAAGTGTACGTGGGAGCCGCTTCAGCTGGCTCTTGGCGCCATACGTCGATCCAGGCATAGCCGCGCATCAAAGCAAATTTCTGGATGAGCTTGCCAAGCAGTGTAAAATCCCACGTTCACAGATAAAGCGTTGGCTTAACACCGCAGGCAATCTTCTGGATCTTGTTACAACGAAGATCAAACTTCTTGAAGCCGCATACAAGGCGATAAGCGGTGAACTGAACATCACCTCGCTATGCCTATATTCAGGTCCGGCGCGATATAATCCCCCTAGCATTCCGACTTACGCATTTGGGTTCTTCGGCTGCATTTACCATAAGGACAGGGGAATAGATAAACGCATCGCGTGGCTGGGCACCGGCGATGCAGCATTGAAGCAAGTGGCACGCCGGAATGCCTTCGTCACGCATTATGGAAAGCTGTTCGATAAAGTGATGACAATGACGTTGCCACATCACGGGTCTGATCACAATTTTCATCCGGATCTATTGTCTCGCGTTCAGGCGGCAGTCTATATCGCGGCCGCCGACC
This sequence comes from Rhodospirillales bacterium, assembly GCA_014379805.1. GTDB lineage: Bacteria > Pseudomonadota > Alphaproteobacteria > Rhodospirillales > Magnetospirillaceae > Magnetospirillum. The sequence continues at coordinate 11,803 of JACMLB010000152.1, read as the reverse complement.
ATATCACCACCTGGCACCATCCAGGATCAGAAACAGTCCAATCGATTTGCTCTGTTCCTGCTGTATTACAGGTAGTTACTTCAGCGCCGCCCTCGGGTGCCTATGAGGAAGTGGAGCTCGGATAGCCTGGGTCAGTTTTTATCAACCGTGATCGATGGTGCCCATGAACGATAGCAGCGAGACAGCCAGGGACCGGATGTCGAGAGCCACCCGGAACTGGATGATAAAATTGGACGACCACCCCGGCTGGCGCGAGTGGCGGCGATCAAGGATTGGCCACACCATGCACTTCGACGATGAGTTCATGCCGCCAAAGGAGATGGCCGAGGAATTCAAGTTTTCAGAGAAAGCCGAGGCCGAGCACGCGGTTGTCATGACGTACCTGACCCTACTCGACGCAGTAAGCTCCCTGCGCGATGTCGAATGGTATTTTCGGCGATACCCTTTCGCCGGGACGCCGGTGACCCGTTATAACCACCTAACTCACTGCTGCGAGCTATTCTTCGGCCGCTTCTACCAATTCAAGGAGAGGTTGAAAAATCTGTTCGATGCCGTGAAGCGAGCTGTGCCGAATCACGGCTTGGACGCTGGGAAATTCATCAAGCTCTTCGACAAGACGTTCGACGACGAAATCCGCGCCCGCCATGGTGTGCATCATCGTGAACGATTCGACGAGATAGCGATCTCACGCGTCTTCCTCATGGAATCCATTGCGATATTGAAGCCCGAGCGGGGCACGGAAAACGAATGTCGGTCTCTCTATCGGAAGGCGGCCAATGAGTGGGCAGCCCGCACACGGCACAAGGCGGATAGAATGGACGAGTTCGCTGAGGCCGTTGCCGAGGCGCTCCTCAAAGTCTGCCCGTTCCTCGACGACAACGATCAGACTTCAGAGCGAAAATGACCCCGCCAGTGGATGACAATACGCATTTCACAAGAATGAAGGCCGTTTTCGATGGAGACGGCACCGAACTTCGCCAGCAATTTATTTACGCAGGACTAATCCTAACAATCTTTGAGCGTTTTAAATTTTACGTCATCGATCGAGTTGATGGTTTCTTTGCGAGCGAAATTGAAATCAAGGATGGCGCATTCAAATATACGCGTGGAGACGAATTCAAGAAGATCGTCAAAGAAAAAGGCGGAGGAAATCCGGGGCAGCATGCCAACAAGGTCTTTCGGGCTTCCCTGCATTGGTTTCATGACCTCGGCGCCCTGGACAAGGACGATTTCAACGAAATTGAGCGGCTTTACAGCCTACGAAATGAGATTGGCCATGAGCTTCTGCAGATAATCGCTGCTGAGGGGAAATCATCAATTGCCCTATTCGACGTTATCCAAACTTTCGCGATTTATCTGAAGATCGTCCGCTGGTGGATCAAAGAGGTTGAGGCCACCACAGACCCAGACATGGATGAGGAAAGATACAACAACACAGATTGGGATAACGCAGAAACAGTCGATACGATTTTTCTGCGCGAAATAATGGAAAAAGCCTTAGACAATAACGAGCAGTGGAAAGCGTTCAAAGAAATGGCAAACGAACTCAGGGCTAACTGAAATATTAGCATAACGTCTATGATAATTTAAGCATTGCCCCCATGCGCTACGCAGGGCGAAATCAGAGGCCAAGCACCAGCATGTCAGTCTATTTTATTTTCGAAATGGGCAATGCGCATAATAGGCTCAAAATCGGTCGCGCTCGCAATATACATACACGCTTACGAAACCTTCAGACTGGCAACCCTACCGAACTCCTCCTTGTTGGCTGGATCGAAGCGGCCGACGATAACGAATTGGAACGCTCTCTCCACAAGCACTTCGCCACGCAGCGGCGCATGGGTGAATGGTTCGAAATTGAACCCGCCGACGTCCAATCAGTCATCCTTCGCGCAGGCCAGCAGGGGTTCGTCGCCAAGAACGCCGATGCATTCAAAATCATTGGATACGACAAGGATGCAGTGCCGGAATTCGCTGGCGTCTGGGAATGGGGCGACCTTGCGCTCGAGGAGTGCTGTCCATTTTGCGGCTGTTGCTGTGGCATTCATTTCCAGGAGGCCTCGAGCCTCTATCATTGCCTCAACTGCGACGTTCTCACCGATTTCGAAGATGTAAGGTTTTAGCCTGCTAGCGGAAAAGCATTTCTGGCCACTACAACCTCGGCTGCTGGCGGGCCACGACGCGATCTATTCAACCACCTCGGCCCCTTGTTTCATTCGGCGGCAGGGGCGTCCGGCGGCCCGAACTCCTTAGCCAGCTCGGCCAACGTCTCCTGCTGGCTGAGCTTGCAGACGATGTGTGTCGAAGAGAAATATGGCCGTTTGCCAAAAACCGCGTCCTCCAGGGGCAGCGTCCTCCCCAGCCACTTCACGCCGACCACCCACTCGGCAAGGTCAGGGTCGTCCTTATTGCAGTCCATCTCCGGCGCAACCAGATCGCACTCCAGGATCGGCTTGCCGTCCACCAGGAAGTCCCGCGCCATCACCGCCTCGCTGACTACCTCGCCGAAGCCCACGTACCCGTGTCCACGCTGGTACGAATAGAAGCGGTCGCCCACGCGCAGCTTCTTGAGCGCCCCAGACCATTGCGGCCCCTGGCCAGCCGAGGTGAAGCCATAGCGGCGTTGGTCCGCCCAGGCACGCGTCAGGCCCTCACCGCCATTGACGTACCAGAGACCGGACCACAGCGGCTTATCGCGGGCGACGGCACGCTCGACAACCGCCTCCTGATCGAGCAGCCAGTCGGTGGCGAGGTACTGCTGGCCCTTTTCCTCGAAAACGGAGAAGAACGCGGCGTTGATGGAGAGCCCGTGCTGCTCGGCGAGGTATTCAACGATGCGCCTCGAGGAAGCATCGAATTCGGAGGCAACGATGACCATGCTGTGGCTGGTGTTAATGGCCTCTGGCAGGGGCGCGTTGAATTTCTCTTGGAAGACCTCCCCGAGCGGGCGCCTGAGCTTCTGCATGGCAATCTCACCGACCTGCCGGGGTGTCAGGTGGCAGACCCAGCTCGCGTAGTCCAGCACCTGTGCCACAACATCTCGGGGCGTACGGTCACGCTTCAGTTCGACCACGACCAGATTGCCGTCGACGTCCACGCCGAGGAGGTCGATGCGACCGCCGTGGTCGGTGGTGATCTGCGTGCCCAGCACCAGGATGTCCAGTCCGATGAGCGACGGGTCCTTCTCGACCCAGCCCTCGATCAGCGCCTCGTTGTCCAACCTGGCGCGAGTGACAGGCACCAGATCCTGGCCTGCGATGCGATACAGCGACGTCAACCTGCCCTCCTGCGCTCCGTCGAAGGGGCTACGGTCGCGCAATGCGGGCGGGCTGGCAAGGGGCTGCATGATAGCGGGCGGGGCGGCGGGCGCGCGGCGTAAGCGGCCATGCGGTGCCGCTGGCCTGGAACCGGGTGTTGGCGGCGGCCATATCACCAGCCAGATACTCGACAGCGAGATCAAGGTCTCCAGCCAGCATACCAGCCCACACAGCTCCGCAGGCGGGGCCTTAGCGCGTCTGGCCTGGGTAGCGGTGGCCGGTGGCAGGTGCTGCGCAGGTCGGCGGGGCCGCGGTACGGAACCGCCCCCACTCCGGTAAAACCTGATGCCTTCGGCATAGGCTGCTTCGAAGCGGATCACTGAGGGGAGATGGCTCAGAGGGCGCGGCGAGGTTCAACAAGCCGCCATCCGGCGGCCGGATAAATCACGTTCGCGGAAGAATCTGGGGGGACATGATTGGTGATGGGGGGACAAATGTCCCCGCACTTGCCCCCCATCTGTCCCCCCATTTGTCCCCGCAAATGCCCCCCAAATCTTATCCACCAACCTATTGATTTAATTAAGGTTACAGAGGGGAGATGGTTATCTCACAGCTAAACCTCTCCAAGAATCGATACCTCTTACGCATGCGCAAGTTTTTGTCCGCTGATCATCACGGATGAACAACGATTTCCTATAGGGGGTGTGTTTTAGGCCGGGAATCGTGTCCCCCCACCCGCGTGGCCACCGCGAAAATGCGCTACAGCATTGAAAAGGAATGATTATGCAGCCCGGGCCTTGCGGGGACATGTGGGGGGACGCATGGGGGGCAAATGGGGGGTATTTGGGGTCCAGGTGAGGGGACATGAACCCGATTTCTTGGTCTGAATGGTGTATCTTATAGTAAATACACCATCGAAAAATTCTTTGTTTTCATACACTTGCAAACCATCAATTTGCAAGCTACCTTCTACTTAACTCAGTTATCACCGGATCGACAATCATGATCGCGAACTGGACCAGCGGAGACTTCAGCGCCTGGTATGCGCGGTGCGGCTTCACCCGGCAAGCTGAAGCCGCCACCGCCCTCGGGTGCACCCCGGCGGCGGTCAGCTACATGCTGTCCGGCGAGCGCAAGGTGATGCCGCGGACGGTCCAGGCGTGCGTCATGCATGAGGAGTTGCTGCGGTTTCGACGGCAGCAGGATGAGCAGGCCCACGTTGTGGCAAACGTGGCGGCCTAAAAAGAAAAACCCCCGCTGGCGGCGGGGGCGTCTCTTGATAACCGGTGGCGCCGGTCTTAGCTCGACACTGAGAACCTAAGCCAACTACTCCCGGAAATCAAGAGTTCGCTCTGTTATCGCCAGCTATACATTAAGGATAGCTGTAATGAGTGCGCTCAAAGACTCCCACGCGGAGACCGTCAACCAGCTGCGCGAAGACGCAATGGCCGCTGCTCTTGATCCCGGCGAGGTTCGTGAGCCGATCGAGCCCCGTAAAATGGCCGGTGAGGCTGATGAGCTCGACCTCTCCAAGGCGTTCCGCCCCCTCGGCGTCAGCTTCGACGGCGGCAGCACCAGCTACTACCTGTGCAACAGTAAAGGCGGCTTGCTGTCCATGACGATGGCGGCGATGAAGAACGGCCGCTTGCTCGAATTGGCGCCACTGGAAGCCTGGGTGCGCGCCTTCCCCAGCAAGAAGACCGTGAAGGGCGAAAGGGTCGACGATTTCGACGCCGACCCGCGCTGGACTGCCGCTGCTGACTGGGTCGCTACCCAGTGCAGTAAGGCTGGCATGTTCCTGCCCAAGCTGGGCTCTGGCTGGGGTGGCTTGATCGACGGCGGCACCATCACGTTCAACACGGGTGAAGCCGTGATCTGCGGCGACGGCACCGTGACCAGGGTCAATGACTATGTGTCTCCGACCGGGCGTTGGGCGATCGAACCGCGTCCAGCGTTTTTGGCCATGGACACCATGCCACTGAGCGATGAGCACTTGGCGGCGATTACTGATCTCATGGTCAATTGGCCCTTCACCAAGCGAAGCATGGGGCACTTGGTCCTTGGCTACTGCTTGCTGGCTGGCGTCTCCGGCATTCTTAATTTTAAACCCCAGTTGTGGTTGACCGGCGGTTCGGGTGGCGGCAAGAGTTGGCTGATCAGCAAAATCATCACCCCCCTCCTGGGTGGTATCGAGGCCAATGTCGCCGGCACCACGACGGAGCCAGGTATCCGGCAGACCGTGAAGGGTGATGCCCGTCCGGTTGTGATGGACGAAGCGGCGGCCAAGGAGGACGACCAGAAAAACAGGGCGCGGCTGGATGCGATCATTGCCTATGCGCGCAACTGCGCCAGCGAATCCGACGCTGCGATCCTCAAGGGCGGCGCCCACGCACAGGTCTCGTCTTACATTCCCCGCAGCATGTGCTGTCTGTCCTCGGTTCACCCCCAGTTCGGCGATGAGCAGGACGCCAACCGCTTCGCCATCGCCCAGCTCGAACTTCCGCTGTCGCCGGCCGAGCAGGATCGCCAGAAGCAGACCTTCGCCGATCATCTTGAGCCGGCTGCCCGCAAGCTGATCGCCGAGGGCAATACTGGCCGACGCCTGCAGACCATGGTGATCCAGCAGATCCAGCGCGTCTACGACACGGTAGAGGTCTTCCGTTCGGCTTTCAAAACTCGTCCAGGCACTAGCCCTCGCTACTCCGATTGCTTCGGTACTCTGTTGGCCGGCGCATGGCTGTTCCCGCGCCTCAATCGGGTAGACGTCCCCTCCATGGAGGAGGTCAACGCCTATATCGACGGTGTCGGTGAAATCTACGTCCACGAACTCGCTGAGCGCGGTTCCAACGCCCGCGCCGCCCTTTCGATGATGGCCAACCACCGCATCCGTACCCACAGCCACGGCGACGCCTCGGTGGCCCAGATTGTGGAGTCTGTTGTGGCCGCCACCCGTCACCTCGCCCATCAGCACCAGCAGCTGGGCCTGCAGGGCAACCTGCCTGTCTATAAGCCGTTCAGCGATTTGGCGACCGGGATCATCACGCGCTTCATTTCGCTACGCAGTGCTGCCGGCATGAACTTTGACGATCCGGCCTATCATGTCTGGGAGGGATTGCATGCCCTTGTTGAGGTTGGTTGCCGTGTTGACTGGTACCAGTTTGGTGATCGCGTTCTGCCGGCATTGCTGATCCGTTGCGACCTAAAGCACGACGGCATCAAGGCAATGTTCAAGGGGCTGGAAGCCGGCGCTTGGGTCGGCGAGCTCAAACGCGTCCCTGGTGTGGTGCACCACGCCAAGCGTGAACGTAAGATCGCCGGCGACAAGAGCCCGTTCATGGCGATCCCCGTGCATGTCCTTCTGGGCGATGACGAGCCGGACGAGACCGACGTCTGGTGGGAGGCTTGTGATCAACTGTACGCCGTCGATTTGGAGGTGGAACTTGCCGATGACACCGGTCGCCAGCGCATGATCGAGCGCCTGCAGGCCGCCGAGGGCATGATCCGCGCCAAGGTAGCTGCGGAGCAAGAAATCGCCGTGAGCCCGCTGCAAAGCCGCATTGCCCTTATCAACGGGATGATGGACACCGCCAACGAAAATACTCTCCAGGCGGCGGAGTAAACACCATGGCTGAAGCCTACACCGTCAAATCCGTCACCGAGTGGCTCGCCGCCCTCAGCCACGCCCAGACCTTCGATCTGCGCTTCATTCACCACAACCGCGCCCCCATCTCCGCCGAAGAGCGCGAGGCGCTGCCGGAAACCCATTGGGAGAAATTGTTCCCTCTGAGGGATAAGCCGGGCCATTTTTCTTATCGCAGCGAACAGTTCCCCGACCTGACCGCCGAGGAGGTGATGCGCCGGATTGACCTGGCCGCCCATTACAACTGCTGTGGCTATCAGATCTACTGCCGCCCCAATAACTACCGCTACATTTTCTTGGACGACGTGGCCGATTTCCCCGACCCCACCACCGCCGGCAAGACAGTGGAAGGCGTGTGGAAGTTCATCCGCCCGGCTGATGGGCGGGGCAAACACCTGCACACGGTCCAGGTCGAGTCCAGCCCGGGCAACCATCAGGTCTGGTTCGATGCCGGGGATGCCGTCGGGGATGAATGGACCAACAAGGCTTTGGCGCACTATCTAGCCCAGCGCTTCGGCGGCGATGCCGGCGCGGTGAACCGCCGCCAGTCCGGCCGCCTGCCGGGTTTCCGTAACACGAAACCCAAATACCTGCAGCCCAACGGCACCTACCCAGCCGCCAAACTGCATACCCATAAGCAGCGTGTCGACACCACCCTGGCCTACATGGCCGCCAAGGACCCAGAGATCACCAAGATGGCCAATCAGATGGAACAGGAGGCCACCGCCCGCATCGCCCACGACCAAGCCCGTCAGGCCCGCGCCGAAGAACGCCGTCGGCAGATCGAGGCTGGCGTCGCTCCAGTCGGCCGGAAATCCACCACCAGTGACCCGATCAAGCTCAGCAAGCTGCCTAGCCCATCCCAGGAGTACCAGAGTGCCTGGGGCCGCCAGGGCAATGGCTGCGACCGCTCCGCTGTGGATTTCGGCATCCTGTGCCGGATGGCGCGTCTCATGGACGCCAACGGCCTGGGCTATGACCCTGACGACCTGATCGACGTGGTGGCCACCCATTCCCCCAAGGCCAAGGAACGCCTGCCAACCGCCGCCCGGCACTATGCCGAGGTGACGGTGACCAACGCGTTCAACCACGTCGGCCGCGGCTGAGGTTCAACGGAGGCCCGGAGGGCAGGGCGGCGGATGCCGCCCACCAGGCCCAACCCTCGAAGACACCATCTCGCCCATAGCCCCCCCAGTGATTAGCCCCGAACCGATCCTGGCGGTGGCCACCAGCCATTCCATTAAGCCGCATGGCGGAGAGCTGACCTCAGAACAGATGCCCTTGACCTCTCCAGCCCCCTCGCCCACCCTGGCCAACACGCCGTCCAGTTGCCTAGGCCACCGCCCATGACCATCCCCAGCCGCAAGCTCATCATCACCGTGTTGGTCATTGCCGGCATCTTCATCGCCCTGACATGGCCACGGGACGCGCACATGTACTACGAGGCCTGTGCCCCCAAGGGCGACATTGGCGAGCTGAGCGAAGCCATCCACGGTCGCTCGTTCTGGGTCCACCAGCTGGAGAACGTCCGCGGTAAGCGCCAGGCCACCGAAGGCATCATTGCCAATTACCCGGCGGTGGCCAACGCCAACGATCAGCAGGGCGCTGCAATCTACCGCATGATCGACGAGGCCAACGCCAAGGTGATGACCCCGGCTGAACTGACAGCGAGCCACCTGCGGCGCCAAGCCGATTTGATTGAGGCCATGGATCAACGTCGTCAGCTGATCGAAAGCGTCCTGAAGCATGCCGCCATGCTGCGCACCTGCGAGCAGCAGATCGAGGGAAGGTTGAAGCTCCGCTGACCTACTAGAGCCATCCAGCGGGAAGCCAGCCACGTCCGACATCATAAGAATTGTGCGTCAGACGGCGTGACTGCGCGAGCGGGCATTCCGGGGCCAGTTGTACCGGACGCAGGCACCGCACTGACACTGGCGCCCCTTCAGCCCCGCCCTACTTCAACCTACCGAGCCAGAATGACCTTGCCGCTGCCGGATATGGCTTCAACTGCATTAAAGAGAATAGCAACTCAAGATTGTTAGGTGCCGCCCGATATTCTATAAGGGATGTGGATATGAACGTATGTTGGTGAAAATGGCCACAATTGCCTCCTTGCTTCGGTATCGCCCCTCTCTGGGGTTTCAATATGCAGTGCTGGCGAGCAGTTATCTGGCGAGCCAGCTGTATATGCTTAACGTGGCTATCGCAGTGTGGTTGACTTTTTCAGGACTGATGCTCGCGAGTGCCGCCGCGATGTTGCGTGTGCAGGCGGGGGCCGAGCCCGACAGAATGGCGATGGAAATATTTTTTGCCGCTGGTGCGATTGAACCACGATTCTCTAAAATCATTGCTGGCTTGGGCCAGATCTTGGAATTGAGCTACATTGATACAATCAAGTTTTATAGCTTTCTTATTTCTGAATTTCTCCAGCTCGGCAATATGGTGAAACCGCAATTAATAGCGTCATTCGTCTTACTATTTGTCGGCTTGATCGCATTACATAAAAGATTCCGTATGCGAAGGCCGCAAACCATGGCGGCCCCAGACCTGCGGGAGTTTGCTGCTTTGCGTGATGATCTACGCGAACACGGCATCAATGCACCACTGGGGATTAGTGCAGGAAGCACGTTCGTTACCGGTAACAGCGTTTTCCTGTCATGGCCAGTCGTCGATATGTTGCTAGCAGGAAAGCAGCAATTGGTATCTTTCACTATCCAACACGAGTTTTTTCACCACAAGGTTTATGACCCATACATTAACCGCGTCATTTCTTACCTCTCTGTCCCGGTTGCAATTCTGATAGCTTCATTTTTTGGAATAATTCCGTTAGCCATTTTTTCTTTTATTAAGCCGAATGGCGCTCTCGCCTTTATGCTTCTGATTGCATTTGTGATGGTAGTATACATAATTATGCGTCAACCATATTTTTGGTTTCGCTGCTGCGTGGAGCATTTGGCTGACCGCTATGCCCAGCAATGCTCGGGCGGCGGATTTCCGTTTGAAGGCAAACGGTCACTGCCACTTCACCCACAGCCTATCGAGCGCCGTGAGTTTTTGGATCAGAAGGCGTCACATTACCATGCCTTACTAGCCTGCTTTTTTCTCAATATGTATTTTTTGCTGGCTACGCTTAGTCATTTTTTTGATCCGAGTTTTATCATGCAGCACCTGGGCGTTGCTCCATGGGCGAATTATCTGCGGGTTCTCATTGGTCCAGCTATCCTGGCGCATCTGCTATTCGGCCTCGCCATCTTCCATCCAACCGGACGCGGGCGCGCGATTTTAGTCGGCAACAGCTTGCTGCTTGCAGCTTTATGTTTTGGCTTAGCCGAGGCCATGGGCGTCGCGGCACGAAAATTGGGGGCAGAGAGCGTGAACTCACCTCTGGACATCGTGGTGAACATCACTGGCGACTACTGGGTGCCGGCCCTCATTGTGCTATATGCGATTATCGGGGGAACAAAATGGAAAAAGCGCTCCACGTGATCGGTCGTGTCCAATCCATTGGCACGCTGGTCATTTCGATCTTGTTGCTCGCTGTGTTTTTGAGCGCTTCATTAATCTCAGACTCAGACGATCTGGCGATCTTCAATAATCTCAGTTTTTATGGCGCCTGCCTTATCGGTTTTGCGGCGGGTACGTACAACCTGAAGAGAAGCCACAGCGTCATACTAGTTGCCTTGGCCGCCTTAGCAGTAGAAGCATTGCTCTTAGATGTCATCTATGTGGGCTTGTGGGTTGAATTCACCACCCTTAATATAATTGCTGATGGCGCCGAGAACCAAGTTGAGGCAGTAACGGCAGTTGGTAACTGGGTGGACTTAATGAGGCGAGACAATTGGTCCGGCTTGCCTGATTTTTTCATCGAGCACCGTTCTACCTTTATAAAAGATGCCCTAGGTTGGACCGGTTTAATCTTTGTCGCCGGTAATTTGCTATATTTCATTAGGGGAGAACGAGTGTGGCGCCAACGCAGGATTTAGCCCGAGATGAAATGCTTGCCGCGGTAGTCCGCCAAGTTGTAGAGGAGGAATTTCCGCACGAATTGCACTTACTGGAACGCATGTGGCCGACCCTATTGGCGTTGCCAGTGGAGGATAGCTCCGATGATGTGGAGGAGTCCTTCTTCGGCGAGGAGATTTCTGTTGTCGTTCCGTTTTTACTCGATCTCGTGCGCGACACCGTCAAGGACATGGTGGTGGCTGGGCTAACACTGTCGGCCAAGGAGCTTTTCGACTACGTCCGCCGTTCCCGTCCCCATCCAGCCAAGAAGAAAGGTGGACGCGCCAAGGCAGAAGCCGCCTTGCGCCGCGCAGCCGAGCGGCGTGCCAACCGCTAGAGCATTGCCCAACATGGCCTGGCTGATTGCAACCTGACCACCTCCACACTCAAGCTATCAGCGACGGCCTGGAATTTACCTTCCAGGCCGTTCACATATTCGATGCGACAGCAGGTTTGGAATTACGACTTCACACCGTGAACAGATCAGCACCATCGCCGCGAACACTCGAGCAACGTTTTGGTGTCGCGTGTTGCATCAGTGTTGCATGGAAGTATTGCCACTCAATGACAAAACTATGGTTTTCCATGCGAAGCCATTGTAATCACGTGTAAATTTTTGGTACTGGGTGGAACCCAATTGCAGACGGATTTCCGCCTATAGATTGGACAGCTAAGTCATTGATTTTATTGGAAAAAATGGTGGCTGGGGGACTAGGATTCGAACCTAGACTGGCGGAGTCAGAGTCCGCTGTCCTACCGTTAGACGATCCCCCAACAAGCGGCGCTTGCCGGTGCGACGGGCGGGGCACCTTGGAAAGGGCTGGTCCGTCGCGAGAGGCGCACCTTTTACATAAGAATTCAGAGCTTGGGAAGGGAAAAATTGCGCGGTTGGGGTGCTTTGCGC